>CAJCBL010000232.1 GCA_903960515.1 uncultured Verrucomicrobiota bacterium
CGAAACCGCACCGGCGCGCCTCGGCGTCGATGAACTCCTTCTGCGTGCGGGAAGGAGATACGCCGGTGATGTGGGAGTGCGGGTAGCGCTGCGCCAGCCAGAGCGAGAGGGACCCCCAGCCGCAGCCGAGCTCGAGGATCTCCTGCCCGTCGGCCAGCCGGGCGCGCTGGGCGTAGAGGCGCAGCATCGCCTCCTCGCCGTCGGCGAGCGACTCGTCCCCGCGCTCGAACCAGCAGCAGGAGTACTTGAGCCGGGGGCCGAGCACGCGCTGGTAGAAAGCAGTGGGCACCTCGTAGTGCTGGGCCTTCGATTCCAGGGTGTTGATGGCGATGGGCTGCGTGCGCAGGTCGGCGGCGAAGGCGGCCAGACGCTCCTGCTGCGCGACGACGGTAGGGGCGGTCTCCTCGCGCAGCCGTTGCGCCAGCAGGCGACGGATACCGAAACGGAGGGCGAAGTCCGGCAGCAGGTTCTTTTCGAGCAGGGTGTCGAGCATGGGCAGGAGGGGGAAGGTAGTTGCTAGGAACGAGTAGCGGGTAGCGAGTAGTGAGTAGGTGGAGGCGCAGAGTAGGGAGCGCCGTGGCGTAGAGTCTTGGATGAGGGGCCGTTCCGGATGCTCGCTGCCCGCTACTCGGTGCGCGCCACTGTCTTCGGCGGCCAGGGGATGAAGGCGTTCGTGCGCTCCTGGTAGCGACGGTAGGCCTCGCCCTTCGAGCGGAGCAGTTGGTCCTCGGTGTATTTGATGCCCGTGACCTTGAGCAGGAAGAAGAGCATCAGCGCCGGCGCGTAGAGCGCCACCCAACCCCACGGCGAGGCGAGGGCGAAGAGCGCGAAGGCCACCCAGACGAGCCATTCGCAGAAATAGTTCGGGTGCCGGCTCCAGCCCCACAGCCCGGCATCGCACACCCGGCCGGCGTTGGCGGGGTTGCGCTTGAAGGCGGCAAGCTGGGCGTCGGCGAGGGTCTCGCCCGCCAGCGCGACCAGCCACAAGCCGGCGGCGGCGAGTTCGAGCGGATACAGGGCCGGCGCCGGGTTGCGCGCCGCGAGGAGGAAGGGCACCGAGAGCACCACCAGCAGCAGCGCCTGGAACTGGAAGAACTGGGCCATCTTTGTGTCCAGTTTCCCCGCCCACTCGCGGCGCAACTGCCGGTAGCGCCCGTCCTCGGTGTGGAGATGGCCGAGCACGCGGCGGGCGAGGTAGCCGCCCAGCCTCAGGCTCCACAGGGCGGCCATCGCGGTGATTAGCAGCCGGCGGGGGAAAGACCCTCCGGCGAAGTGCCCGTAGAAGACCGCCAGTGGGGCGAAACCGAGCGACCAGGCCACGTCGACTATGCCGAAGTTCCCGATACTCCGCCCCACGAGAAACAGCAGCGCAAAGCCTGCGCAGGCGGCGGCGAGGGCGAGCAGGAGGAGGAGTGTGGATGACATGTTTGGGGAACGCGGTGAGTCGAGGCGGCTATCGCAACGGTGGGGCCGGACCTTCTGGCCCTGCCCCAGCGCCCGTGGGCTGTGCCCTGCCGGCCGGCGGCAGGAGGCGGCGCCCCAGCGCCCGCAGCACCGGGCGCAGTGCGAAGTAAAACACCACGCCCAGCAGCGGCGCAGCGAGCAGCCACGCACTGGCGGCGTGGAGACCGCTTTGGCCGAAGCGCGCGAGGAAGCGCGCCGGCCCGGCGGCCAACTCTGTGGCGAGCACGGCCGGGTCGAGCGGCACCGGAGCGGCGCCGTAGAGCCATTCGCCGGCGCGTACCCAGGGGAGAATGAGCGCGAACTGGAAAGGCAGGGCGAGGAGATTGGCGATCTGGAGCGCCGGTTGGTTGAGCCGGAGCACTACACCGGCCGCCACGCAGCCCAGAGTGGTCGTGCCCAGGAACGGATTGAGCGCGATCACCCCGCCGATCGCCAGTGCGAGCGCCAGCCGCTCCGGGGTGAGCCCCTGGGTGAGCTGACGCGCCAGCGGAGCAACAATACGGCGTCGCCACCATGAGCTCGGCGCTACTTCTGGGGATGGTCGTGGCATGGGTCAGGCCGCGCAGTAGATCACAATCGATACGGCGACGAGGGCGCCGGGGAGTGCGATGTTGCCGGGGGTGCGGCGGGAGACGACCTCTGCGAACTGCGAGGCCGCCCGGATGCGGGAGAGTTCAACGAGCACATAGATCGCCATGGCCAGATTGCCCAGCGCCATGACGGCGATGAACCACAGCACACGCGCTCCGGCGGTGGGCTCCTTCCAGGCCAGCCAGACGTAGAACGTGAGGAAGCCGAAATAGGCGTCGCAGAGCGTGGCGATGAACCACGGATGGGTGAAGACCTCGCGGGGTATGGAGAAGATGGACTGCTGCAGGCTGGCCCAGCTCGTGACCCAGAGCATCGAGGCGAGCACGAGGAGGAAGAGGAGGCGGAGAGTCCAGAGCATGGGTGGTGAGGATACGGGCGGTTGCGGTTGGATCGAGGGGCGGGCGTTCACCCGCCATGGCTGAGGGCCGGGCGGGCACAGCGGGGGCGCAGGCGCCACCCACCGGCCCGGATCCGGAACTTAGCGAAACGACAGGTTGTTGGGGCGGGTGTGGACGGTCTGCACCACGCTGATGTTGCGTAGGGCGAAGGCGGATTCGCAGTAGGCGAGGTAGTAGTTCCATTTGCGCAGGAAGCGCTCGTCGAAGCCCAGCGCGCACACAGCTCCCGCGCGGCGGTTGAACTCCTCGCGCCACACTCGAAGGGTGCGCGCATAGTCCTGCCCCATGTCCTCCAGCCCGTGGAGCATGAAGCCGCCGCTGGTGGCGAGCAGGGAGTTGAGGCGGTTGAGCGAGAGCAGCAGCGAGCCGGGGAATACGTGCTTCTGGACGAAATCCACACCGCAGCGGATCTCCGCGTAGCGGGAGTCGGCGCAGGTGATGAACTGCAGGGCCATAAGCCCGTCGGGCCTCAGGGCGCGGGCGGCGACCCGGCACCACGCCTCCAGATAGCGATGACCCACGGCCTCCAGCATCTCGATGGAGACGAGCTTGTCGTACTGCTCGCCGGCGGGGAGGTCGCGGTAGTCCTGGAGCCGCACCTCTACGCGGTTCGCCAGGCCTGCGGCGGCGATGCGCTCGCGCGCCAGGTCGTATTGCTGTTGCGAGATGGTGAGCGAGGTGACGCGGCAACCGTAATCGCGGGCCGCTTGCAGGCTCCAGCCGCCCCAGCCGGTGCCGATTTCCAGGACATGGTCGGTGGGGTTAAGGCGGAGCTTGCGGCAGAGCGCATCGTTCTTGGCGCGCTGCGCCTCCTCGAGAGTGAAGGAGGGCTGCGTCCACCGGGCGCTCGAATACATCATCGCCGGATCGAGCCAGAGGCCGAAGAAGTCGTTGGAGAGATCGTAGTGCTCGCGGATGTTGCGCGCCGCAGTGGAGCGGGAGTTGGGCCGCAGCAGATGGGCCAGGCGGTTGGCGGCGCGCAGCAGGTTGGTGCCGAGCGCCTTCGCCCTGGAGCCGGAGAGCGAGGGCGAGCGGTCCACATTGAGCACGAACCAGGCGACCACGGCCGGGAGGTCGGGAGTCTCCCAGTCGCCGTCGATGAAGGACTCGGCGAAACCGATGTCGCCGAAAAGCACGCACTTCGAGAAGAACGCGGGGCGACGCACCTTGATCGCGGCCACCTGCGGGATGGCGAGGGCTGCGGGCGCCAACGCCGTGGTGTGCAAGTGGATGTTCTCCTCTCCGCCGAAACGATACACGGTGCCGTCGGGCAGCTCGAGATGGAGCTGGCCGGCGGGCATTTGCGCCAGGGCGCGCAGGGTGAGGCGCTGGTAGAGGCCGCCGCGGGCCAAGGGCGCAGGGACGGCGGCACGGGTGCTGGTGCGGGCGATCGGGTTCATGCGGAGGGGGTTCGTGCGATGGAGGGATGCGGGCGGTAGAGGTCCTGCTGCGAGGCGGGGCGTGCGGCCTTCGGAAAGAAGGGCACCCGCTTGGCCCAGAGGCGCAGCGCCTGCCAGTGTATGCGGGCAACTATGCCGACGGTGACCAGCGGATACTTCACGAGGAACCACGCCAGTCGCGCATCGGTGAGCGGGGCGCGCCGGCCGGTCAATGCGGTGTGCAGCACGCGGCCGGCGGGGTCGCGGGCGTCGATGCGCACACCCAGGCGCCGCCCCGGGGTGTGGAGGGTGAAGTCGAACTCCAGATCCAGTCCGGAGAATGGCGACACGTAGAAGTGCTTGGGCGTGCGGAGGCGAAAGACACCGCTGCCGCACTCCGCCGCCGCGGGCGGGATGAAGTACGGTTTCACCTCGTGGAAGGTGTTGGTCACCTCGGCGATCGCGCCTACGGGCGTACCGGAGGAGTTGAGGCAGAAATAGAAGGATACCGGGTTGAACTGGAAGCCGAGCACCCGCGGCAAGGTGATCAGCAGGACGCGCCCTTGTGGACCCAAGTCGGCCCCGTGCGCTGCGCAGAAGGCGCGCACCCGGGATTTGAGCGTGGGGAGGTCGGCCGCGGCGTAGCGGGGGCCGGGCGGCGTGGACGGGTTGTGCAGCGGTTCGGCAAGCGGGAGGAAGTCGCCCTCGCGGAAACGGAAACAGTTGGGCCGGGTGAGGGAGAACAGCGCGAGCCTGCGCGGCAGTGAAGGGAGTTCGTCGAGATCGAGTGCGAAGTAGAACAGCCGGTACGCGAAGCGGTGGCGCCTCGGCGCGAAGCGCTCATGGAGCACGGTGCACTCGTAAAGCGAGGAGAGGCAGGGGGCGGGGGTCATGCACTGCTCCTTGCCGCCGCGCCGTAGCGTTCCCATGGATCGCCGCCGAGCAGCAGCGCGGAGAGATTCACCGCCGAGAGCAGGCCGTCCTCGTGAAAACCGTAGCGTTGCCACGCTCCGGCGAAATACGTCTCGGTGCGGCCGATGCCGGCGGCGTTGAGGGCGGGGATCTCGGGCTGGGCCTGAGCGGCGGCCAGATCGAAGAGCGGATGCTCCTCGGCGAAGGTGCGGAGCGTGTGCGCTGGATCGAGCAGTTGTGCCCCGTCGACCGAGACAAAGTAGTTCCGCCGCTCCGAGACATTCTGTAGCCGGTTCATCCAGTAGTGCGTGGACACGGCAAGCTCCGCCGGCCCGGCGCCGTCCTGGGCGCCCGAGGGCTGCGCGTCGAGGCGGTAGTTCCACGCCGACCACGCGAGCCGGGCGCGCGGCATGATCGAGGAGTCGGTATGCAGGGTTACGGTGTTGGGCTGGTAGTGGAAAGGCTCCAGCAGGCGGCGCTCGTCGGGGGTGGCCTCGGGCCCGAGGAGGGCGAGGGCGGTGGGCGCATGGCAGGCGAAAACCACCTTGTCGAAACGCCGGCTGGCCGTGCCGGTGGCGACTTCGACTCCGCCCCCGGGCAGGCGGCGCACGCTGCGCACCGGAGTGCGGAGGTGGATGCGCTCGCGGAATGGCGCCGTAAGCCGCTCCACATAGCTCTGCGCCCCGCCCGTAACCGTCCACCAAGGATGCTGGGTGTGGAGGCCCAGGAAACCGTGGTTGTGGAAGAAGCGCAGAAGGGTGGCGGCGGGGAAGCGGCGCATCTGGGCCGGCGGGGTCGACCATACCGCCGAACTCATCGGGATGAGGTAGAGCTGGAAGAAGTCTTCGCCGTAACCACGGCGGCGGACGTAGTCGTCGAGGCTGAGGTTGCGCAACTGCGGGTCGTCGAGGGCGGCGGCGGCCTCGCGGTTGAAACGGTCGATTTGCAGCAGCATCCGGTAGAACGAGGGCCGCAGGAGGTTGCTCCGCTGGGCGAAGAGGTGGTTGAGGCTGCTGCCGCAGTATTCGAGCCCGCGTGGCAGATGCTGCACGCCGAAGGACATGTCCGTGGGCATTATGGGCACACCGAGGGTGCTGAACAATCGGGTGAGATGCGGATACGTTACCTGGTTGAACACCATGAACCCGGTGTCGATGGGCGCGGGGCGCCCACCGTCGTCGACGGTTACCGTGTGGGTGTGGCCGCCTATGTAGTCGGCCGCCTCGAAGACGGTCACGTCGAAATCGCGATGCAGGAACCACGCGGAGCCCAGCCCGGAGATGCCGGAACCGATGATGGCGAGAGTCTTCATGAGGAAATGGGCCCCTGCGGGGCTGTGGTCGGTGCGCTGTCGCCGCAAAGGGCGGCAGCGGCTGCGATTTTGCGGATGAGGCCGCTGAAGATCAGCGCGTGGACCGGATACAGCGCATACCAGTAGAGCAGCCCCGGAAGCCCCTTCGGCTCGAAGAACGCGGTTTGGGTGAGCAGGGTGCCGCCGGCATCCTGCGCCACGGCCCGGAACTCGAGCCAGGCCCGGCCCGGCACGCGCATTTCGGCACGCAGCCGGATGAGCCTTCCCGGCTCCACCGCCTCCACTCGCCAAAAGTCCAGGGCCTCGCCCGCCCGCAGCTCCTGCGGGTCGCGGCGTCCCCGCCTCATCCCCACACCGCCGCAGAGCCGGTCGAGCATGCCGCGCAGCTGCCAGGTCCAGTTGAGATACAGCCAGCCGCGAGTCCCGCCCAGCGAGGCGAAACTCCGATACACCGCACCGGCCCCGGCGGAGACCAGCCTCTGGCGCCGCTCCATGATCATGCCCTCGCTGCTGACCAGGGCCACGGGGGTGGTTTGCCCTTGGCTGGAGGTCAGTGCGTCGCTCCAGACGGTCTCAACGCCGTGCGTGCCCAGCCTGCCCAGGGCCAGCCGCACCGCGGTGTCGTAGTCGAGCAGTTGGATCGCGGGGAAGAGGCGCCGCGCAGAATCGTCGCGCACGACCACTTCGTTGCCCAGGCCCTTGATGAGCGGGCGGGCGATGGCCGCCGGAATGGGCGTGATCAAGTGTACCCAGTAGGAGGAGAGCCGCGGCGTGAGCACTGGCACGGAGAGCAGGCGACGGGTGAGCCCGCGGGCGTGGGCGTAACCGGTCATCATGCCGGCATAGGTGAGCACGTCCTGTCCCCCGATTTCGAGCACCCGCCCTGCGCTCTCCGGGCAGGCCGGCGCGGCCACCAGGTAGTCGAGCACGTTGCGTATGGCGATTGGCTGCACGCGCGTGAACACCCAGCGCGGGCAGATCATCACCGGCAGCCGCTCGGTGAGATAGCGGATCATCTCGAAAGACAGGCTGCCGGAACCCACGATCACGGCGGCGCGAAACTCTGTGACGGGGATCCCGGCCTCGCGCAACGCCGCGCCGGTCTCCTGGCGCGAGCGCAGGTGTGGCGAGAGCGCGGCCTGCGGATCGCCCAGCCCGCCCAGATAGATGATACGCGCCACGCCGGCAGAGCGGGCCGCCGCGGCGCAATTGCGCGCTGCCAGAAGATCCCGCTCCGAAAAGTCGGCCCCGCCTCCCAGGCTGTAAACGAGATAGTAGACGGTATCCACCCCTCGCATCGCGTCGGGCAGAGTAGCCGCTTGCAGTACGTCCCCGGCCAGAACCTCCACCTGAGCCAGCCAGGGCCGGCCCTGCAGCCGCACCGGATCGCGCACCAGGCAGCGCACCCCATAGCCCGCCTCAAGCAGGCGCGGGACCAGCCTGCCGCCCACATAGCCTGTGGCTCCAGTGACGAGAATGAGCCGGGAATGGGGCGCAGTGCTCATAGGGCACCTTCTATGTAGTGTCGAAGTTGGTTCACTGCGAGTTCCGTCCTCTGCGCTTCGGCTTCAGCGCTCGCGGAGCGTACGGCCCATCCGGTGGCAAGTTCGTCAGCACCGACGAGTCTTGTTTGCCACGGATTACAGCGCGCTTCTGCCGGCGCACCAAAGGAGGTTTGAAAGAGTTCCGGCATTGAGTGGTCAACAAGGCGTCTACGGGGGGCGCGGCTGATCAATCGCGGGCGGTCCGGTAGTCGTTTGCGGCCAAGATAACGAGGCCGACCAACACGTAGGAGACGAGGAAGAGTGAGATCATGGCGGGAGCGGTTTTGATGTTAGGTTGAGCTGGTGAGCGAGACGAAGCGGTCCCTTTCGGCGCTCATTGTCTATGTAATGTCGAATAACGCAATTCCTTGTCTAAGTTTATCAGACAAACTGAACTGGAGGCCTTTTAGTCGCTGAACGAAATAATGTTACGATCTTCCAGTGCCCCCGAGTACTTCCGAAACCGGAGCGGCTTGTCTAATTAGCGTCTAATCAATTGAGTGCCGGCTGATCACGCTGCCGTTCGCGCGCTTGTACCCGGTACCGGGCTCTTTCGCGCAGGGGATGCGGATCTCCGGGAATGGCCCTGGGGGAAAGGGCACCGGAACGTCCCGGCGCGAGTCGCCGCGCTCCCAGGCCGGCAATCCCGCGCGCTCGCCGGCGCTTGTACACCTGCGCCAGCAGCAGTGCGAACCGGTGGCGTTGGCGGCCGGATCGGAGCGTAACACCACGGTTCGGAGTCAAGGCCTGCGGTACTCTGTTCACCCTATGCCGCCGCATGCCCGTTGCAGCATGCCTCGCGCTTGCCCGCGCCAAGTTCTGTACCCCCGCGGACGGGGCCCTCAATCGTCGTTGACCGAACGCCGGATTTTCCCGAAGCAGAGCGCTGGATCCACAACCCCACGCACAAAAATGAAAAGTATCATCTGGATGGAGATGCTGCTCCTCGGGGCCTCAGTTCTGATCTTCAGGAGTCTCTGGGCTTTCCTGGATACACTCGCCTGGGCTTCGGGCACGGTTGGGCTCGCGGTGCTCTTGGTGGTGGGCTTGGTTGCCGCGGTTGTTGCGTTGCGCCGCATCGAGACCCTCTCGGCCAAACAGGGGAGCAAACCGAAAGTGGAGTGAGCGCGGATGTCTGAGAACCGGACGGGCTGCCTGCGGCAGATCGGTTGCGGTGCCGCCCTCCGCTCCAGCATGATCCCACCGACATGGCCAATGACCACCATTTCACCTGGCATGGCACCGGGCAAAGCCTGCTGGAGGCCAAGCTGCGCGCTATCGACGAGGCTCGGCTGTCGGTTCGCTTCGAGACGTTCTATTTCAGTGATTCGGCGGTCGGTCTTCGTTTCAAGTCGGCGCTTACTGCGGCGGCGCGGCGTGGGGTGGTCGTGCGGCTGATCGTCGATGCGATCGGCTCTTTCGCGCTCGGGCGCGCCTACTTCGACCAACTGGCGGCTGCGGGCGGGGCGATGCGCTGGTTCAATGAACTGCAGTTGGCGTCATTCTCGTTCCGCGATCACCGCAAGTTGCTGGTCGTGGACGACACGCAGGCGTTTGTCGGCGGATGCAACATCGCCCCGGAGTATGGCGGCGATGGCATCACGGCCGGTTGGCGCGATGGCGGGGTAAGCGTTCACGGCCCGATTGGCGCAGTACTCGCGGCGGAGTTCGACCGGCAATGGGAAAGGGCCGCCGGGCGGCACTGGGCCTTTCCTCACGGTGGAATGCGAAAGGGCGCGCGGGCTGGTGGCGCGCCCGAGGTTGAGGCGCTGTTCATCAAGCCCGGCTTTGGTCGGAATCCCCTACGCGAGGCGTTGTGGCAGGATCTGGCGACTGCGAAGGACGTGACGATTACTGCCGCATATTTCCTACCGCCCCATCGGCTCCGCAACCAGCTCGCACAGGCGGTGGCTCGCGGCGCGCGTGTACGCTTGATGCTGGCGGGAATAAGCGACGTGCGGCTGATGCAGCTCGCGTCGCGTTCGCTTTACCGGCGCCTGGTCCACAACGGCATCGAACTTTGGGAGTATCAGCCGCAGGTGCTGCACGCCAAAACAATCGTGGTGGACGATATCGTCTTTGTCGGTTCGTCGAATCTCGACCCTCGCAGTCTGCGTATCAACTTCGAGGTGATGCTGCGCATCCAGAATGCCTCTCTGGCCGAGGCCGTGCGCGAACAGTTCGAAGCCGATCTGGCGCAGCGCTCAATCCCGATCACCGGCGACGGGCTTCGGCAGGGACGCTCGTGGTGGGAACGACTGAAACAGCGCCTCGCCTACTGGCTGTTCGCGCGCCTCGATCCAGAACTTGCTGCGTTCAAGTTGCAGGCGTGGCGTGGGCGCAAGGATCGTCTGGTGCGGCGCGTCAGGCGGGTCCGCAGCGTTCTTTCCCGCCGGGCCGAGTAAGAACCGCAGTTCCCCTCGTGTGACCTGGGGCTCGGCCGATCACTGGCCGCTCTCCCCAATCGGTGTCGTTCCTGGTCGTGGAGGGCCAGCTCAGCCGTGACCATGCAGGCCAGCGCCGGGTGTCGAGTGACGAGAGCCAAACCACCAGTGATCGGCCCAGGAGCAAGCGTGCTTCCGAGGTCTTGCTGGGAGATCAGGCCCTCGGCGCTCGGCTCTGGGCTCTCGAGCGAATGGTCACGGCTCAGGTTTCCCAGTCTGCCGGGCCAGCCTCGTAGCGCATAGGACTGCCGTTCGCTCACTGCGATTCCGGCCACTCTTTAGCCGCTGGCCCAAGTCATAGCCTTGAGCCGACAGGCTTTAGGGTAGGCGCTGGAAATCGACTTCCGAGATGTGGGACGAGCGGGCCATGATCCAGAGCGGCGGCGCAACCGGTGGCTCTGAGAGTTTTTGAATCCGGATTTAGAAACAATGTTGTGGCGCCTATCGCTTGGCTTTGCCGAACCGCATGCTGATGCCGGATCTTGGGGCTTCCGCGCGAGCTCCTGCGGCGGTGGCGCTGCTCGTTAGCGGCCCGGCGGCTAACCGATTTTTGTCGAGTTGGTTCGTGCGCAGCGTCGAGTCGGATGCAGCCAGGCAGCCCCTTGCTTAAGTTGCCGTAAGGGCAAGTTATTGCCGTTACAGCTTGCCTTTGTCGCTTTCCCCAATGTTGTCGGCCCCGTCGTGCCGGTGTCGGCGCGCCTTGAAGCGAAATGCCAGAAACACCCTCACCGTCGCCCCAGAGCCTAGGAGAAGCACTGCGTGTGCTCATGGTTCGTCGACAGATGACAGGGGTTCAAATCGCCGAGAAAGTGCGGATCACCGCGCCCTCGTTTAGTCGGATTCTGAACGGCCTCGTCAGGCCCCGACAGGGAACGTTAACAAAGATAATCCAAGCCCTGTGCCTGACACCGGAAGAACAGCAATTGGTTCTCGGCGGATATGGCGCTCTCCCGGACAAGGTCGAAGAAGAAGCCCCCGCGCCGATTGATGCGGCGGGCGACATCCCTTCTGCCGAGCTTGATCGCGCTGCCCGGTATTTGGAGATGAAAGCGATGAGCATCGATTTCAAGAAGTCGGTCGCTCGCTCGCTCCGGGAGGCCGGGATCGAATTCGAGACCGACGTGATCTCTGGTCCGGTTGTTGCCGATTTCGTTGTTCCGGCCCCGCGGCGAGCCGCCATCGAGTGCAAGTTCAACGTAAATCGCGATTGGGAGCGAGAGTTGGCGACCGTGCAGTTATTGCGGCGGTACTTGGTCTGTGAACGCGTGGCCATCGCCGTTCCCTACCAGAACGAGCAGAGCGCAAGGTTTGCGCCTGCATTCAAGAAATGGGGAGCAGAGATTGTCGTAGCTCCCTCGTTGCCCACATGGCTAGCGTCCCTTTCCCCCGAGTGTCCTTAGCTCGTCCTCGTCCACCATCAACATGCCCCTACAGTCCCTCTGCACGCCCCGTCCATCCGTATTTGAGGCCAACCGCCGAGCCACGGTGTTAAGCCTCGACACTTTCCTTCGGCACGAGGTCGCGGGGCCGGGATTTTTCGAGGAGAACTACTTCACCAATGGCATGAAGGCGCTGATCGAGCGTGCCTTTCGCCATCTTTCGAACGGACAAGCGGGCTCCTCGGTTTTCCTACTCTCGCAAGCCATGGGCGGCGGCAAGACCCACAGCATGATCGCGCTTGGCCTGCTCGCCCGTGACCCCGCCCTTCGCCATGCCGTTCTCGGGGCCGACGATCCTGCGCCGAAGCTCGTAGCTTGCAACGTCATTGGATTTAACGGACGAAATACTGATGCCCCGTCTGGTATCTGGGGCGCGCTCGCCGCGCAGCTCGGCAAATCCGATCAATTCGCTCGCTACGTCACTCCCCTGTTTTCGGCCCCCGGTCCCGAAGCATGGAAAACCCTGCTTGGCTCAGACCCCGTCATCATCTTCCTCGACGAGCTTCCCCCGTATCTCGAATACGCGCTCGCCGTCCCCGTGGGCAATAGCGACCTCGCCGCGGTCACGACGACAGCCCTCGCCAACCTTTTCGTCGCCGTTACGGAGATGAACAATGTCTGCCTCGTGCTCTCCGACCTGGCGGGCACCAACTATGCTACCGGCCAGGAACGCCTTCAGGCCGCCCTCGATCGCGCCATTCAAAACATCAGCGGCGAGGCCAAGCGCATCGCGACTCCGATCACACCGGTCAACCCGAACGGCGATGAGCTTTATCACATCCTGCGGAAGCGTCTTTTCGCCACCATTGCGCCTGAAGCCGAGATCGGCCGCGTCGCCACGGCGTATCGCGATGCCCTTCGTGAAGCGGCACGCATGAACCTCACCACGACCGTCCCGGAGGCGTTGCACGCTCGCGTGGTCGATGCGTACCCATTCCACCCCGATCTCCGGGAGCTCGTCGGAAAGTTCAAGGAGAACGAGGGTTTTCAGCAGACGCGCGGCGTCATCCGACTCATGCAGATGGTGGTCGCCGATCTTTGGCAGACCAAGCGTGCCGAATCGATCGAGTTGATTCACCCCTACGATTTCGACCTCAACAAGGACGAGATCGCCTCGGAGATCCGCACAATCAATCCGTCGCTGAGCGAGGCCATCGCCCATGATATTGCGCATGGCGGGGAGTCCGAGGTTGAGCAGATCGACGCTGCTAACCGCACCACCGACGCCTCCGACGCCGCCAGACTCATTCTCATTGCGTCCTTGGCCAATACGCCTGGGGCGATCCACGGCCTCCGCGAATATCAACTCGTCGATTGCCTCCAGCGGCCCGGCCGCGATCTCTCCACGTTTAAGGCCAATGTGCTCGATAAGCTGGCGACTCGCGCGTGGTATTTGCACAACTCGGCCGACGGCCGTCTCTACTTTAAGAATCAACAGAATCTTGCGGCCAAACTTCGCGCGACGGCCAATTCGCTTCATCCCGAGACGGTGGATCGTATGCTCCGCGAGCATCTTGAGGACTGTTTTGCGCCGTCGCTCAAGGACTGTTTCCAAGTCGTCTCTGTACTCCCGCCGCCCGATCAGGTTCAGCTCGATTTGGATCGTACGACCCTCGTCATCGTCCGCCCCGGGGGTCAGAACAACAATCTCCCCATCTCGGCGGACTGGCAGGCCTGGTGGGCACAGCAACAATACAAGAATCGCGTGCTCTTCCTTACGGGTTCCCGGGACACCTTCCAGAAGGTACTTGAGGCCGCCCGTCAGACGCGCGCGCTAGAGAGCATCGGGACTGATCTGAGATCCGAGAACACCCCTCCGGACGACCCACAATGGCGAGCCCTCGACATGTTGAGCGATCGTATCGCTCTTCAATTCAACGCGGCGCTCAAAGAGGCCTTCGACCAGATTATTTATCCGTCGATCAATAGTGCCCTTCGCGCTTCAGGCATCGATCTCGCTTTTGCAGGGAATATGAGCGGAGAAGCGACCATTCGGAAAACGCTCGAAAGCGCACAGAAATTCACCACCAAGATTGATGAAGATGCCTTCCGCACCAAGGCCGAGTTGCGTCTCTTTGGCTCCGGCGAAACCAAGGTCGTTTTGTGGTCTGATTTCAAACGCGCCGCTGCAGTTACCACAACGTGGCAGCTCCATAAACCCTCCGCTCTTGATGACCTGAAGGCCGAAAGCGTCCGACGCGGTCTCTGGCGAGAAGAGGGTAACCATGTTCGGCGCGGTCCCTTTCCTCCTCCGACTCCGGAGGTCCACGTCCGTGTGCTTTCCACCGAAGACGACCCGCTCAGTCACGGCCGCAGTTATCTCAAGGTTGAACCGCTGCATGCGCCGATGGTCGTTTTCGAGACCGGCGATACGGCGCCCACTGCCGCCTCATCCCCGGTCCCGACCCCCAGCCGCTTCGAGGCAAACGGTCTGCGTTACCAGTTTCTCGCTCTTGATCCCGCCAAGCCGGAGTTGCTGAGTCTGGTCAAAGAGTGGAGCGCCACGCTGCTGGTGAAGCAGAAGCTTACCGATCGCGGAGATTACTGGGAGTTGGAGTTGCTCGCCCTGCCGAAAGCCAACGGTGTTGCTATTCGCTATACTACGGACGGTTCGTCCCCGCAGAATGCCGGAGCCAGCACCTACGCCGGCCCGTTCCGCGTTCCCGCCGGCACTCGTGTGGTGTGTGCGAGCGCGCATGCCGCTGCGTACGCGCTCTCCTCGGCGCAAGTCACCGTGCCCATCCCTCAGCGCGGCGATACGGAGAGACGCGTCGATCCGCTCAAACCCACAATCTGGCGCGGCGCCACTCGTTTTGACGATGCCACGGCTGTTTGGGATTTCCTCCGGCGCCTTGAGGCCAATCCCACAGTCAAGGCCCACGATCTCAATCTCACTGCGGAGAGCACTGATGGGCGCCAGCACGTCGAATACGTTGGCTCTCTCGAAAATGGTTATGCGGCTGCAGCTCTCAAGTCCGTCGCCGACTCCCTGCAAATCCTCTCCGGCCCTGGTTCTCTTCGGCTCACTGCAGGCAGCCTGCGTTTCACCACAGGGCAGGGCCTGCTCGATTGGCTTCGCGCCACCAACCAACCCGTGGACATGGGGAAAATCAGCCAGTCGTAATCGTCATGCCTCGCTCCCGTTCATCCAGTACATCTTCCACCCGGCGCGTTCTCGGCCTAGGCTTCATGCCTGACGAGGCGCGTCACGGATTTGTCATCGAGGTGCCGAAGGGGAAGGGCCGTGAAGACTTGATCGCCATCAGCGAGCGGCGCGAAAGCGGCCTGACAGATTTCGCGGTCACTAGTCCGTCCGCCTCAACCATCACTTCGCCCGGCTTGCGCGTGCTGATTGATCGCCGCCGCTGGGAAGACCTCGCACCAACTTTCTGGGAGGAAGCCAATCGCCGTCTCCGCGCCAACGGACTGTCCGCCTGTAAGTGGGTCAAGAACCCGGCTGTGTCGATTCCGGTGCATCCCTCGCTGGGTAAAGAGCTTTGCATCCTCTGTTGGGCGGTTGAGGACGCCCCCCCTGACGATATCCCGAATGCTCTCCGCAATTGGGAAGCCCTCGCACCTGAAGAGCGGTGGTGGCTCTATACTATGACCGTCGCCACGACCGGGCAGGCGATGCAGAAGAACATCGGGTGGCGCAAGGCGCTCCGCGCAGCGTTGGCCGACAATCCCTTCGTCAAGGGCGAGGGAATTTCACCGCGCGCGCGACGAGAGCTCCTCGGCCATTCCCAATTGGCGCTTTCGCTATAATCTTCGTCCGCGGATCTACATTCATGCCTGCACTTATCGAGACCCAATTCCCTATCGCCCGCCTTTCTGCCGAATCATATAAGGAACGTAAGGGGGCATCCAGTCAGACGTTACCGAAACTGGGTAAATGGTGGGGGCGCAAGCCGCTCATTCTCGTTCGGGCCTCCATCCTCGGCATGCTCATGCCCGCCTCCAGCAACCCAAAGCGCGACCGCGAGATCTTCCTGAAGATCCTCACCATGGACGATGCGGGCGTCTGGGATCGCTGCAAACCCGCCGTACAAAGAAAGACCTCACGCACCGCCTTCGATCTCTTGCCCTATGCCGAGCGCATCGCGATGGGCGAGCGCCCCGAAAACATCGTGGGGCCATCCCCCGCCGCATGGGCCGAGATTAACGCCCACCTTGGCACTCAGGCCGAGTCATTGCAGGAGCTGGTCGATCAGCTCGGCCAGCGCACCTTCGGGCATACCCCGCGCGTTGGTGACTGCTTCGCCGGTGGCGGCTCCATACCCTTTGAGGCCGCCCGCATCGGTTGCTGCGCCTTCGGCTCCGACCTCAATCCCGTGGCGGGGTTGCTTACTTGGGCGAGCTTGAATCTGCTCGGCGGTGGCAAAGCCGTACAAGAAGAAGTGCGCGCGGTGCAGGAAACGGTCTTCGCCGCTGCGGACAAGCAGATCACCGCGTGGGGGATCGAACACAACGACCGGGGCGAGCGCGCCGAGGCGTTCCTCTACTGCGTGGAGGTGAAGCCCGAAGGCTGTGATTACTACATTCCGCTGGCACCGAGCTGGGTGATTTCCGAGAAATACCGCATCGTCGCTATTTGGCAAAAGGTGCCGGGCTCAGATCGCTTGCAGCCGACGGTGCGCGAGGTTCCATCGGGTGAGTTTATACTTTATCAGGAAAAAAAGGGCGCGACAGTGGTGGATAGCCGAGTCATCGATCCTTTCGATGCCACACGGTCCTGGTCGGCGGAGGCCATGCGCGGCTCGGAAGGTCTGCGCCGCTGGAGCAATGACGACATAATACCCCGCCCCGGCGATGTGTTTCAGGAACGGCTCTACTGCATCCGCTGGATCAATGCCCAGGGTGAACGCCGTTACGCGGCCCCCGATGCTGCCGATTTGACGCGTGAATCCAGGGCGCTGGAACTGCTGCGCGAGCGTTTTGAGGAGTGGCAGCGCGAGGGGTTTATTCCGTCGAAGTCGATCGTTGCAGGTTACAATACAGATCAGCCGATTCGTGAGCGCGGCTGGACCCACTGGCATCATTTGTTTACACCCAGGCAGTTGTTGAACAACGGGCTATTATCGAGTCTTTTTGCGAACCAACCCAATGCGTCTCTAGCCGCAAGAATTGGGGGCCTGCTTGGAGTTGGGTCTGCAAGCGATTTCAACTCGCGACTCTGCCGCTGGATTCCGCATTTGGCGGCGAGCGGCGGCATCGGCGCATTCGCCCAAACATTCTATAATCAGGCACTAAATACTTTGTTCAACTGGGGCGTTCGCAGTCTGAGTGCCGCGCGTACAACGCTATGTACGATACCAATTCAGGAGAATAGTATCCGATTGCGTTCGAACATCGTGCAGACAACTGATGCGCGCGACTTGGAGGAAACCTGCGACTTCTGGATCACCGACCCGCCCTACGCCGATGCAGTCAATTACCATGAGCTCGGCGACTTCTTCCTAGCGTGGTATGATAAGCAACTGACCAAAGCCTTCCCCGAATGGATCTCCGATGCCCGCGCCGAACTGGCGGTGCGCGGCGATGGCGAGGATTTCCGCCGTTCCATGGTGGAGATTTACCAGAACCTCGCCCGGCACATGCCCGACAATGGCATGCAGATGGTGATGTTTACCCACCAAGACCCGGCGGTCTGGGCCGACCTCGGCATGATCCTCTGGGCTGCTGGACTGAAGGCCACTGCCGCATGGACGATCAGTACAGAGACCGAAGCGGCTGGCATCAAGAAGGGCAGTTATGTCCAGGGCACGGTCTGCCTTGTTCTCCGCAAACGCTCTACGAGCGAAGCCGGCTTTCTCGACGAGATTTTCCCCTTGGTTGAAGACGAGGTCCGCCGCCAGATCGATTCGATGCGCGACCTAGACGAGGGCGGCGAACCGAACTTCAACGACGCCGACTACCAACTCGCCGCCTACGCCGCCGCCCTCAAGGTACTCACCCAATTCAGCACTATTGATGGCCGTGACGTGATGCACGAAGTATTCGCTGTTCGCGAACACGGGCAGAAAAGCGATTTCCAAGCAGTTATCGAACGCGCCCTTGGCATCGCCTGCGATTATCTCGTGCCTCGCGGACTCGACGCAGCTTGGCGCGAGTTGTCCCTAGTTGAACGGTATTACCTTCGCGCCCTCGATATCGAGAGCCGCGGCGAGCGCCGCAAGGGTATGTATGAAGAATTGGCCCGTGGCTTCGGAGTCACCGACGTTAAGCCGCTCCTCAAGGCCGACAAGGCCAACGGCGCGTCCATGCACACCGCGTCCGGTCTTGAGGCCGGCCTTCTTGCCCAATCGAGCGGCACCGCGGCCGTCTCCGGCGCTCTGCCAGCTCGCAGGGGTCGCGCCGCCGCTGGTGGGCCTCATCCCTTCGCCACCTCACCGTTGCGTCACCTCCTCTTCGCGATCCGTGAGACCGTTGCCGCGGACAACAACCCCGAGCCGGGGCGCCAATATTTGCGCGATACCTACAGTCCTGCCGTCTACTGGCAGCAACGCGAACGGTTCATGGCGCTGCTTGAATGGCTCGCCGCGCTGGGCAATGCCGTCGGCATGAGCGAATGGACAACCGACTGCGCCGCCGCCCGCCTTCTGGCCGGCCGTCTTCGCAACGACCAGGCCTAAACACCAGTGGAATCTCTCCAATGAACATTGAAACTATCCGCGTCAAAAATTTCAAAGCCTTGAGGAATGTGGAGATCAAAAACATTCCCCCCTACTGTGTGTTCGTGGGGCGCAACGGGACCGGAAAGACCACACTGTTTCGCGTCTTCGCCTTTCTTAAGAACTGCCTCGCCAAGAATGTCCGCACCGCACTGAATCTGGAAGGCGGGCGCAATGGATTGAAAGAAGTGCTTAGCCGCGGTCATGAGACGGAGGATTTGGAAATAGAGATCCAATTTCGGCTGGAAATCGCCGGGACCGCCCGGCTGGTTACCTACCGCCTGGAAATTGGGGATGTGCCCAATCAAGGGGCCATCGTGAAACGGGAAATCCTGCGCTATAAGCGAGGGCGTCACGGGTCGCCCTTTCACTTCATTGATTTTGCCCGCGGCGAAGGCTATGCGATCAACAACGAGGAGGACTTCGACAAGACCGAAGCGGAACTTACCCGAGAATCCCAAAAACTGGACTCAGCAGACACCTTGGCAATCAAGGGACTGGGGCAGTTCGAGCGCTTCAAGGCGGCGTCCGCCTTCAGGCAGCTCATCGAAAACTGGCATATCTCCGATTTCCACATCAACAGTGCGCGCGGCGACAAGGAAGATGCGGATACCGAGCACCTATCGCCCAGTGGGGACAACCTGCCCTCGATGGCGCGTTATCTTTATGAAAAGCACCGCGCGGCTTTCGATTCCATCAAGAAAAGAATGCAGGAACGCGTTCCCGGCGTTTCCGACATTGCGGTGACGGTCACGGAGGACGGCCGCTTGTTGATGCGCTATCGGGACGGAGCGTTTGTCGATCCCTTTATCGACAAGAATGTCTCCGATGGAACCATCAAGATGTTCGCCTATCTCGTGTTGCTGGCCGATCCCAAACCGCACCCGATCCTTTGTGTCGAGGAGCCGGAGAACCAGTTGTATCCCGAGTTGATGGCGCTGCTCGCCGAGGAATTCCAGCAATACGCCGAGCGCGGAGGGCAGGTGTTTGTGTCGTCCCATTCACCGGATTTCCTCAACGCCGTTCCTCTGGCAAGTATCTATTGGCTGGAAAAGGAAAAGGGGGAAACCAGCATCCACCGGGTGGCGGACTCACCCTTGCTTGTCGGCCTCATCCGAGGAGGAGACCTTCCCGGATATGTATGGAACCAAGGTCTATTTAACAGCAAGACCCTGCCGTCAACATGAGCGGGCGAATCATTTTTATGACGGAGGAGCCATCGATGGGACAAGTGCTCCGCCATCTCCTACCCCTTCTTCAGCCCGATTTCCGAGAGCATGAACACTGGGTCATCATCAACCATCAGGGCAAAGCCGACCTTGAACGATCCTACCCGAACAAATTGCAAAGGTGGAATGAGGCTGGCGTAAAGTTTGTGATTTTGCGCGACAACGATGGGTCCGATTGTGTGGCCCTGAAGCGGAGGCTTGTGGAAAAGGTGCCTGCCCGCGCCCCCGAATACTTGGTTCGGATTGTCTGTCAGGAACTGGAAAGCTGGTTCCTCGGCGATATGGCTGCCGTGGCAGCGGCTTATCCGGCAGCGGGGCGGCATCCGCAGTTTAGCAGTTTGTCAAAGAGGGATCCTGATATACTGGCAAATGCTTCCGATTTGATCCGTGAATTGACGGGCACCGGGGCCAAGATTTCGAGGGCCGTGGAGATCGCACAAAAGATGCAGCCCACAGGCAATCGTTCCACAAGCTTCCA
>CAJCBL010000233.1 GCA_903960515.1 uncultured Verrucomicrobiota bacterium
AAACCGCGTGGACGTTCTGCGCGTAGCGAATCCTCTCCTTGAAGAACCGGATGCGTGAATTGCGCTAGTCCGGGTCTGTGGGGGTGTCGGCGGGCAACCGCCGGCACTACCCGGAAAGAGCGCAGAGATCGAACCGGAAACCTGAAACCTATAACCCCAAACCAGGATCCGTCACAGAGAACACAGAGGGGGAGGAGGGCACGGAGGGAAGAGAAGGCTGAACGAGAAGGCTGAAGGCTGAATACTGAAGGCTGAGCAGGAAGGCTGAAGGGCTGAAAACTGAAGGCTGAAACCAGATAGTATTTACCGCAAAGAACGCAAAGAGCGCAGAGATCGAACCGGAAACCGGAAACCTATAACCCCAAGCCCCGATCCGTAACAGAGATCACGGAGGGTGAGGAGAACACAGAGGGAAGAAAAGGCTGAAGGCGGAATGGCCTGAAGAACTGAATGGCTGCGCCATTCAGCTACGCGAAAGCACTGAATCGGAAGTCTCCGACCAATCCGCAATCCGCATTCACCAATCCGCAATATTGCGGCGGCCTGAACGGCTGCGCCGCCCAGCTACGAAAGAAATGGCTAAAAGCTGAATTGCTGCACTACATCTGAAAGGCCACTTGGTAAGTGGCGCTCCGGGCCCGCCTTCCTGAACTTGCCTCATCCAATATACATAAAAAGGGCGGCTCCGGTGGGGAGCCGCCCTGAGGTTGCTTGCGCAGCGCTATTGTTAGTTCGCTTTCAAGATGAGGTCCTATCGCGTGCAAGCACGCTCCTACACGGACTCGGCCTTAGGGGCATCTTGAAGGCGACATAGAATTAGCGACCCTGCGTCTCAAATTCCATCATCTCGGGGGTCTCGCGCTTGCTCTGCCACACCGCCCAGGCGATCGCTGAGAGGGAAACAAAGGCAATCACAAAGCCCACGGCTTTCGCGGTGGCCACCGGGTCGCCTGCGGCGACCTTGGGATCGATGACGTTGTACTGCATCACCAAACCGAGGGTGAGCAGGCTGACCATGTTCATCACCTTGATGAGCGGATTCACGGCCGGACCGGCGGTGTCCTTGAGCGGGTCGCCCACGGTGTCGCCGGTGACGGCGGCCTTGTGCGCTTCCGAACCCTTGCCACCGTAGTTGCCGTCTTCGATGTACTTCTTGGCATTGTCCCAGGCGCCGCCGGCGTTCGCCATGAACACGGCGAGCAACTGGCCAACGAGGATCATGCCGGCCAGGAAGCCGCCGAGGGCTTGCACGCCCAAGAGGAAGCCGACGAGCACGGGGGCGAAGATTGCCAGGAATCCGGGCCCGATGAGCTCCTTCTGGGCGCTGATGGTGCAGATGTTAACAACGCGACCGTAATCGGGCTTCTTGGTACCGGCCCAGATTTCCTTGTCGCGGAACTGCATGCGGCACTCGCCCACGATGAGGAAGGCGGCGCGGCCCACGGCGCGGATGAGCATCGAGCTGAACAGGAACGGCACGCAGCCGCCGATAAGGAAGCCGATGAACACCATCGGGTGCGAGATGGTGAGCTTGCCGGCTTCGGCCAAGTACTGGTCGGTGGTCATCTGGCTGATCTTGTCTTCGGAGCCGACCGCGAGCACGGCGATGAAGGAGGCGAAGAGCGAGACGGCCGCGATGACCGCGGAGCCGATGGCGATACCCTTGGTCTCGGCCTTGGTGGTGTTACCCACGGCGTCGAGGTCGGAGAGGATCTGGCGGGCGCGCTTGAAGGAGCCGGGCTGGTTCTTCTCCATTTCTTCGGGATCGTAACCCATCTCACCGATACCGTTGGCGTTGTCGGCCACCGGGCCGAAGACGTCCATCGAGATGGTGTTGCCGGTGAGGGTGAGCATGCCGATGCCGGTCATGGCCACGCCGTAGGCGATGAACAGCGGCGGGGTGCCGGTGTAGCAGAGGAACGAGAGGAAGATCGCCCCACCGATGACGAGGGTGGCGGCTACGGCGCTTTCATAACCCACGGCGAAGCCCTGGATGATGTTGGTGGCGTGGCCGGTTTGGCAGGCCTTGGCCAGCGAGAGCACCGGGGCGTGCGAGGTGTGGGTGAAGTAGCTGGTGACCTTGTTGAGGGCGATGGCGAGGATGACGCCGATCAAGCAGGCGATGGCCGGACGCATATCCAGGCCGGCCTGACCGAAGTTGGCCCACACCGGGAGGTTGGACAGGAAGGTGTTCGGGTATTCGGCGGCCAGGCGGGTGGCGGTGGTGGTGTCGACACCGGCGGTGGTGAGGAGGTTGCCGGCCGGGTCGAAGCGCAGGTAGAACCAGCCCAGCACGAAGAAGCCGATGACCGAGATGATGGAGCCGATCCAGAAGCCGTTGTGCACGGACTTGAGGGCGGTATCCGAGGTGTCGTTGGGGCCGGCCTTGACGGTGTAGGTCGAGACGATCGAACCCAACACGCCGATACCGCGCACGAGCAGCGGGAAGATGACGCCCTTGTGGCCGAAGGTGGCCAGGCCCAGGATCATGGCGGCGACGATGGTAACTTCGTAGGACTCGAAGATGTCGGCGGCCATACCGGCGCAGTCGCCCACGTTGTCGCCTACGTTGTCGGCGATGGTGGCGGCGTTGCGGGGGTCATCCTCGGGGATGTTCTTTTCGATCTTGCCGACGAGGTCGGCGCCGACGTCGGCCGCCTTGGTGTAGATGCCGCCGCCCACACGCATGAAGAGCGCGAGCAGGGTGCCACCGAAGCCGAAGCCGAGGAGGGCCTCATAGGCTTGTTCGCCGTAGATGAGGAAGATGCAGGTGCCGCCGAGCAGGCCGAGGCCGTCGGTGAGCATGCCGGTGACGGTGCCGGTGCGGTAGCCGAGCTGCATGGCCTCGCCGTAGGAGCGGCGGGCGGCGGCGGCGACGCGCAGGTTGCCGATGGTGGCCAGGCGCATGCCTACGAAGCCCACCAGCCAGCTAAATACCGAGCCTACGAGGAAGGCGCCGGCGCGGCCAAACTTGAACCAGAGGTCGTCGCTGGGCGTGGTGAAGTAGAGGATGCCGGTGATGACGACGATGAGGATGGCGATCTTGCGGAACTGGGCCGCGAGATAGGCGTTGGCGCCTTCGCGGATGGCGGCGGCCACGGCCTGCATCTTGGGGGTGCCGGGATCGGCATTGATGACCTGCCGGGCGACCAGGAGGCCGTAGGCGAGACCGGCGATGGCGATGCCCAGCACGACCAGAAGCGCGATACGCTCCATGGCCGTGTATTTCACGGCATCGTTGAAGAGCGCGAATGGCGTGAAGCCGTGTGCGCTGTGGGTGGAGCCGGCTGCGGAGCCGGACTGCGCGAAGAGGGGCATCGCCATGAATCCGCCCAGGAAGGCGGCGGCGGCGAGCCAAAGGAAGGCCGTCTTGGAACGGCCTTGCTGCAATTTACGAAACCAATGCTGCAACATGATGGAGGAGGTGTGGGGACTTAACTGTATGGTTGGAAAAATGGATGGATACCGGGCTCAGGCGAGGTAGCTGGAGTTGGCCGAGCGCCACCAGGCGTAGAAGTGGGATTCGAGATCGGCGCGGCTGGGCATCGGGTAGTAGGCCATGCCGGTGCGGTCGGCCACGTAGAAGCCGCCCTGGACGGTGCGATACAGGATCGAGGCGGAGGTGTCGCGGGCCACGACCTTGGAGGGCTTGGCGAAGCGGTTGGTGAGCTCCTTCAAGCAGTCGCGCAGATGGTCGAGGTTGGCGTAGGGCAGGTTGGCGGCGGAGCCCTTCTCGGGGTCGGCGGCGAGCGCGTCGAGGCGCAGTTCGGTGAAGACGATCTTTTCGACGGAGACGGGGTTGGCGCGGTCGGTGATATGGGCGGCGAACTCGTGCGGGGCTAGCTTGCTGGCCACGCGCGGGGTTACCGGGCAGATCTCCTGATAGAGGTGGAGGCCGGCGGTGGCGGTGGGCTGGTAGTCGGCGCGGTCGAGGGCGAGCACATGGCCGTCGTCGGTGGTCAGGTAGAGCTTGCCCAGGGCGGAGAGCGGGACGTGCTCGAGGGCGCGGTAGATGGACAGGTAGGTGGAGCGGCGGGGGCTGCCGTCCTCATGGGGGACGCAGCGTTTCTCGATCTCGCTGGTGCGCAGGAACTCGCCCTTGATGGTGGGATCGACGTCGAAGAACACGGCCTGGCCGCGGGAGCGCTTCTGGGAGCCCACGGCGTAGTAGTTGCCAAACTCCTCGGGGGCGAGATGGGAGGCGATGAGTGCCTCGGGGATGACTGACAGGTAGAGGTTAACTTTCATGGTGGTTCCGGGTTTGCTGGGGTATCGGGGGGGGCGTTACAGAGGGGGAGTGGGCGCGGCGCAGTTTCGCCGCGCCCGGGAGGGGCGTCAAGACTGCCAGGTGACACCGCGCATGTCCCCGGTCTTGAGGAACTGCTGGTGCATGAGGAAGGCGTTGCCGAGGGTCTGCGGGGTGTGTCCGTGTTCTGTGGACTCCACGTAGCGCAGGAGCTGGTCGCGGAAGGCGGGATCGGCGCACTTTTCCACGATGAGGTGGGCGCGCTGCGAGGGATCTTTGCCGCGCAGATCGGCCACGCCGTGCTCGGTGACGATGATCTGCACGGAGTGCTCGCTGTGGTCCATATGGGATACCAGCGGTACGATGGTGGAGATCTTGCCGCCCTTGGCCGAGGAGGGGCAGGTGAAGATGGAGATGTAGGCGTTACGGGTGAAATCGCCGGAGCCGCCGATGCCGTTCATGAGGTTGCTGCCCATGACGTGCGTGGAGTTCACGTTGCCGAAGATATCGACCTCGATGGCGGTATTTACGGTGATGATGCCCAGGCGGCGCACCAGCTCGGGGTTGTTGGTGATCTCCTGCGGGCGCAGCAGGATGCGCGGGCGGAAAAACTCGAGGTCGCGGTAGAAGTCGGCGAGCACGTCCTTGGCGATGGTCAGGGAGGTGCCGGTGACAAACTTGATCTTGCCGGAACGCACCAGGGAGATGACGGAGTCCTGGATAACCTCCGAGAACATCTGGAACTGGGGGATGTCGGGGTTGGCCCCGAGGGCGCCCAGGACGGCGTTGGCGATGTTGCCCACGCCCGACTGCAGCGGGAGGAATTCGCGGGGCACGCGGCCGGCCACGATTTCGCCGGCGAGAAACTCGGCCACGTTCTGGCCGATCTTGTTGGTGACAGCGTCGGCGGGCTCGAAGCCGCTGACCTCGTCGGGGGCGTTGGTTTCGACGATGCCCACGATCTTGGACGGGTCGATCTTGACGGTGGGAGTGCCGATGCGGTCGGTGGGCCGTACGATCGGAATGGGCTGGCGGTGCGGGGGATCGAGCGGCTCGTAGATATCGTGGAAGCCGCAAAGGCGCGGGGAGTGGAAGCGGTTGAGCTCGATGATGACCTTCTTGGCGGTGCGCAGGAAGGTGGGGGCGGCGCCCACGGAGGTGCTCAGCACGATCTGGCCGTCGGCGGTGATATCGCAGGCCTCCACGATGGCCCAGTCGAACTCGCCCAAGAAGCCGCAGCGCACCTGCTGGGCGAGGTGGGAGAGGTGCATGTCGAAGAACTTGGTCTTGCCTGCGTTGATACTATCGCGCAGCGACTTGTTGCTCTGGTAGGGGGTGCGCCAGGAGATGGCGTCGGCGCGGGCCAGCTCGCCGTCGAGGGAGTCGCCGGTGGAGGCGCCGGTGACGACGGCCACCTTGAAGGGGCGGCCGGCGGCGTGTTCGGCGCGGGCGCGGGCTGCGATGGCCTTGGGCACGACCTTGGCGGCGCCGGCGGGAGTGAAGCCGGAGAAGCCGATGGTCTCGCCATTTTGGATAAGCGACGCCGCTTCCTCGGGCGTCAGAATGGGGAAGGATTTGTGCATGATAGGTGGGTGTCAGTCGGTATCGGTCGGAGAGAGTTCGCGCAGCAGCTCCACATCGTGGGGAGCGAAGGAGCGGGCGGGGCCGGTGGAGGAGGCCAGGAGCAGGCGGCCGGCGGGGTCCACGCCGGTGAAACAGCCGTCGATCTGGGCGGCGGCGGGGCGCAGGGTGAGGCGCACGGGGACGCGGCGCCAGTAGGGGGAAAGCTGGTCCACGAGGGCGCCGGACTGGCCGCAGGCGAGCAGGGCGTGGGCTTGTCGCAGGGAGTCGAGTACTGCTTGGCGCAGCGCTGCGCGGGAGGGAGGGGCGGGCAGCAGACCGGCCAGGCGGGCCACGGCGCCGGCGAGTGCGGGGTCGGTATCCTCCGGGCGGTTATCGAAATTGATCCCTATGCCGACGATGGCCGTGGTGGGGCGGAAACGCTCCACGAGGATGCCGGCGAGTTTGGCGGGACCGATCATGATGTCGTTGGGCCAGCGCAGGCGATGCCCGGCCAAGCCAAAAGAGGTAAGAGCGTGGCAAACCGCCAGGCCGGCGGCGAGCGGCAAGAGGCTCCATCGCTCAAATTCTCCGGGGGCGGGGACGACGGCGGAAAGCCAGAGCCCGCCGGCGTCGGATACCCAGCGGCGATCGTGGCGGCCGCGGCCGGCGGTCTGGGTGAGGGCGGTGACTGCGGACCACTCCGGCAGGGAGGCGGAGTGGCGGTTGGTGGAGTCGACCTCGTCGAGCTCGTGCAGTGCCCAAGCATCCGCGCTGGAAGCGGGGAGGTTGGGCACTGGAGCGTCGCCGTTGGCGGGCATGGGGCGGGTCAGGGGATGATGGCCAGGCCCTTGAGTACGGAGAGCATGATGGCCGCTGCCATTACCGAGCCTACCTGGCCACCGGTGTTGGCGCCCATGGCGTGCATGAGCAGGAAGTTTTGCTTGTTCCAGCGCTGGCCCTCGTTTTGCACCAGGCGGGCTGCCATCGGGTACGCGGAGATGCCGGCGGCCCCGATGAGGGGGTTCATTTTGCCACCGGAGAGCCAATACCATAGCTTGCCCAGCAGGAGGCCTCCTACGGTGTCGATGACGATGGCGAACAGGCCCAGTCCGAAGACGAGCAGGGTTTGCAGCTTGAGGAACTCGGCGCCGGCCATGGTGCCGCCGATGGCCAGGCCCAGGAAGAGCGTGGCGATGTTGGCGATCTCGTTCTCGCTGGCCTTGGCCAGGCGGGGCACCGCGCCGGTGACCTTCATGAAATTGCCCAGCATGATCATGCCCATGAGCGGCAGGCCCTTGGGGGCGATGAGGCCGGTGATGAGGGTGACCACCAGCGGGAAGGCGATGAGGGCGGTTTTGGATACCTTGCCCTTCACGGTGGGCATCTTCACTGCGCGCTCCTTCTGGGTGGTGAGCAGGCGCATGATCGGGGGCTGGATGATGGGCACCAGCGCCATGTAGGAATAGGCGGCCACGGCGAGGGCGCCCACCATGGCGGGGTCGATCTTCCCGAGACCGGCGAACATATTGGAAACGTAGATGACGGTGGGGCCGTCGCAGGCGCCGATGGAGGCGATGGATACGGCGGTCGCCTTGATCTGGTCGGGATTGATGCCGGGTACGAACGGCAGGATGAAGAGGGCGAGCAGCAGGGTGGCGAAGATGCCCAACTGGCCGGCGGCCCCGAAGAGCAGCAGCTTGGGTTCGGCCAGCAGCGGGGTGAAGTCGGTCATCGAGCCGATGCCCACGAAGATGAGCAGGGGGAAGAGCTCGTTGCCGATGCCGAAGTCGTACATCGTCTTGAGCACGCCGCCGGTATCCATGACCTCGCTGAGCGGGAGATTGACCAGGAAGCAGCCGAAGGCGATGGGCAGCAGCAGCAGGGGCTCCACATCCTTGGCGATGGCCAGGTAGAACATGACCGCGGCGATGGTGAGCATCACCAGGTTGGGGCCGCCAGCGGAGGCGAGGTGGTGGACTCCGGAGCTGAGGGCGCCGAGGCCGGCGAGGATGGCGTCAAGCATGGCGGGGCTACTCCTTGGAGTCGGTTTCCTCGGTGACGGGGGGGAAGGCGGTGGTGAGGGTGCGGATGCACACCGTCACGATGAAGAGGGTGAGCAGGGTGCCGCCCATGCCGACGAGGAGCATGGTGAGGCCGAAGGTGAGGTTGTCCATTGGGGGGAAGGCGGGCTAGTGTTGAGTGGGTGAGCCGGGGTGGACGTCGCGTTCGTACCAGACCGACATGATGATCGAGGTCGCCAGGACCAGGGCGATGACCAGCAGGGAGGCGGAGGTGTGGGCCTTGAACCAGAGCTCGGTGCCCTCCAGCTTGGCACCCACGGTGGCCGCTCCGGCGAGGGTGAGCGCCTTGCCCAGGCCGGGCAGGATCATCTTCACTCCGATGAAGAGCAGGATGACGCTCACTCCGTGTTTGAGGAATTTGAACATGTCCATGACCCCACGGATGGCGAAGAAGAGGGAGTTGAGGCCGAGCACTGCAAAGACGTTGGAGGTGAGCACCACAAAGGGGTCCTGGCTGATGCCCATGATCGCCGGGATGGAGTCCACCGCGAAGAGCACATCGGTGCTGCCGATGACGACGAAGACCAGGAAGAAGGGGGTGATGAACAGCCGGCCTTCGTAGCGGGCAAAGAGGCGCTTGTTCTCCTGCGGGTCGGGGTGGACGGGAAAAAGCTTGGCGGCGGCGCGGTAGAGCAGGTTCTTGTCGGGATGGACGCTCTCGTCGGACTCGGTGGCGATCATCTTCCACGCGGTCCAGATGAGGATGGCACCGAAGACGTAGAGCAACCAAGAGAAGCGGTGGATGAGCGCGATGCCGAATAGGATGAATACAATGCGCAGCGCTATCGAAAGGTAGATGCCCAGCTTGATGAGCTTGGGCTGGGCGACGTCCTTCACTCCCATCATCGAGAAGATCAGGATGAAGACGAAGAGGTTGTCCACCGATAGTGAGTACTCGGTGATGTAGCCGGAGAGGTACTCAAGGAAGAGGATCTTGCCGTTGGGATGCAGCACGTAGATCGCCCCCGAAAACGCCAGAGCCACCGCGATCCACAGCGAGGTCCAGCGCAGGGCGGACTTTACTCCGATGGTCGTCTTGCGGTGGGTGACCACGAAGTAGTCGATGGCGGAGACGAGCACGAAAGTGGACCAAAAGATGACCCACAGCAGTTTGGTATTATCCATGGGATCGTGACCGGACTAGCGGACCTTGCGGGAATTGAAGATCTGGCGCCGGCCTTCATGCGACCAACTCGGGTTGTCCTGGGTGTCGGCGTTGATGGAGACGATGCGGTGTTCGGAACCCAGAGTCTCGACTACGGCGGCGGTGATCACCGCTATGATCTCGGGCGGAGGGGAACCATCGGTGGCCTCGCTGGCTGGGGCGGCCTTGGCTTGCTTGGGCTGGGCAGCGGCGGAGAGGGCGTCGACGCGCCGGTGTAGGCTGGCCAGGGATTTCGCGGCGAGCAGCAATATGATGCCCAGGATGATGAGCAGGGCGGTCTGCACCGAGATGGGCTGGGTGGCCGGTGCGGCTGCGGCGGCGAAGAAGGCCGGGGAGGCGAGGGCTGCGGGCATGAGGGAAAAGGGGGGAAGGAGGCCTGCGCGCTTGTATCGGGAAAACAGCCCTGCGGCGGAGCGCCGCGAGGCACAAAACAGGCGAGGAGGCCTTGAGACCTCCTCGCCCGGTACTCAGAAACCTGATCAGCCGAGGCGGACCAGCACGGCCCCTTCCTCTACGGAGTCGCCGGCCTTGGCGAGCAACTCGGTGACCTTGCCGCCCTGGGGGGCGTAGATGTAGGTATTCATCTTCATCGCCTCGATCGTCATCAGGGGCTGTTCGGAGGTGACGGTGTCGCCCACCTTCACATCCACAGTGACCACTTTGCCGGAGAGCGGGCAGGTGACCACGCCGGGGCCCGAGGGGGCGCTGGCGCTCCTGGCCGCCGGGGCGGGGGGAGTGAAGACAGGAGTTGCGGCCGGCAGGCGCGCGCTGGTGGCGGTGGCCGCGGAAGTCTCGAGTGTTTCAACGAGGACTTCGTAGGACTTTCCTTCGACTGTGATACGGAGCTTTTTCATTCGGAGAATTGGTGCAGGTGTTAGCGGACTTTGCGGGTGGCGTAGATGGCGCGACGGCCTTCTGCGGCCCAGGACTGGGTGTCGTCATCGACGCCGGAGATGGCTACGATGCGCGAGTTGGCTCCCATGGTGCAGTGTACGGCTGCGGCGAGCACGGCGAGCACCTCAGGGGAGGGGCGCTCGTCGACGGCCGACGCCGCAGGAGCGGCGCAAGCTACCGGAGCGGCGGTTGCGGGGAGGGGGGCCGGCAGCGGGGCTGCGGCACCACCGTAGGTGGCGGTGAGGTTGCGCCGGATGTCGACGAACAACCACACTGCCCCGATGGCGAGGAAGATGATCAGCAGCACGTTTTTGACGGTCTGCAGAGAGCCAGCGTCGCCGGTGGCGGCCACCACGGCCCCCGAGGCGAGGAAGCAGCGGGAGATCATAGCGGGATGTTGCCGTGCTTCTTGGGCGGGCGGGTCTCGCGCTTGGTGAGCGAGTTGCGCAACGCCATGGCGAGGATACCTCGGGTTTGGGCGGGGCTGATCACATCGGTGACCAAGCCGGCTCCGGCGGCCTGATACGGCGAGGCGAACTTCTCGCGGTAGTCGGCGACCAACTCGGCCTCCTTGGCCTTCGGGTCGGCGGCGGCTGTGATCTCTCGCTTGAAGAGGATCTTGGCCGCGCCTTCGGCACCCATGACGGCGATCTCGGCGCTGGGCCAAGCGTAGACGGCATCAGCTCCGAGGTCGTGGCAGCACATGGCGATGAAGGCACCGCCGTAGGCCTTACGCATGATCAAAGTGATCTTGGGCACGGTGGCCGCCGAGTAGGCGAAGAGCATCTTGGCGCCGTGGCGGATGATGCCGCCGCGCTCCTGCTGGAGGCCGGGGAGGAAGCCGCCGGTATCCACCAAGGTGACCAGCGGGATGTTGAAGCAGTTGCAGAAACGGATGAAGCGGGCGGCCTTGTCGGCGGCGTCGATGTCGATGGTGCCGGCCTTCTGGGTGGACTGGCTGCCGATGATGCCGATGACGATGCCCTGGATGCGGGCGAAGCCCACGATGATGTTCTTGGCGAAGTCGCGCTGGACTTCGACGAACTCGCCGCCGTCGACGATGCGCTCGATGACCTTGGCGGTGTCCAGCGGCTGTTTGGGATCCTCGGGGATGAGGTCGTTGATCTTGGGGTCCTCGGTCATGTCGATCGTCGCGGGCAGATGGTGCGGCGGATCGCTGATGTTGTTGGCCGGGAGGAAGGAGAGGACCTTGCGGGCGATCTGGATGGCGTGCTTGTCGTCCTCGGCTACGAAATGGATGTTGCCGCTGACGGTGGCGTGGGCCTCGGCGGTGGCGAACTGGTCTACGGTGGCCGACTGGCCGGTGGCCGCCTTGATGACCTCAGGGCCGCAGATAAACATCTGGGCGTTCTTGCGGGTCATGATGATGAAGTCGGTGAGGGCCGGCGAGTAGGCCGCCCCGCCGGCGCAGGGGCCCGCGATGATCGAGAACTGCGGCACCAGGCCGGAGAGCACTACATTGCGGTAGAACACCTGGGCGTATCCGGAGAGGGCCATGACGCCTTCCTGAATGCGGGCGCCGCCGGAGTCGTTGATGCCGATGAGCGGGATGCCCGCCTTGGCAGCGTAGTCCTGCAGATCGCAGATCTTCTTGGCGTGCTTGGCGCCCAGCGAGCCGCCGAAGACCAGGAAGTCCTGGCTGAAGGCGGCTACGGGGCGGCCGTCGATGTAGCCGACACCCGCGATCACACCATCGGCGGGCAGTACCTTGCCCTTCATGCCGAAGTGCTCGCCGGAGTGCTCCACATGCATGCCGGCCTCCTGGAAGGTGCCGGGCTGGAACAACTCGAGCAGACGCTGGCGGGCCGTGAGCAGGCCCTTCGCGTTGCGCTCCTTGATCTTGTCCTCGCCGCCGCTGGCCAGAACTGTCTTCCGGCGGCGATCGAGGGTTTCGAGCATTTTCGCTGAGATAGGCATGGAGTGGAGATCTGCGATGTTACTGGGAGAGTAGGGGGGAACTCAGTGCGCCGCGGCGCCGGGGGCCGGGCTGCAGAATTCGGTGAGCACTCCGAAGGTGGCCTTCGGATGCAGGAAGGCCACGAGCTTGTCGTGGGCCCCGGTGAAGGGCACCTCGTGGATGAGGCGCACGCCCGCGGCCTTGGCGCCGGCGAGTTGGGCGGTGATGTCGTCGCTGGCGAAGGCCACGTGGTGGATGCCCTCGCCCTTTTCGGCGAGGAACTTGGCCACGGGGCTGTCGGGTGAAGTGGGTTCGAGCAGCTCGATGGCCGTCTCGCCGACCTGGTAAAAGGCCGTCTTGACCTTCTGCGAGGGAACTTCCTCGCGGCCGGTGCACTTCAGGCCGAGGGCGCCTTCATAATACTTTGCCGCTTCGTCGATGGACTTAACGGCAATGCCTAGGTGATCGATCTTGGTAATCATGGAAACTTATCTTGCCAACTGGTTTGATAAGGGGGTGTTATTTTGGGCGTGATCGTCAACATCCATTCCACGGCTTTGGTGGCGGCAGTATGCTCGAAGCCGGGCTGGGTGGGTGCGCATGGTTTGTCCAAAATCGCCCGGACTCTGGCAACTGCTTGCCGTTGATCAATCACTCATCCTTACTGCCGAGCTTTATTTTCTCATGAGCGCAAAGTTGGATTCTCCTACCGCGTCGCCCGCTGGCGGCAACGCGAACCCAGATGTCGAGGCGCTTCGTCGCGCCTGGCGTGAAACTGTCGAGAAGGACCTCGCTGGTGTGCCTTTCGAGAAGAAGCTCGTCACGCGCACCGCCGAGGGCATCGACCTGCAGCCGCTGTATCATCGCGGCATGGTCGAGGCCGTTCCCAATCGCGAATCCCTGCCCGGGCAGGCTCCGTTCCTGCGCGGCAGCCACGCGCGAGGCGCCAAGGGCGAGATCGCCTGGCGCATCGCCCAGCCGATCCCGGCGGCCTCCCCGGCCGAGTTCAACAAGGCACTACTAGCTGCCCTCGCCCGCGGCCAGAACGCCGCCCTTGTGCCCTCGGCCTACCTGGCCGACGCAGCCGCGCTCACCGCGGCCCTCAGGGATATCCACTTCGCCGGTGCACCGGTCTACGCCTCCGTCTGCTCCTCCACTACCGCCGCCGCGCTCACCGCCTCCTTCTCCGCCCTGCTCAAGGCGCGCGGCGAGAGCTGGTCGGCGCTCCAAGGCGCCGTGACTCTTGACCCGCTCGCCGCTCTCGCCACCGAGGGCAAGCTGCCGGTCTCCCTCGAGGCCGCGACTGCCGAGCTCGCGTCGTGGACTTCCCACGCCGCCGCCCAGGCCCCCGTGCTCAAGACCATCGGCGTGGACGCCGGTTGGGTAATCGACGCCGGCGGCAACTCCGCCCAGGAGCTCGCCGTAGCCATCTCGATGGCCGTCGAATACCTGCGCCGCCTGGCCGCCGCCAAGGTCGATGTGAATACCGCCGCCCCGCGCTTCGCCTTCAGCTTCGCTGTGGGCTCGCAGTTCTTCCCCGAGCTGGCGAAGTTCCGCGCCTTCCGCCTGCTGTGGGCCCGAGTGCTCTCCGCGCACGGCGACGCCTCGCTGGCCGGTGGCGCCAGCCTTCACGCCCGCACCGCGCTCTTCAACAAGACCGTGCTCGATCCCTATGTGAACATGCTGCGCACCACCACTGAGGCCCTCTCCGCCGTGCTCGGCGGGGTGGACAGCCTGCAGGTGGGCGCCTTCGACGAGGTGGTGCGCACCCCCGACGAATTCTCCCAGCGTATCGCCCGCAACATCGCGCTCATGCTCTCCGAGGAGTTCAACTTCGCCGAGGTGGCCGACGCCGCCGGCGGCTCCTGGCTGGTCGAGAAGCTCACCGACGACCTCGCCCGCAAGGCGTGGGGGCTCTTCCAGGACATCGAGAAGAAGGGCGGCTTCGCCGCCGCCCTCGCCGCCGGCGAGATCCAGAAGCCCATCGCCGCCTCGGCCTCCGAGAAGCGCAAGCAGTTGGATACCCGCCGACTCTCCGTGCTGGGCACCAACCTCTTCCCCAACCTCAAGGAGAAGCACCTCGCTCCCTCCGCCGTGGCCGCCGCCCCGGCCTGCGGTTGTGGTTGCGCCGCCGTGACCGTCACCCCGGTGAAGGCCTGGCGCGCTGCCGAGGGCTACGAAGCCCTCCGCGCCATCGCCGACCGCTTCGCCAAGACCTCGGGCAAACGCCCGCAGGTCTTCCTCGCCAAGATCGGCCCGGTGAAGCAGCACAAGCCCCGCGCCGACTTCGCCGCCGGCTTCTTCGCCGTGGGTGGTTTCGAGGCCATCGGTAAGGAGGCCTTCGAGACACCCGAGGCCGCCGCCCAGGCCGCAGCCGCTTCCGGCGCACCGGTGGTAGTCCTCTGCTCCACCGACGATACGTATCCGGTACTCGTGCCCGCCTTCGCCTCCGCGCTGAAGGCCGCCAAGCCCGGTGTAGTCGTCATCCTCGCCGGTCTCCCGGCCGAGCCCGCCACCGTCGAGGCCTACAAGCAGGCCGGTATCGACGATTTCATCCACATCCGCGCCAACGTGCGCGAACTGCTCGCCCAACTCCTCGCCAAAATCGGAGCCAAGTGAACACCATGAGCACACCTGATTTCACCAAACTCGGTTACGACGACTTCAAGTTCCCCGCCGCTGACGCCGCGAAGTGGTCCGCCGACTTCACCAAGGAGGCCGGCGCCAAGCCCGACGCCGCCACCTGGCAGACCTACGAGCAGATCCCGGTCAAGCCGCTCTTCACCAGCGCCGATGTGCCCGTAGACGCCTGGCTCGATTCGATGCCCGGCATCGCCCCCTTCGTGCGCGGCCCGTACGCCACCATGTATGTCCAGAAGCCCTGGACGGTGCGCCAGTACGCCGGCTTCTCCACCGCCGAGGAGTCCAACGCCTTCTACAAGCGCAACCTCGCCGCCGGCCAGGCCGGCCTCTCGGTGGCCTTCGATTTGGCCACTCACCGTGGATACGATAGCGACCATCCCCGCGTCGTGGGCGATGTGGGCAAGGCCGGCGTGGCCATCGACTCGATCCTCGACATGCAGACCCTCTTCGGCGGCATCCCGCTCGATAGGGTCTCCGTCTCGATGACGATGAACGGCGCCGTTTTGCCGATTCTCGCCTTCTACATCGTCGCCGCCCTTGAGCAGGGAGCGAAGCTCGGCGACCTCGCCGGCACGATCCAGAACGACATCCTCAAGGAGTTCATGGTGCGGAACACCTACATCTATCCGCCCCTGCCCTCGATGAAGATCATCGCGGACATCTTCGAGTACACCTCGAAGAACATGCCCAAGTTCAACTCGATCTCGATCTCCGGATACCACATGCAGGAGGCCGGCGCCACCGCCGACCTGGAGCTCGCCTACACCCTCGCCGACGGTCTCGAATATCTGAAGACCGGCGTGGCCGCAGGCATCGACATCGACGCCTTCGCCCCGCGCCTCTCGTTCTTCTGGGCCATCGGCAAGAACTTCTTCATGGAAGTGGCCAAGATGCGCGCCGCCCGCGCCCTCTGGTCGGAGATGGTTGGCCAGTTCAACCCGAAGAACCCCAAGTCGCTCGCCCTGCGCACACACTCGCAGACCTCGGGCTGGTCGCTCACCGAGCAGGACCCCTTCAACAACATCGCCCGCACCGCCCTGGAGGCCCTCGCCTCGGTGTCGGGTCATACCCAGTCGCTGCATACCAACGCCCACGACGAGGCCATCGCGCTGCCCACCGATTTCTCGGCCCGCATCGCCCGCAACACCCAGCTCTACCTGCAGCAGGAGACGGGCGTCTGCGCCACCGTTGATCCGTGGGGCGGCAGCTACTACGTGGAGTTCCTCACCCGCGAGCTCATCGCCAAGGTGCGCGCCCATCTCGCCGAGGTCGAATCCTTCGGTGGCATGGCCAAGGCCATCGAGGCCGGCGTACCCAAGATGCGCATCGAGGAGGCCTCCGCCCGCCGTCAGGCCAAGATCGATTCCGGCAAGGAGACCATCGTGGGTCTCAACAAGTACCGTCTCGAAACCGAGGCGCCGATCGACACCCTGGAGGTCGACAACACCGCCGTTCGCATCTCCCAGATCAAGCGTCTCCAGGAGCTGCGCTCGATCCGCGACGAAGCCAAGTGCCAAGCCACGTTGACCGCCCTCACCGCCGCAGCGAAGTCGGGCCAGGGCAACCTGCTCGCCCTCGCCGTGGAGGCCGCTAAGGCCCGCGCCTCGCTGGGTGAAATCTCGGATGCGCTCGAGACGATTTACGGTCGCTATCAGGCCCAGATTCGCTCGATTAGCGGCGTGTACCGCAAGGAATTCGGAGAAGACGGCGAGGTAGCGGAAATCCGCGCACTCGTCACCAAGTTCGAGACCAAGGAAGGCCGCCGGCCGCGTATCCTCATCTCCAAGCTTGGCCAGGATGGGCACGACCGCGGCGCCAAGGTCGTAGCCACCGCGATGGCCGACCTCGGCTTCGACGTCGATATCGGGCCGCTCTTCCAGACGCCCGACGAGGCCGCTAAGATGGCCGTGGAGAACGATGTGCACGTCGTCGCCATGAGCTCGCTTGCCGCAGGTCACAAGACGCTGTTGCCTGCCCTCGTAGCCGAGCTCAAGAAGCTCAACCGTGAAGACATTGTGGTGGTGGTGGGCGGGGTTATTCCTGCCCCCGACTACGAGTTCCTCTTCCAGAATGGCGCCGCCGCCATCTTTGGTCCTGGCACTGTCATCACCAAGAGCACCAAGCGCACCCTGGAGATCCTCCTGGAGCGTTTGGCGTAAGGGTAGGGGCGGCTCCGAGCCGTCCGTTTCCCGTGTAGCGGGACCGCGCAGCGGTTGCGCATTCCTCCTTCAAGGCCCGGCGCGAAAGCGCCGGGCCTTTTTGTTTCCGGCCGGGCGGATTTTCACCACAGAGGACACGGAGCACGCGGAGGCGATTTCCCCGTAGCTGGATGGAGAAGTCATTCAGCCCGGCAGATTCGGCCGCAAGGAACGCAGAGAACTTAAAGAGATCGATCTCCGCGGTCCCTGGATGATCTGTGCTTTGCGGTAAGTCCTCTCCGAACCTGTTACAGACGCCAGCCACCGAGAATTTCCATGTAACTGGATGGTGGAGGATGGTAGTCGGAAACGAAGGCAGGGCTGGCTCTCCGAGCCGTGCGCTCCGAATCTGCCCATTTAGAGGCCTGCCCCGAACCCTGAGCCGTGACCATGCACTCGTACCGCTTTGCGCTCTGGCTGGGCCCCAACTCCGGTGCCCGCCTCAGGAGCGTGCTTGCACGCGATCTGCGCGCTGAATTGCGTGCAAGCACGCTCCTACCAATGATTGGTTACGGCTGAGAAGTGCTGGGTGAAGAGGTCCGGGGCATAGGTGTACTCAAACAATTGTTGAGTGCGCCCAAGGGGAGTTCCGTCATCGAGCTTGCGGTGCGCTCTTGTCTTTGCGGCCGCTGTATCCAGCCGCTTTAGCGGTGAACCCTTGGCTGGCGGGTCAACGGGGCCCGGGTTCGTCGGCGTACCAGCGGCTTTCGCGGCCTGCGGCGTCGACGGCGGTTACGAGGTAGGCGTCGTTCGCGCGGCCGGCCTCATCTGCATAGTCGGTCCCCGTAACCAGTTTCCCTGCGGGCTCGGTGTAGGGCGAGTTGATCCAGGTCCACGGTCCGCCAATCGTGGTGGCCCGGTAGATTCGGTAACCGGCTACGCCGGGCACGGCGGCCCAGCGCAGGTGGTTGGCTCCGTGCTCGTGGTCGACTCGCAGTCTTTGCGGTAGTGCCGGTGCGGTGGCCGGGGAGTATCCGGCGAGCGCGGTTTCGAGCAGCAGGTCGGCGTGGGCAAACCACAACAGTTCGTTCCACGTCTGTTTGCGGCGACTTTGCGCGTCGAGCCAGTAGGCGGCTTCGGTGCTGCCTATTTCGCCCCGGTCGGAGGCGCGGGCGAACATCCCGGCGAAGGGCGCGCAGGACCAGTTCTCCCAGCGATGGTCGTGCGCCTGTCCGCGGAAGAAATTGGCCCGGTCCCAGCGGTAGTCGCCGGCTTCCGGCACGGGGTGGTGTTGGAGGTCGGCGGTGACGTCTACACAGTCGAAGTAGCGGCTCAGCGCGGCCGGGTGCAGCCAGAGATCTTCGCCGCTGCTCAGTTCCATCGAACGTAGGTGGAAGTCGCTGATCGATTCGTAGAGAAAGTCGCTGGCCTCCGGTCGGCCGATCTCGCCGGCGTAGGGGCGCTGGCCGTGGCCGTAGATTCCGGTGACGCCGGGGGCGTGCAGGGCGTCGAGTGCCCAGGCGGCGAGGGCGGGGTCGCTTGCGCGGCGGCCACCGTAGAGGGCGAGGCCGAGGGGCCCGATCTGCATGTTGAAGGCCGATACGAAGCAGTCCACATGGGGAAACCCGGCGGCGTTTACCCGGCCGAAAGCCTGCTTCGAGGCCTGGCCGATGGCGCGGCTCGCCGCGGGCAGTCTATCGCCCGGCACGAGGGCGGCGTAAAGGGGCAGGGTGCTGCTTCCGTAGGAGACATGGTAGGGGTCGATGCGTCCTTGGTCCTTGGGGTTGCGCGGGCCGGGCGGGGTGGTGCGCGCCCAGCCTGGCAGGTGGAACGCGGGTTCGCACTCGGCGGCGCCTGGGTGGTTGGCGAACAGGGCGTCGAACTTGATCCGCTCGCGCCGAAGCCAGAGCAGAGCGGCGTCCTGCGCCCACGCGCGTCCCCAATATTTGATTTCAAGGAAGCGCTGGGCGATCTGCGGCATCGGCGCTCGGCAGTCGGCGGGCCCCAGGGTGGGTTCGTCGACGATGGCAACCAAGGGCTGGAGGTTGCGCCGCGCCTCGTGCCAGAGCGGCTCCTCGTCCACGGCGGAGGTGAAGACGAAGCGCACCTCTCCCCAGAAGGCGCGCAGCGTGGCGCTGTTGCCTTCGGGCGCACGGTGGAAGGAGCTGGGGCCTGCGAACTCCACCGAGGCACCTCGACCAATCTCGATCTGGCCGGCACCGGTTTGTACGTACGGCACCGGCAGCAGGGTCAGGCCGGCTTCGTGGTTGACCAGGGCATCCAGGAAATGGCCGTTGGTGGAGCGGGTGAGCAGTCGCAGCCCGGCGGGCACGCGAAGGACATGCATCCCGGCTGCGGAGTCGCCCAGCACCAGGCGGCCCGAGAGCAGGCGGTGGTCGGCTGCACCGACCACTTCGGCCGTCGGCTCGCCCTCGGGGGCCAGGCGTTCGGTTTGCACAAGCACCGTGCCTCGGCGTGGAATGCGGTAGGTGTATTGGGCGCTGTCGGGCACACCGGGCGGGCCGGTTCGCACCATGAATTTGGAGAACAGGGGGCCACTACCCCAGAGCACCTCGCGCACTTCGAGTGAGTCGGGGGTTTCGTAGGAGAGCGGCGTGCGCCGTAAAGTGGTGCAGTCGCCGGCCTGCCGGACGAGCGTGAGTGCCGGGGCGATCCAGCCTTCTGGCAGTGCGACGGCGCCGGTGCGCGGTGCTATGGCGGCTATGGCCCCGGTACGAGGTCCACGAGCCAAGAAGGTGACGGAGAGATCGTCGCCGGCGAGAGTCACTCGATCGCCGGTTACGGAGGCGGCTGCGGGTATCGACGAAGCGGGGATGCGGCCGCGAACGAGCACGAAGCTCCTGCGCTCCCATGCCGCAAGCGTAAGGGGAAAGTAGAGGTGGAAGCGGGTGATCCGGCCGGAGGCGTCGCGGCGGATGTCGTCGGCCTGGTGGGGAATGGGGGAGCGGCGAGCGGTGTCGGCATCCGAGTACAGAGCCCAGTCGTCCGGGTCCGCCGGCTCATCCTCGTGGAGAAATACAGGCACCCGGACGAGTTCGTCGGTACGAGCTTCTCCGACACGTTCTTCGACGGTGAGGCGGCGCAGTGGTGCGGCTTGGTCGGGGGCGGGGCGCAGCCGCGGGATGTAGGGGGCGGGCCAGGCCGGCGAGGCGTCGAAGACGGAGGATGTGGTGGCGCCCGCGAGAGCGATTCCGGGGAGCCCGGAGTTGGAGAGGAGAAGGGCGCCAGAGAGGAGTAGAGCGGTGCGCAGAAGCATGGCGGTGCGCAGGCTAGTGGTGCTTTTGCGCTACGCGACTGCGGAAGCGAGCTGGGGAGCGCATGCGTATGAGGCGGCCGCATGCGTATGAAGCGTACTAATCAGCGGCCCGAGCGAACCGTTTGGGTTCACGGTCGTGAACCCAAACGGTTGGGAGGTATTCTGGCGGGGCTGGGGCCCAGTGTTCCCAGAGAGGGAGAGCCGCGCCTTGCCTCAGCCGTGAGCATACAGTCCGATTGAGGGGGGCGGACCCTGCGCCCTGTATCAGTTCGAGCGCAGCCGGTGCGTCGCGCCAGCGCGCTTCGCTGCGAAGGAGACGAGGGCGACGGCCCTACACCAACGCTGGAGAACAGGTCAGCGCGATAATGCCGGCGCACTGCACGGTGGCCGCTCAGAGCCCAAGCTGCTCGGCGGCGATGCCGTAACGCAGGTTGTGGTACGAGTGGGTGAACTTTTCCACGCCGGCGAGCCTCGCCACCTCCAGCATCGTGGTCAGCGCGGTTGGGAAGACGTCGGCCCGGGCTGCCGGCAGGCCGGGCAGTTGGCGACGCTCGGCAAGGGGCAGGGCGGCCGAGAGGTCCAGGAGGTGTTCGAGCTCGGCGGTGTTCACCGTGGGGCTGGCTTCGCTTAGTGGATGCCCGGCGGAAGCGGCAAGCATCGCGCGCACGGTCGTCACAGTGCCCCCGGTGGCTACAGCGGCGGCGGGCGAGGGGAGGGTGAAGTGAAAGCCCGAGGACGCCTCGGCGGCGAACTCGTGCAACACGGCGGCGGCGACGGCGGACCGGTCGGTGGCGGTGAACGGTGCTGCGGGGTCGGTTACGCAGCGCTCGGTGAGGCGCACGCATCCCAAGCGGAGGCTGGCCGACTGCGCGGCGCGGCGCTCGCGGAATTCGAGGCACTCGAGGCTGCCTCCGCCCAGGTCGAAAAGGTAGAAGTTGCGTGCGCCGGCGAGCGCGGGGTCTGTGGCCAGCCCGCGGCCGATGGCGTCGGCCTCTTCGGTGCCGGTGAGGATGCGCACGGCGAGCCCGGTCTCGCGGTGAATACGGCGGGCGAAGTCCTGGCCGTTGGTTGCCTCACGTACGGCGCTGGTGGCGACCAGGACAATCTGGACGGGGTTGAAGGTGCGCGCTCGCTCGACCAGTGTTGCCACTGCGGCGACACCGCGCTGCATGCTCTCCTCGGTGAGGGCCGGGCGGTCGCTGCCGATGCCCCGGCCGATGCGCGCCTCCTCCACGGCGTAGTGCACGGTGTCGATTCCTCCGCGCGTCGAGCGGGCGGCGACGAGGAGCTTGATGGTGTTGCTGCCGATATCGATGACGCCGATGCGCATGCTGAGGCGAGGTTTGGCGGAGGGCAGGCGAAAGGCAAAGCCGGGTTTGGCGGGCGCTAGAACCGGCCCGGACGGATCCTCGGGCACCGGGCGGAAAGGAACTGAGCAGGGCTTATCATACCTGTCCCATATTCGTTCGTCCCTGTCCCTTATTCGTTCGATTCCGGCCCGGGCGGAGCCGGGCCCTCCGTTCGGGAAGGTCCCCCAACGATGTGGGCCAGCCTCCCAGGGCTTATCATACCTGTCCCTTATTCGATTTTCGGCCCGGGGCCGGAATCCTCGTGGGGGCGGGCGAAACGAATTACCTTCCGCGCGAGCGCCCTTCGCTGTTTCCTCCATCTCCGCCGTGCCGCTGTTCAAGCTCAAGTCCGACTACCCGCCGCTGGGCGACCAGCCCGAGGCCATCGCCGCGCTCGTAGCCTCGTTGCGCGCCGGCAACCGCAACCAGAGCCTGCTCGGGGTGACCGGCTCCGGAAAGACCTTCACGATGGCCAACGTGATCGCCCAACTCGACCGGCCGGTGCTGGTGATCTCGCACAACAAGACGCTGGCGGCGCAGCTCTTCTCCGAGTTCAAAAACTTCTTCCCGGAAAACGCAGTCGAGTACTTCGTAAGCTTCTACGACTACTATCAGCCGGAGGCCTACATCCCATCGAGCGACACCTTCATCGAGAAGGATTCCGCCATCAACGACGAGATCGAGCGCCTGCGCATCTCGGCGGCCAGCGCGCTGGTGAGCCGGCGCGATGTGATCGTCGTGGCCAGCGTCTCCTGCATCTACGGGTTGGGTTCACCCGAGGATTTCGCCGAGCTGCGCATCCAGCTCAAGGTCGGGGCCACGCTCGCGCGTCAGGTGTTTCTGGAGCGGCTGGTCGACAATCTCTACGAGCGCAACGACTACGAGCTGGCCCGAGGGCGTTTCCGGGCGCGGGGCGATGTGGTCGATGTGATGCCCGCCTACCTCGAGCACGGCCTGCGGGTGGAGTTTTTCGGTGACGAGGTGGAGGCGATCGCGGAGTTCGACCCTCTCACCGGTGCGGTGATGCGCAAGCTCACGCAGTTCGACCTCTATCCGGCCAATCAGTACGTGACCACCAAGGACAAGCTGGAAGGCGCCGTGGGCTCGATCCGCGCCGAGTTGGATGCCCGCGTGGCCGAGTTCGAGAAGAAGGGCCAGTTGCTGGAGGCCCAACGCATCAAGATGCGTTGTGAGTACGATTTGGAGATGCTGCGCGAGATGGGCTTTTGCAACGGCATCGAGAACTACTCGCGCCACCTCTCCGGCCGAAAACCCGGGGACCGCCCGTTCTGCCTGCTGGACTTTTTCCCTAAGGATTTTCTCACCTTCATCGACGAGAGCCACGTAACCGTGCCGCAGATCGGCGGCATGTACGCCGGCGACCGCTCCCGCAAGGAGACGCTGGTGAACTTCGGTTTCCGCCTGCCCTCCGCCCTCGACAACCGCCCTCTCAATACCGAGGAGTTTCGCCAGGTGACGGGGCAGACGCTCTTCGTATCCGCCACACCCTCGAAGTATGAGATGGAGTGCTCCGCCGTAGTGGCCGAGCAGGTGATCCGCCCCACCGGGCTGCTCGACCCCGAGATTACCCTGCGCACCACGAAGGGACAGGTGGAGGACCTCATCGGGGAGATCCGCAAGACCACCGCCACCGGTGAGCGGGTTCTGGTGACTACGCTCACCAAGCGCCTCTCCGAGGACATCACCGCCTACCTGCGCGAGGCGAAGATCCGCGTGGAGTATCTGCACTCCGACATCGACACGATCGAACGCGTCGAAATCCTGCGCAATCTGCGGCTGGGCAACTTCGATGTGCTCGTCGGCATCAATCTCCTACGCGAGGGCCTCGACCTGCCCGAGGTGGCCCTGGTGGCCATCCTCGACGCCGACAAGGAGGGTTTCCTGCGCAGCGAAACCAGCCTCATCCAGACGGCCGGGCGCGCCGCACGCCACGAGAAGGGCCGGGTGATTTTCTATGCCGACGTGATGACGGAATCGATTCGTCGCACGATCGAGGTTACTACCCGGCGCCGCGAGAAACAGCAGGCCTACAACGTGGCCCACGGGATAGTGCCCCGCAGTGTGTCGCGCTCGGCGCAGTCGAGCCTTCGTGTATACGACGGCAGCGGCAAAGCCGAGGAGCCCGCGCCGCTGGCCGTGGGCGAGGCCGACGATGTGGCCGCCGTGATCGCCGAGATCGAGGAGGAGATGCAGGAGGCGGCCGAACGCCTGGACTTCGAGCGCGCTGCTCTGCTGCGCGACCAGGTCAAGGCCCTCAGGACGGGCGAGTACCGCAAGCCCTCCGTGGGTGGCAAGCCGGCCAAACTCTACGCCGAGCAGAAATCGAGCGGCAAGCCGCGGGCACGCCGGAAGTGACGTGGTATCGGGTGAGGGAGGCGTCACTTCGCTTATCTGTGCGGGCCCGCGCGGTCGAGGGTAGGGCGCAGTCCGGGGTATTCGCTCTGCTATCGCCCAGGCACTCGCGATCAGGGCCGGTATCGCAGTTTCTTTTGATACAGTGGAGCCGCTACCGGCTGGGCCGGCCATTGCAGGGCGCAACCGTGGCCCAGTTATGCAAGAGCCCCATTTCGACGGAATGCGGTTTCCCAACTACAGATCTACGACAGGACTATCTTCAGGCGGGCTCACCCTGAATCCTCAAAATGGGTGGGAGGTCAGTACATCGGCTCCGCCCAAGCCGAAAGGGAGTGCTTGGGCTGAGCCGGTGGGCGGAGGCGCATGCGCATCACCGGGTTGATGACAAAACGAGCCGTCCGTTGTCGTTGGCCTGGGCCCCGAGCGCATGGCCGGCCGGGCCCGGGGCGCCATTCAACTGCTAGCGCCCGGCCCGATACCAAGACTCAATCCTCCTCGTCGTCGAGGGGGCGCTGCAGTTCCTCGCGGCATTCGCGCACGACGCGCAGGCAGATCTCGCGCAAATCGAAGAGGCGCGGCAGCGCGTATTCGCCCAGGCTGGGTGCCGGGGAGTTGCCGGAGGGTCCGACTGCGGCACCCTCGGTCTCGGGCAGCAAACCCATGGCACTGTTGAGCAGGCCCAGTGCGCGCTTGAGCTGCGCGATGCCCAGTGCGGAGTCGCCCAGATCCAGCGACTGAACACCGAGGACCACGGCCATCTCGGCCTGCTGGAGCGCGCGCAGCAGCGGGAAGGCGGTGGAAGGAGCGAGATCAGCGGCGACGGCGTGCGCCTCGACCGTGCTCACCAGTCCGGAGAAGAGTGCTCGAGTGGCGACGTAGACCGGGTTGCGGTGCAGCGTGTACGGATCGAGATCGTCGTCGTCGAAATCGTCCTCGTCGGCTCCGGGGGCCTCGCCGTCGAGCGTGGGTTCCCAGCCCAAGCGCCGGGCGACTTCGTCGAGGCGGTCGGGAAATTCGGTTACCTGGTCGTAGCAGCGCGAGTACTCGGTAAGAGCCTCGTCGCGCTGCCGCAGGTAGCGCTCCCAGTCGAACTCGTTCCATACGAGTTCACCATGCTCCTCCCCATCGTCGGGACTGCCGTTGTTGCTGGCGTTGTTCATGGCATGTAGGGCCGTGAGGCCTTGGGTGGCAGTGTGGGTTTGGAGGGGGGCAAGGAAAGGGAAATCGTGGGCTGTTTGGCGGCGCGGGTGTAACTGGAAGTGGAGTCTCCGCGGGGAACGCTTGCGGTATCCGAGTTTTGGTGCCGCCGGTAGGGATTGCGCCTTAATAAGTTATTGATGGATAGCTGGATGCCGTTGGGTGTCCTTTATGGCAACGGGTGCAAAGGCCTGCGAGCGCCCCATACCAGTTCGCGTTCCCCCCTAAGCGGTGCCCATGCAATCCGATTGTAGGGTCGGACTCTGTGTCCGTACCGGTGCAGTACAGACGGTGCGTCGTGCCAGCGTGCTTCGCTGCGAAGGATGCGAGGACGACGACCATACACCACCGCTGGAGAACCGATCAGAGCGATAAGGCCATCGCTCTGGATGGTCGCGGCTAAGGGGGCGGTTGCCCACCGGCGCTGCGCGAAGCGGCGTGGCAATTCCCGCCCCTTGCACTGCCGGGGCCTTCCTCAGTGCTTCTCCAGTCGGCGGGTACACGAGCGGCCGTGGGCGTCGAGCTTCTCCATCGCCGCAAACGCCGCCACCACCGGGGCGGCCTTGGGCAGGCTGCGCGCATCGTAGCGGACGACGCTGGTGCGTCGCAGGAAATCGGCCACGCGCAGGCCGCTGAAAAATCGTCCCGTGCGGCCGGTGGGCAGCGTGTGGCTGGGCCCGGCGATGAAGTCGCCCAGCGCGGTGGGGGTTTCGCCGCCCACCAGCACCGCTCCGGCGGTGGTGATCTTTTTGAGCAGCGAGAGCACCGACTTGGCGACCACCTCGAGTTCGAGATGCTCGGGGGCGATGAAGTTGGCGATGGCAGCCGCCTCATCCAGCGATTTGACCACCAGCGCGAGCGCACCGGTGTCGAGTACCCGGCGGATCAAGTCCGCGCGGCCCACCTCGGGGAGTTGGCGCTCGATCTCGGCCTCGACTTGTTTGAGCACCTTCTCGGAGGTGGTAACGAAATAGACTTTCTCTCGCCCTGTGCCGTGCTCGGCCTGCGCGAGCAGGTCGGCGGCCACATAGGCCGGATTCGCCGAGGCGTCGGCGATCACGCACACCTCGCTCGGGCCGGGCAGCAGCGCCACGCCCACCGTGCCGAATACCTGCCGCTGGGCCTCCACAGTGTAGGCGTTTCCTGGACCGAATACCTTGTCCACCGCAGGAATGGTCTCGGTGCCGAAGGCCATCGCCGCCACCGCCTGCACTCCGCCGATGCGGTATACCTCCGTGACGCCGATCATGTGCAGGGCGCCCAGCATCGCCGGCGACACCTTGCCGTCGGGACCCGAGGGGGTGAATACCGCGATCTCCGGGCATTTCGCGATCTGGGCGAGCAGCACCGTCATCAGAACTGTGGATACGAGTGGCACCTGGCCGCCCGGCACATAGAGACCCACCCGGCGGATCGGATAGAAACGCTCGCCCACCTGTGCACCGTCGGGGTTGCGCGCGGTCCAGTCGCGGGGAAGTCCACGCCGGTTGAAGTCCACGATGTTGCGACGCGCGGCGCGGATGGCGGCGCGCTCCTTGCCGGTGAGCGATTTGGCGCCGGCGGCCAGGTCCTCGGCGCTCACCCGGAACTGGGCGGGGGCGAGCTCGGCCTTGTCGAATTTGCGGACACACTCCGCCACGGCCGCATCCCCCCGCTCGCGCACGGAGGCGAGGATGGCGGCCACCGCTTCGCGCAGCTCGGCCGGAGCGGCGGCGGAGGCGCAGAATTGCGCGAGTTCGGAGCGGAAGGTGGGTTCGGAGGACCGCAGGAGACGCATGGCGCATCGACCAAAAGCCCCGTCGGGGCGCTTGGCAACCGGACAGTGAGGGCGAGGCGATTTGGCGACAATCCACCGTTGCAACACTTCTGGATCGCGCCCGGCCGCTTGGGCGGCTGTGGTAACCAGTCCAATGAACTCGGTTGCCCGAACTTTCGCTCTCCTGTTCCTGCTCACCAGCTCCGCCTGCCTCGCTGCGCCCGAGCCGGCCGTCGCCCCTGCTGTGGCCGGCGCTCCTGCCACTGCGGCCACGCCAGTGCCCACCCTCTCTGCTGCGCCGGCCCGGGCGACAAGTGGCCCCCAGCCCACGGCCTACGTGCACAAGGCCAGCTTCGGCAGGGCTCCGGCCGCCCCCGACCGGCCGGCCCAACCGGCCATGAAGTATCCGCCGCAGTACCCCGCCAAATGGACGGGATGGGGGCAGCCCGCCTACGCCACCGTCATGCTGGTGGTCAACCAGTACGGAAAACCCGAAGACGCCCAGTGCATCGAGGCCACGGACCGCGCCTTTGCCCGCGAAGCCGAGAAGGCCACCGAGCGCTGGCTCTTCATGCCCGCGCTCAAAGACCAGCAGGGGGTGCGCAGCTTGCTCACCCTGCGCTTTGATTTCCTAAGTCCCTCCTCTTGCACCGTCGGAGTGTTGGCCACGCCCGCACCGGCCCGCTAGTCTCCCGCCATTGCGCTTCCACCCACAATCCTCCCCGCAAGACCGCCCGCGCGGCGGAGGGCTGAATCCGATTTCCGCTCACTTCATCCGCCCCACCACGCCCGGTATGCATGCCGCCGGGAGCGGAAATCCAGCCCTTCCAGCCCAATGAGAATCCTGATTGCCGACGACGAGCCCACCGCCCGCTCGATCCTCTCGTCCCTCTTCAAGCGCTTGGGCCACGAGCCGACCGCAGTCGAGGACGGACTGAAGGCCGTCGAGGCCGCCCTCACTGAGCCCCATCCCGAGATCATCCTGCTCGACTGGATGATGCCCGGGCTCAGCGGACCTGAAGTTGCCAAGAAGATACGGGAGCAGCACAAGCAGATCCCCTTCCGTCCCTACATCCTCATCCTCAGCTCCAAGAACAATCGCAAGGAAGTCGCCCAGGCGCTCAACGACGGAGCCGACGACTTCCTCTCCAAGCCACCGGACGGCTCGGAACTTCTCGCCCGGCTGCGCGTAGCCGAGCGCATGGTCACCCACGAGATAGAGCTGCGCAAAACCATCGCCGAGCTCTCCAAGATGATCGAGCGACACGAACTCCTGGGGGAACTGGTCGTGAGCCACCAGCCGAAGACGGTGAATTCCGATACCCAGATGGTCCACCGCGATGAGATCCAAGGGTTCGTTACTGCGGCGTTCAGGGAGTTCAACACCGCGTTGACGCCCATCGACCAGGGCAACGGGGTGCGCTTTCCCAACCCGCTGTGCGTATGGGAGGCCATCGTGCTGCCCCAGCAGCAGGCGTGGATCGACATCATCCTGGAAATGGGGGAAGGCACCGCCGCCCACTGCTTTGAACAGGCCCTCCACCGGCCGCCCACCACCAAGGAGAAGGAAACCCTCATACTTGAACTCCACACCCTGATCCGGCGGATGTTCCAGGCCAGCATTCAGAGCCACGGAATCGCCACCGTCACACCCTATGGGGCGAGGCTCAAGAAGACCGAATACACCGAGCTTCTCAAGACGGGCGAGGCGAACATCCTCTATTCCACCACCAACGGAGGGCCGCTGCGCGTGACAATCATCCGCTCGCTCACTCCGAAAATCGAGAAGGAGCCCAAGTTGGTCAATACGCTGGAGTTTCTCCCTCTCGGCTTCCCCCACAACAGCAGCACTCCGATGATCAACCAGAACACGGTGATCGACAAAACTATCCGCCATAAGATCAACCATCTCACCGACGATTCGATTTCCACCCAGACCGTCGTCGTGATGGAACCCACTGAAACCACCAAGTGGTTTCAGCAGAGCTGAGGCATGGCGGGCGATCGAGGAGGGGCACCGCTCCGAGGCCGCCGGCGATCCAGCCCGATTGAGGGGAGGCTCTTGTGGCGGCACCGGCTCTGCGTGTGTAGTGGCTGCGGGCCTGTGGTTCACCGATTCCATATCGGAGCGGTAGGTCGACAAGCGACGAACCTACAGGGTGAGGCTGCCGGTCTGCGCGCGCGGGATTGCACTGGCAGGGGGCATCATTTCGCTCTCCGCCTGCCCGTTCCCGGGTATCTACTGGTCTGCATTCTTCGTTAGGTCTGCCGCAAAGGGCACATGTCGCAACGGTACGGACACAAGGTCCGATGCTACAACCGTGCTGATTCTTCACGATTGAGCGGTATGCAGGCTTCGGTTCGGCCGGTCAGCGATGCGGAATGTATAGAGCGAGCCCCGGTCGCCGTCCGAGCAACCAGAGAATCCGGCATGCGATATGATGCAGTGGGGGCCCGGTTGCATAGCGGGCCATCCCTGGCGTAGGGCCGCGCACCAAGGCGCTGAGCCCACAGTTGGAGGGCCGCGCCACGATAGAACGGGCGCGGCGCTCCTCGCGGGCCCGGAGGGGCCCTGCACGGTCACTTCTTCTTGCTCATCGCCGCACTAAACCAGTCGCCGCCGAGCGACTGCGGCGCGGCGGGCTTGGCGGGAGCGGCAGACGGACGCGGGCCGCCGAAACCACCGGGGCGACCGCTGCCGGGGCTGGTGCGGGGAGCACCCTGAGCGCCAGAAGGATCGCGCGGGCCGATCTGCGGATTGGCGCGCATCGAAAGGGCGATGCGGTTACGCGGCAGATCGATCTCGGTGACGGTGACCATCACCTTCTGCTGCGGCTTCACCACCTCGGCCGGGTCCTTCACAAAACTGTCGGCCAATTGCGATACGTGCACGAGGCCGTCCTGGTGCACGCCGATGTCCACGAAGGCGCCAAAGGCGGTGACGTTGGTCACGATGCCGGGCAGCTTCATCCCGGGGCGCAGATCCTCGGGCTTGTGCACGCCTTCGGAGAAGCTGAACGCCTCGAACTGCTTGCGCGGGTCGCGGCCGGGCTTGGCCAGCTCGGTCATGATGTCCTTGAGCGTGGGCAGGCCCACCTTTTCGGTTACATAGCCCTCCAGCTTGATCTTGGAGCGCAGCGCGCCGTCGCGCACCAGGTCGGCCACGGTCTTGCCGAGGTCGGCGGCCATCTTCTCTACGATGGCGTAGCTCTCCGGATGCACGGCGGAGGCGTCCAGCGGGTTGACGGCGTCGCGGATACGCAGGAAGCCGGCCGCCTGCTCGAAGGCCTTCGGGCCCAGGCGCGGCACCTCCAGCAGCTCGGCGCGCGACTTGAAGGCGCCATGCTCGTTGCGGCGGGCGACGATGGCCGCGGCGGTGGCGCTGTTGAGGCCGGATACGTAGCTGAGAAGTTGTTTGGAGGCGGTGTTCACCTCCACGCCCACGCCGTTCACGCTGGAGATCACGGTGTCGTCGAGCGAGCGCTTGAGCGCGGGCTGGTCTACGTCGTGCTGATACTGGCCCACGCCGATCGACTTCGGGTCGAGCTTCACCAGCTCGGCCAGTGGATCCATCAAACGGCGACCGATGGACACGGCGCCGCGCACGGTGAGATCGTGGTCGGGAAACTCCTCGCGGGCCACGTCGCTGGCCGAGTAGATCGAGGCGCCGGATTCGTTGACCATGACCACGGCGATCTGGGGCGGCAGGCCGCAGGCGCGCACGAAGGACTCGGTCTCGCGGCCGGCGGTGCCGTTGCCGATGGCGATGGCCTCGATGTTGAAGAGCTTGATGAAGCCCAGCAGCTTCTCCTTCGCCTCGAGTGTGTGGCGATCTGGGTACACAACGTCGTTGTGCAGGAGCTTCCCCTGGCGATCGAGCATCACGACCTTGCAACCGGTGCGGAAGCCCGGGTCGATGGCGAGCACGGCCTTCTGGCCCAGAGGGGAGGAGAGGAGCAGCTCGCGCAAGTTGTCGGCGAATACCTTGATGCCCGCCTCGTCGGCGCGCTTCTTGGACTCCATGCGCATCTCGCCCTCCATGGCGGGGGAAAGCAGGCGCTTGAAGGTGTCGGCCACGGCAAGGCGCACCTGGGCGGTGCAGGAGCCGGTGCCGGTGGCGAAGAGTTTTTCCAAGTCGGCTACGGCGACCAGCTCATCGGCGATCTGGATGCGCATGATGAGGAACCCTTCCTTCTCGCCGCGGCGCATGGCCAGCACGCGGTGCGAGGGCGCCTTGGCCAGCGACTCGCTCCAGTCGAAGTAGTCCTTGAACTTCGCGGCCTCGACCTCCTTGCCGATGATGACCTTGGAGGAAATCGTCGCCTGGGCGCGGTAGAGCCCGCGCAGCTTCTCTCGCGAGGCGGCGTCGTCGCTCATGCGCTCGGCGAGGATGTCGCGGGCGCCGGCGAGGGCCTCGGCGGCGGACTCGATCTTGGACTTGAGGTTCTTGCCGTCGTCGGCGGTGTACTCGCGGCCCACATATTCGAGAGCGGCGGCGTTGGCGTCGGTGGCGGCGGCCTGAGCCCAGATCAGCTCGGAGAGCGGCTCCAGGCCCTTCTCCTTGGCGATGGTGGCGCGGGTACGTTTCTTGGGCCGGTACGGGAGATAGAGATCCTCGAGCTTGGTGAGCGTCTCGGCAACGGCCAGGGCCTTGTCGAGCTCGGGGGTGAGGAGGTTGCGCTCCTTGAGCGAGGAGACGATGGCGGCGCGGCGCTCGTCCACGGCCTGCATTTGCTCCATGCGGTCGCGCACGGCGGTGACCTGGACTTCGTCCATCGTACCGGTGGCCTCCTTACGGTAGCGGGCGATAAACGGCACGGTGGCCCCCTCCGCGAATAGCTGCGCCGTGGCGGCGACCTGGAAGACTTTGAGGTTAAGCTCCTGCGCGATGCGGAGCACGTGGTCGGGGTTGGGCTGGGCCGCGGTGGACATGCGTTGAGAAGGCGGGAGTGCAACGGCGCCGGGCGGGCGTGCAAGGGCTATTTCGGCCCCACCGGCGAGAGGGAAGGATTGACGTTTTTTTCGGCTTCGGCTCGGGGCGGCGGCGGCCAAGTGCGCAAGAATCGGATTTCCCTGCCCCCCGCCTTAGACAAACCTCCGGCACCGAGCTGCGCCCGCCATCGCTCCCGCTCTTCAACTACGGCGCAGCCCGCAACCAGCCGACCCCTCAACCGCCGCCTCGTCCCCCGACCCTGCTAATCCCACCGCCCTTTCTCGACCATGCCAACGCCCATCCCGTACCAGGAAGCCCAACTACGCCAGGCCGAGGAACGCCTCACCGCCGCCGAGCGCACCTGCGACTCCCCCGCGCTGCGGGACTTGCTCGCACCCGATTTCGCCGGACACAACTTGTCCGGGCGGCCCACCACCCGCGACTCTTTCATCGCCGCGTTCAGCGCACCCGGTCTGCGCTTCGAACAACTGGAAATCGACGAGGTGACCTACCGTATCGAAGGTCTCACCGGGATAGTGTGCGGGCGCTCGCAGTGGCGCGGACGCATGGGCGAGCGGGAGTTCACGGGCAACGGCCGCTATCTCGACGTCTGGTGCTGGCGCGACAACCGCTGGCAGCTCATCGCCGCCGCCGTGACTCCGCAGCCGGCCGGATAGACCGGCGAACATGGGCGAAGCCAGCGCCTTTTCCTTAATCTCGTCGGATTTGGACCGTTACACAGGGACGCCGACCGCCCCCGCCGTGCCCTCAACCCTCGCCAGCCAGACCATCACCCGCGTGCAACACGCGCTTCGCTCCCGCGAAGCGGCGAGCCTGCCTGAGGTCATCAAGCTCATCGAGGAGCTCTCCTGCCGCGCCTTCTCCATCCCTGTGCAGGAGCTGGCCGACCTCATCAGTCGCGACACCATGGTTACCGCCAAGGTGATCCAATCGGCAAATACCTTCGGCTACAATCCCTTCGGCCATGTCGTAACCACTGTTACGCAGGCCATCCAGGTGGTCGGCTTCAACAAGATCCGCAACCTCGCCCTCTCGATGCTGCTCATCGAAAAGGCGCTGCACGGCACCCAGCCCGAGGCCCTGAGGGAATCCGCCGCCCTGGCGCTGTGCAGCGGGCTCTTCGCCCAGGCGCTCACCACCATCCATCCCGAGCAGGATTCCGAGCAGGCCTTCGTCTTTGCCTGCCTACGCCACTACGGCCGCCTCCTGCTCACCACCTTCATGCCGGAGCAGTTCCAGCAGGTCCACGAGCGGCCCTCGCAGGAGAGCGAGGCCGACGCCTGCCGACGCATCTTCGGGCTCACCCCGCTTGAGCTCACCAACCATCTTTTCGAGGAATCACGGCTGCCGCGCGTCATCCTGCGCTGCCTGCAAAACGTGCCGCCCCACCTGCTCGACCAGGCTGCCGCCTCGTCCGAGGAGCGCCTCACCGCCATCACCCATTTCGCCGCCGAGCTGGGGGAACTCGTTGTCTCGCCCCGAGTGGGCGCCGCCACTTTTGCCGACGATGCGGAGCGGCTGCGCGCGAAATTCAGCATCAAGCTCGACCTCACCAAGGATGCCATCTCCATCCTGGTGAAGGTGGTCGATCAGAACCTGCGCGCCTTCAGCCGCACCTACGGAGCGAAAGCGACGGCGTCCGGGGTGTTCCAACGCATCGCCGAACGCACCAACCAAACCGAGCCCCTGCCGGTGCTGCCCGAGGGCATGCTGCTTACCTTCGCTCCAACGGCCGCAGCTCCGTCGCTGTCGCAGTCTCCTGAATCCACTTGTAGCGCTGCGCCTGCCCAACCTCGGGCTTCTGCGCTCGCAAGCGAGGGCGGCGCATCTGCCCCCGCTCTTTCTTCGTCTCCCGCGGGTCCGCCGGCTTCGTCCCCGGTTCCGGAACCGCCCCCAGTGGCGCCGCCCGCGCCCGACGCCGTCGCGCTCCTCACCGAGTGCCTGATACAACTGGCCGAATTGACCTCTCCCGCCGTCATCGACCTGCGGGCGCTGGATACCACCGCGCTGGCCGCCCTTCGGCGTGCGTTGGACCTGCAGGACTGTGTGCTTTTCCATCGCGATTCTGGAGCGCACACCTACACGGCGACCTGCGGGCTGGGCGCTCTATTCGATCTGGTGCGCGGCCGGCCGCTGATCAGCTCGGATCGGCGCGACGTCTTCAGCATCAGCCTGAACCGGCGTGAGGACGTCCTCATCCGCGACACCTCCGATCCGAAGATACGCCCGTTCCTGCCCGAGTGGTTGCTGGCGGCCGGGAGCGCAAGCGGGTTCATCCTTCTGCCACTGCTCAACAGCACCGGCTCCATCGCTCTCATCGTAGGCACGCGGACGGGGCCGGGCCCGCTGCAGCCCACCGCCCGTGAGTTGCAGTTGATCAAAGCCATCCGCCAGCACCTGGTATCCGCGCGCCGCTTGGCGGCGGTGGGGCTCTGAGCGGTGACAATGCTGTTACAGATTCGTGCAAACACGCGATCCCGAGCTCAAATCGCGTGCAAGCACGCTCCTACAACGGGGAATCTGTTCGGCCCGTAGGAGCGAGCTTGCTCGCTATGGTACAGGGCGAAGAGACCGGCCCCTGCAGATCGCGTGCAAGCAAGCATCTACAACGGGGAATTTGTTCGGGCCGTAGGCAGCGAGCTGGCTCGCGATGGCTCGGGGCGAGGGAATCAGTGGCGTGGGGGCTGGCCGACGGGGATCGCGTGCGAGCACGCTCCTACCAGGTACCGCCCTTCGCCCGTTCACTTGGCCACGGAGGGCTCAGGCTTCTTCTTCGAAAACTTGCTCTCCGTGCCGTTGAAGAGCCGTTGGATGTTCGTGCTGTGGCGCACAATGATGAACACACCGAGCAAGCCGAAGAACATCGTCAGGAACGCGGTGCGGTGCAGCAGCCAGGCCGATACCGGCAGGCTTGCCGCCAGCAGAATCGAAGCGAGCGACACATAGCGCGTGGCATAGAAAACGACGAGCCACACCGCCACACCGAGCAGGGCCACCGGCCAGCACAGCGCCAGCAGGCCGCCGATACTCGTAGCCACGCCCTTGCCACCGCGAAAGCCGATGAAGCACGAATACGAGTGCCCGACGATCGCCCCGACCATGCCGGCCACAGCCATGCGCTCAACCTGCTCGGCATCGCATGCGCACCCGGGGCCGACGAACCTCGCGACGATCACCGGCCAGATCGTGGCGAGCACCCCCTTCAGGAAATCGAGCAGGAAGACCAGGTTGCCCGCCTTCTTGCCCACCGAACGCTTCACGTTGGTCGCCCCGGGATTGCCCGAACCGGCTTTGAAGATGTCCACCCCGTGGGCACGCGCTACCCACACACCAAACGGCAGCGAACCGAGCAGATAGCCTACGGCAAGGGCGACGACCAGGGCGATGACGAGAGAGGTGATCATGGGAGGAAGGGGAAACTGTTGAACAATCCGTAGCCGAAGTGCGAAGCCATTCAGTCTTCAATACTCGTAGCTGGATGGCGAAGCCATTCAGCCCAGGCTGAGAGCTGAACCGCTTCTCGATCCAGCTACCCGGAATAGGAACAGTCTAGACGCAGCCCGAGACGGTCCGGGCGCAAGGTCCGATCCCGCATGCAGACTAGACGGGCCGGGCACAAGGTCCGACCCGTCAAGCGAAGGACCGAGCCTTAGAGCTGGACGAACTTTGCCAGCTTGATGGCGGGGTTGTTCTTGATCTCGCGGCGGGCGATCTCGCTGGGCTCACTGTCGACAAGCACCACCATGTAAGCGGTACCGCCGGGGGTGATGCGCGAGAGCGACATGTCCGCGATGTTCACACCGTCCCTGCCGAGCAGGGTGCCGATCAGGCCCACCATGCCGGGCTGGTCCACGTTTTCGAGGACGAGCAGCTTGCCCACCGCGGGGACTTCGACGTCGCGGCCGTTGATGGTGATGATGCGCGGCTGGGCCGATTTACCCATGAGCGTGCCCTGCGCCGAGTGGGACTTGCCCTGGGCGTCGATCGCCTCCACGGCGATGAGCTCGGTGTAGTCGCAGTCGACGTTGGACTTCACCACCTCCACCTGCACGCCCAGGCGCTGCAACAGCATCGGGGCGTTCACGTAGTTGACCTCCTCGCCGCTGATACGGCGCAGGAATCCGCGCTCGATCGCACGGGTGATGGCGTTGGAGTCGATCTCGCAGACCTTGCCAAAGTAGGTGAAGCGCAGCGACGCGATCTGCTCCGGGGCGATCTGCTGCACAAGGGTGCCCAGCTTGGTGCCGAGATCGAGATAGGGCCCGAGGATCTTGAGGGCGGCGGCGTCGATGGAGGGCATGTTGACGGCGTTCTGAATGACGCCGCCGGCAAGCACGCCGACAATCTGCTCGGCAATCTCGATACCGACCGACTCCTGGGCCTCGGCTGTGGAGGCGCCCAAGTGGGGGGTGAGTACGAGGGTGGGGAGCTGGCGGAAGGGATGGTCGGCGGGGAGCGGCTCTTCCTCGTAGACGTCGAGGCCGGCAGCGGCGACCTTGCCACTCTTGAGCGCCTCGATCAGGGCGGTCTCCTTGATGATGCCGCCGCGGGCGCAGTTGAAGATGCGTACGCCCTTCTTGCACTTCTCGAAGGCGGCCTCGTCGATCATGTCCTTGGTCGCGTCGGTAAGCGGCATGTGGACGGTGATGTAGTCGGCCTGGCGGAGCAGTTCGTCGAGGGTCACTCCCTCCACCTGCATGGCCTTGGCGCGGCTGGGCGCGAGGTAGGGATCGTAGGCGAGCACGCGCATGCCGAAGGCCTGGGCGCGTTTGGCCACCTCGCCGCCGATACGGCCGAGGCCTACCACGCCGAGGGTTTTGCGGAAGAGTTCAATACCGCCGTAGCTCTTGCGGTCCCATTTGCCGGCCTTCATCGAGGCGGCGGCCTGGGGCACCGGGCGGGCGCCGCAGAGCATGTGGGTGAAGGTGAGTTCGGCGGTGGCGATGGTATTGCCCGAAGGGGTATTCATCACCACGACACCGCGAGCGGTGGCCGCTTCTACGTCGATGTTGTCCACGCCCACGCCGGCGCGGCCCACGACCTTGAGCAAGGGCGCAGCGGCGATGACCTCGGCGGTGATCTGCGTTTCGGAGCGCACGGCGATCGCATGAACATCCTTCACCAGAGAGAGGATCTTCTCCGGGGTGGAATTATAGGCTTCGATGACTTCGAAACCGGGCTGTTTGCGGAGCAGTTCCACGCCCTTGGGCGAGATCTTGTCGGCGACGAGGATTTTCATGGTTTGCGAACGAGCAGCGAACCCGCCCCGCTCCCCGCCGGCAAGGAAAAGGTTCGGCCGCTCAGTGCCGCCGGTCATTTTCGATTTCGGATTGCCGATTTTCGATTGCCGATTGCCGGAGAGCGGGGCGCGGGAGGGCCCCCGTGGGGTTCTCGTACTCGTTCTCGTCCCCGCCCCATGTCGAAGCGCTCAAGAGCATCGGGGGCCAGCTGTAGCTGAAACATCCAGTCGTAGGAGCGTGCTTGCACGCGATTCAGAGCGCG
>CAJCBL010000234.1 GCA_903960515.1 uncultured Verrucomicrobiota bacterium
CATCCCAGCGCGCAGGCGCAACCCGCCAAAGATCCGGCTTCCGTTTGCCAGGACAAGCCGGCAGCCTGAAGGCGTGCTGGTCGCCCTCGTTTCCCCTTTAGCCGCCCGCTCTGAGCCCGTCCAACGGGCCTCTGCGCGGCAGCCGCGCGCCCTCCGGCACGCGTCGGGAAAGCGCACCTCCCCCCATAAAAACCGTGTCGGGGTTTTTTGCCGCCGCCCACCGGGTCCGCGTCCGGTTTGCCGCCCGCAAGTCGCTGATCTTGCGTCCGGTTGCACGGCTCGCCGCTACGAACCCGCATCGGGTCCCCCATTTTGGCTATCCAGAGATCCCATCGGGGAACGCGGTGGGGCGAACCTGTACGGGATGGTCGGGAATAATCCGATCCAGAATATAGATATACTAGGTCGCGAACCACTCAAGATAGTCATTTCGCTCGATCCGCTGCAGCCTTTGCCGCTCACACCAGTCAATGGTGGCATATCTATCCCGAATGGTTTCAATCAGAGTCAGAATAACTTGTTTGACAGCACCGCTAGCAAGGGGAGCTCCCAATGGATGAACGCAAGTACCGGCCTTGAGATGCTTGGGGCGATGGAGAAGATGACCGAGAATAACTGTTGTGTGAAACGACTCACCTTTGCTGGGCATGGATGGGATCATACCGACAAACCACAGAATAAGCCGTACCCGGCAATCTACCGAGGTCCGGGCATTCCGGGAACCACTTCTGGTTCAGCTGGGTTTTATGAGAATGGGACGGCCCATGATCAGGGCGGAGCAACGATCTCGGATCTGAAAAGCAGAATCGACTCGGGGAAGGTAAGGTTCAGTAAGCCATGTCTAATACAAATTCACTCATGTAGAGTTTCCCGGAGTTTTATCGTTTCTTTGGCTTCCGTTTCGGGTTGCCGTGTTGTGGCGGCGGCTGCCTCGGCGAGGCCAACTGATAACGGGAAGTGGCAGAGTGCGCCTGGCGTTTGGTGGGAGAATACGAAATACAATCCTAACGCTGGGTATTCGGGGTTTGAGGCTTCCGACGCTGGCAGCTCGGTTCAACAGATTGGAGCCATTTATGATCCGCAGTAAACGTGCGGTAATTCTGTCTCTCTCGGTTTTGGCGGTCTCCTGCTTGGGTCAACCGTCAGAAGACGCCCATGAGGGGCTGCGAAAGACTATTGTATCCGTCCAGATGGATGAGATTACAGTGCTTAAGAGTGGCGATGCGATAACGAGCGCGAAACTCGGCGCGGATACGTGTGGGGCTGAGTACTCGTGGCCCTCGATTTTGAGCCTTTGGCTTTCTGGGGAGGAGCAGTATGTAGCGCTTCTTTGGTGGCAGCAGGATGACCCAGAAACCAGGGCGTTGATCATCGCTTTGGCTTGGAGTCGGCATGCGCCACCCGATGGAGCACAGCGGTGGACTTGTGGAACGATCAATTTTGAGGACCGAGCTAAACGGTTCGAACCTCATGAGCGCACGCAAAGATTGAGAGAAATCGCATTTGTTCGGGCTAACCTTCCTGCGATACGTGCTGATTTGGATGCTCTTTTCCGCCGAGTGGAAGAGAGTCAGCGGCAGCGCAGCAAAGGAACAGCCGGACGGGGTTCACCTTGACCCTTTCCGGCCAGCAAAAGGGGGCAGGTCTTGAATCTGGACACGGTATCGGAAGAACGGACCCAAGCGGCACGCCTCGCGCCAGATCTCGCAGCCCTCGATCTGTCACGAGCCCTGCTTTCTCCCTCCAGCCGCTGGCGCGGCTTGCGGTCCGATAAGCACCGTCCCCGCCGGCGGCGGCCGGTGCGCGAGGAATCGCGCACGAGGCACGGGAGGAACCCGCGCTGTTACGGCGCTCCTGTAAACCCGCGCCGTCGCCGTCGGGTCTCCACTTCGCTTGACGTTACGTTGTGAGAGTCGAACGGGGTCATGAATTAACTATTCACAATTCCTAATATTGAGACCTCACATGGCAAGCTGAGCCCGGGGCCTGCCTCTGTCCTCCGCTCCAGGCATATCGGTCGCAGCATCGCCCGACACGCAGAGCTCCAGGTGCGATCAATCTACTCAGTGCCCGTATATTCGATTCGACAACAGGCCGGCCAGGCAGAAGGGGTCAAACCCTAATGTCTGTGGTCCAGCCGCATCCTCTTTTGCTCCAGATCCTTAGGGACATCGGAGCGGGCCGGTAAAGAATAGGCCGAGTCGGCAGCAATAGCATCAGCGGCACGTCGCGCGCCAGCGCTGCGTCGCGGACTCCTTGGCGCTGCTCGCGAGCCCTGCATCCTCCTCCGCTTGGAGGGCTCAGGGAGAAAATCGGCCCCGCGCCACTTGCCAACCGGCGGTCCTCAGAGGGGCGGGCTCATGGCCCGCTCCTGAAGCCGAAACCCATGATCCCCGCTCAGTAGCTGGTCTTGTCCAGCTTCACCTTGCCGCGGAAGATCCAGTAGATGCTCGCCGTATACGCGAGCACCACGGGCACTCCGATGAGCGCGATAGTGAGCATCACCGCCAGCGTGCCTCGGGAGGAGGCCGAGTTGAAAGCCGTGAGGCTGTGGTCGGGGAACGGGCTGCTGAATACCAGATTCGGGTACGACCCCACTCCGAAGATCGCCATGAGCCCGGCCATCGCCGCGCAGGATGAGAGAAAGGCCAGGAACTCCTTCCCCCGATTCACCTCGCGGGGAATGTTCGCGATCGCCAGCACCACGGCCACCACCAGGCCGAAGAACCACGGCTCACCCCGGAACGCGTCGGTGATGTGCGGGATGTAGAGCAACGTGGCCAGAGTCACGAGCACATAGCACAGGATGAAGGCGATGATCAGCGGATTGACCCAGCGGCGCACTCTCGCCTGCACATCGCCCTCGGTCTTGAGGACCAGATAGATCGCGCCGTGCATCGCAAACAACGCAACCGTCGTCACGCCCATCGCCAAGGCGTACGGGTGCAACATCCCCAGGAAGCTGCCGGCGAACTCCCCGCGCTCATCGATCGGGATCCCCCAAGCGATGTTGCCCATCGCCACGCCGATCAGCAGCGCCGAGCCCGTGCTGCCCGCAGCGAACCCGACATCCCAGCACGCCCGCCAGCGCGGCGACGGGTGCTTGCTGCGAAACTCGATAGCCACCGCGCGGAATATCAACGCGCAAAGCAGCGCCATAAAGGCCAGGTAGAACCCGGAGAACACCGTAGCGTAGACGATGGGAAACGCCGCAAAGAGCGCGCCTCCGCCGGTGACCAGCCACACCTCGTTGCCATCCCAGACCGGGCCGATCGCATTGAGAAACACCCGCCGATCCTCGTCGCGCTTCACCACGAAGAGGTGCAGCACCCCCACGCCAAGATCGAAGCCGTCGAGGATGACGTAGCCGGTGAAGAGCACGCCCACCAGGGCGAACCAGACAGTGTTAAGATCAAGAGTACCGAAGTTCATTGGGCAAATCCTTCCGCTCGGTTTCCTTCGTTGGCTGCTGTAAGATTCATATTCCGGGTTCCGCTTTCAGCCTTCTGTATTCAGGCCCTTAGCCTTCGGCCGAAAGCCCAGCGCCCACTTACCGGCCGGATGCAGGTCGGTGTCGTCGGGGCCGTGCTTGATCTTGTCGTTAAGCAAATAGAGGAACACCGCGAAGAGCAGCACGTACACCACGCCGAACATTATCATCGAAGCGACCACCTGGCTGGCCGTGACTACTGCGGACAGGGCCTCGGAGGTGCGCAGCAACTTGTACACGATCCAAGGTTGGCGCCCCACCTCTGCGGCCCACCACCCGGCTTGGTTTGCAATCTGCGGCCCGAGCACCGAGAGCGTAAGCAACCCGAGCAACAGGCGTGAGTTCTCCAAGGTCCCGCGCCACAGCGCCCAAGCTGCCCACGCGGCCAACCCGATCAACGCGAAACCCACCACCACCATGATGTGGTAGAGCTGGAAGGTGAAGTTCACCGGCGGCCGGTCGGCCTTCGCCGGTGCCGTTTCCCTCAGTCCGGGCAACACGGCCCCGGCGTCGCCATGCACCAGCCAACTAAGCAGTCCCGGGATCGCCACGCCCCGGGTCGTCTCCGTCTTCTCATCAACCCAGCCGACCACATACAGCGGGGCACGAGCCATCGTCTCGTACTGCCCCTCGAAGGCGGCGAGCTTGGTTGGCTGGTGCTGGGCCACGCCCGCCGCGCTCCCATGTCCGCTGATGAGGGAGAGCACAGCGGCGATCGAGGCGACCGCCAGTCCAAGTTTCACCGACGCCACCGCAAAGTCGCGGTGCCGGCGCTTGAGCAGATACCAGGCGCCCACGCTAACCATGAACCACGCGCCAGCCTGCCAGCAGCCGATGACGGTGTGAGTCAGCCGGTCCACCGACGACGGATTGAATACCATCGCCCAGAAATCGGTGATCTCCGCCCGGGCCTTGAGCCCCTCGCCCACGATGTGGTAGCCGGCCGGCGTCTGCATCCATGAATTTGCCACGATGATCCAGACCGCCGAGAAATGGGCACCGAAGGCGACCATGCAAGTGGCGAGGAAATGGAGTCTCGGCCCGACCTTGTCCCAGCCGAACAGCAGCACCGCCAGAAAGCCCGACTCGAGGAAAAACGCGAAAATGCCCTCCGCCGCCAGGGCGCTGCCGAACACATCGCCCACGTAGCGCGAATACGTTGCCCAATTGGTGCCGAACTCGAATTCCAGCACGATGCCGGTCGCCACACCTATGGCGAAGGTCAGAGCGAATACCTTCGTCCAGAACCGCGCCATCTGGTGATAGATGGGCTTCCTGGTCCACAGCCACATCGACTCATTGGCTACGAGCAGAAGCCCCAGCCCGATGCTCAGCGGGGGGTAGAGATAGTGGAACGCGGTAGTGAGCGCGAATTGCAGGCGGGAGAGCAGGAGTACGTCCATAATGTTCAACAGGGTTCAAAGCAGTTCCGCAGCCAGTTTGTCGTCGATTGAGCCGGGGACGAGGATTGGAAGCAATTGCGCTGTTGCCGGCGGCGCGAGCAGTCGCCGCGCATGGCCTCGCACCGAATCACCGCCCACCTTGGTGCGAGCGCGAAGCACCATCCGATAGGAAAGTCCGACGCGACACCGGCATTCACTTGCCCGCCTCCGAGTGGCACTCCCGCTCAGCCTCAGCCAGTCGCGGCCCCCCTGTTCCCCCGCCGCCGGCTCGACTTCCCCAAACTTGCCGACCGGAATCCCCTCCTGCTTGAAGAAGGTGGCGCTCGGGCGATGGGGGCTGCGGCGAAGTGGTCGAGTCATGACGCCAGGGAAAATCTGGGCGATAACCGGTTACGAGTATTAGGCGATGACGCACCCGGCCAGCGGCCGCAACGTCCGAATCCCCTGCCCTGCCCCGGCCCCTGTGTCCTGCGTGGTCAAATCCGTTTTGGGGGGCCTTGTCTCATGTGATCCTTAGATTCTTTACGGGCAACAACGACTGCGTGCCGCATTCTGCTTTTCAGCATTCAGCCTTCTGCCTTCCTTCCCCCCTCCTTCTGCCTTAGGTCCTCCGCATCATGCCGCAGCTCCCACTCGAAGACCACGCCGGCGACGTCATCAGCAAAGCCATGCGCGGCTTGAACTATGGCGACACCGCGTTGGCCAAACTCGCCGGCGTCACCCCGGAGGCCGTACAGGCCGCACGCAAAAACCAGGGCGACGAACCCACGCTGCGCGCCATCGCCCCGCCACTACGCCTGAGCGCCGAGGCCCTGGTGGCTCTCTCCCTCAGCCAGTGGCTCCCCCGGCCCGTCGCCTTCCCCGACGGCTTCGCCATGGCCACCTCCAGCTTTGGCGACATGACCGTCAACGCCTACCTCGTCTGGGACACGCACACCAAACAAGCCGCCATCTTCGACACCGGCGCCACCGCCGAGCCGCTGCTCGCCACGCTGCGCCAGCACCAGCTTTCCCTCGACTTCATCTTCCTCACGCACACCCACCGCGACCACATCGCCGACCTCGTCACCCTGCTGCGCCACGCCAAGGCGCCAGTATGGGCCTCGGAGCGCGAGCCCCTTGCCGGCGGCCACAGCTTTGCCGAGGGCCGCGTCTTCGAACTCGGAGCACTGCGCATCCGGACTCTTTCCACCTGGGGCCATTCGCCCGGAGGCTCCACCTATGTCGTCACAGGGCTGGCACACCCGTTGGCCATCGTGGGAGACTCGCTCTTCGCCTCCTCCATGGGCGGCGGCATGGAGTCCTACCCCGACGCGTATCGCAACAATGTGGAGAAAATCCTCCGCCTGCCCGCCCCCACGGTGCTTGCCTGCGGTCATGGTCCACTCACGACTGTCGGCGAGGAACTCGCCCACAACCCGTTCTTCGCCCAGTGAAGCCCGCCTCCGCCCGTTCCCTCCGCCCGCTGCTACGCCTTCACGGCCTGCGCATCGCCCGCGACCGCACCACCATCCTCCACGGCCTCGACTGGACCGTACAGCGCGGCCAACACTGGGTGATCCTCGGCCCCAATGGCGCGGGCAAAAGCTCCCTGCTCGCCTCCCTCACCGGCTACCTCACGCCCTCCGGCGGCGACATCGAGGTGCTGGGCCGGCGCTTCGGCCACTGCGACTGGCGCGAACTGCGCCAACACATCGGCCTGGTGGGCGCCGGAATGCAGCGCCTCATCGAACCCGATACCACCGCCTTCGAGACCGTACTCGGCGGATACCGTGCGATGCTCAACCCGTGGGGCAGCTTCCCCGCCCTCGCCCACCGCCGCGCCCGCCGCCTGCTGGCCACCGTTGGGCTCACTGCAGCGGCCGGCCGCCCGTGGCTGCAAACCTCCGAGGGCGAGCGCCAACGCTCCATGCTCGCCCGCGCCCAGATGGCGCGCCCAGCACTGCTGATCCTCGACGAGCCCTGCGCGGGCCTGGATCCCGTGGCGCGCGAAGCGTTTCTGACCTCACTCACAAAGATGGCTGGAACACGCACCGGCCCCGGACTGGTCCTGGTCACCCACCATGTAGAGGAGATCATTCCCGGCTTCACCCATGCGCTGCTGCTGCGCGCCGGTCGCATTCTCGCCGCCGGCCCGCTCGCAAGCACGCTCACCTCCGCGAACCTCTCGGCCACTTTCGACACCCCAGTGCGCCTCACCCGCGCTGCCGGCCGTTACCGCCTACAACTCTGATTGAGCGCCTCCACTTTCTCCGCTCAATCGCGTTTCTCACTGCAACATTTGGACAGCAAGGAGCGCGGTATCGGGGTGTTGGGTCCGGCGCAGGGCGGGTCCTTGCGCTCCACGTTGGGCACCTCGATGGCTTCGCGTGGCAACGCGCGATCCAGCGGCCGGGGGCCACCGGCGGAGCGCTCAAGTGGACATCTGTCGGGGGAGAATGGGGTCAACAGCCGCTATAGGGACGGGCGGGCGGCATGCTGTCCCCGCGTCGAAGCCTAGCGCTTACGCACTACCGGCTTTTCGGCGACGACACCCCAGCCGCCCTGCACGCAGTGGGGTCGCTGCGAAGTCCCACTGCGTGCCAAGCCGCGCTGCGGCTAGTGTGGCTGGACCAGGAAACGCGAGAGAGCGTCGGCCACCGTAGTGTCGGTACGCCACTGGGAGCGCGGGGCTAGCTTTGTGTTGCGTCCCAAGAGCCCAAGCATGCCCAGCGGCACGGCTACCCGGTAGCGCCCGGCTGGGTCAATGGTGCGGGACTGGAGGTCGGGATGGAAGGCCATCCAGAATTCGGACGCCTCGGGGAGCGCGGCCACCAGAGTTTGGGCCTGGAGGAGCTCGCTGCCGGTCAACTCCAGCATGTCGATGGTGTGGCCGTAGAAGAGCGCCTCGAGGTCGGCCACTCGGGTTTCGCCTGGGGTGACGGGAACGCTGCCAAGCTCGCGCAGGCGCCCGGCTATGGCGAGATCGGCACCGGTGGCCAGGCGCACGGCCTCGGCGATACGGCGGCCGAGCACGGCCTGGTTCTGGGGCTGCTGGCAAACGATGGGCGAACGGTCGCGGTCGGGCAGCCAGCGCCAGCGGCTGTCGAAGCTACGCGTGGCCACAAGTTGGCGACCGGTGGCTTGGGTGATGAGCAGGTCGGCGCCGATGAAGAGCGGGGTGGCCAACGCGGTGACTGCGGCGTCGGGTGCGTATCCGGCCGGTTCGGTGGAGGCGATCCAGTACACCAGGCGTTGCATGGCCAGCGGGTTGAGGGCGACCAGGCCGAGGGTGCGTTGGAAGGCGGGCAGTGTGAAGCCGTCGCTGCAGGTGATGTTGCCGCCCTCCAGTCGCACGGGCAGGTCTGGGGCCAGGCGGGCGACGATGGTATTCTCGGCGGCCGAGCCGATGAGCACGAGGTTGCCACTGGTGAGGTCGGCGTCGGTCACCTCGGTGTCGGCCTTGGTGCGCAGGCGGCCGAAGAGGTTTTGGCTGTGCGGTATGTTGTCGCGCGGATCGGCGTCGCCGGAGTCCAGGGCCCACAGCGGGCTGGAACTTTGACTGGCGGCGGTGGCGGCGGTGCGTAGGGCGGCGACGGTGGCGGCGTCGCCGCTGGTGCCGTACACGATGAGCAGCGGCGAGCCGTCGTACACCAGGAGCGGCCCGCCCGGGGTGTGGGAGCGGGCGGGGGCTGTCCGGCCGCCTCCGGCCGAGGCGTCGCCGGGGATGATCACCTCGGGAGACAGGGGCGCTGCCAGCGAGTAAGGCGGCTGGCCGGCGACGACGACCTGCAGCGGTTGAGAGGGGTCGAAGGGCGACTCCGGCAAGCGGAGACGCAGGCGGGCCACGTTGTCGAGCTCGACGTAGAGGGTGTTGTTCGCCCCGGCGGTGGCGATGAAGCGGGCCGGGCGCGACAGCGGGCCCCATTCGACGATCTCCGCCCACCAACAGCGCGGCGCGGCTCCATCTGTGGCTGTGAAGTCGAGGTGGCGCACGGTGCGCGACTCGGGGAGTACCTGGTTGGCCGCCCAAGCCTCGGCCCGGGCGTTGCCGGCGGCATAGTCCCAGGCGGCGTGTCCCAGTCCGGTGGTTTCATCGAAGATGGCCTGACCGCCCCGGCGGCGCAGCTCGGAGAGCGGCCCGCGTGAAAGAAGGATGGGGACAACGGGGTCGTCGTCGCTATGGGTGGCGTAGATGGGGAAGGTGAGGAGGTTGCCGATGGCATCCTGTTGGAGGTAGCCGCAGGTGATCTGGCCGGAGGCGAAGCGGTGGGGGTAGCGGGCGCCGAGTCTGAAAGTTCCCGAGCCGCCCATGCTGCCACCGGCTAGGTGGATGCGGTTGGTGTCGATACGCCAGTGGGCCTCGACGTAGTCGAGGGCGTGGAGGACATCGGCCTCGGAGAGCGCCACGTACAAACCGCCGCGGGCGCGGCCGAGTACGGCAACCTCGAAATAGCCCGCGTGGTCCTTCATGTTGGCGGAGTGGTTGAGGTGGTCGCCGGTGTAGCCGTGCATGTAGAGCGAAAGCGGAGGCGCCGGCCGGCGCTCCGGGTCATAATCGGTAGGGATCACAATCTTGAAGGGCTGCCCGGATCCATCGACTGGTGACTCGTAGGCCCATTCCTGCACGCCGCGCAATTTGCCCAGCAGTTGTGGGTCGGCGGTGATGCGACGGGTCCATTCGACGAGGCGGGAAATCTTGTCTGCAGCGGGGGCGCTAGCGGCACCGCTGCGGGCGACTGCGGTCTCGGCCTCGAAGCGCAGAAACTTGAGCCACCCCCGATAGGCGGCGAGTTCGGGCTGGGCCAGCGCGACCTCCGCAGCACTGGCAGCCTCTGGGAAGCCGGGCGTGACGGGAGCGGTGGGCTGGGCGGAGCCGACAAGCGCGGTGAGCCCAGCAAGGATAGGAAGAAGAATACGCATGATGGGGCGTGAGCCAGAGGAAGCACTGGTGGCCAAACCCGAAGAGCGAAAGGCCGAAAACGCTCCCCCGCAGAGGCGGAAGCTCTCACGCCGGGCGTGCAAGCCGCATGATGGAATAGATGTGGGTTAACGAGAAGCGGGTCGGGAGAGCGAAGCCAGGGACCGGCCCCCAAATACCGGACACCGGAGCGTCCCCATCGACGAGCGGCGGCTCTACAACGAAACTTCAGCCTTCGACCTCCAGCCTTCAGCGTTCTCCGAGCAGAGAGCCGGTTGGCTTTGCTGCGGTGCTGCCAGGCGAGGCCCGCCTCTCGTCGGGAAAGACCGGAGACCGGGAAGCAGAGACCCAAAAACCGGGGCAGTGGCTCGACGTGCAACCATCCAACAGGCGGACGGAATCGTCACAGCAGGCCCGTTACCACGAGAACCAGGTCTGTCCACCTCCGGGAGCGCGCCGCGGTGGCGGCAGCAACACACAGCCGCTCCACTCGGCCGTGCGCGCCCCGCTCCTCCCCACTACGATGCAGCCTTCACCGCGGACAGATTCCCCCGTCACTACACGACCAGCCGACATCCCCGCCCCCACGCTTCGCCAAAATCACTTCCCATCGGCCCCCAGTTGCGGCCTGATTGGGGCGAATGCCTCTCGACGTCATTGGTCAGCGTTGTGTGAGCGAACGTGAGCCCGAGCTCGGGCTTGGCGTGGTCGCGAGTTTCGAGGGGGCGCACCTCGGCGTTGTTTTCCCTGCCAGCGGCGAGAAACGCCTCTACAAGCGCAATACGCCGGTGCTCAAACGCGTGCTGTTTCATGTGGGCGACACGGTGTCGGCCCGCGGGGGCGAGCGCCTCGTGGTGGAGAGCGTCGTAGAGGAGGCGGGGCTGCTCGTCTACTGCGGCGGCGGCCAAAGGCTGCGCGAGGACGCCGTCTCCGACCTGGCCAGCGTATTGCTGCCGCAGGCGCGCCTGCTCGCCGGGCAGGCTGAACCCGGCGAGGTATTCGATCTGCGCCAGCGCGCCCTCCAGGCGCAGGCCACGCTGCGCCAGTCGCCGCTGCGCGGATTCATGGGCGGGCGCATCGACCTGATTCCCCACCAGTTCTTCATCCTTCGGGAAGTCGCGGCGCGCGCCGTGCCGCGGGTGCTGCTGGCCGACGAGGTCGGGCTGGGCAAGACCATCGAAGCCTGCCTGATCGTGCAGCGCCTGCTCGCCGTGGGCCGGGCCAAACGAGTGCTCGTGCTCGTGCCAGAGTCGCTCGTACACCAGTGGTTCGTGGAGCTGCTGCGCCGCTTCAACCTCTGGTTCAGTATCCTCGACGAGCAGCGCTGCCTCGCTGCGGAGCCGGGCGCGCCAGAGGGCAACCCCTTCCTCGGCCAGCAGCTCGCGTTGTGCAGCCTCGCCTTTCTGGCGGGCGACGAGGCGCGCGGGGCCCAAGCGGTATCCGCCGGCTGGGACATCGTCGTGGTCGACGAGGCGCACCATCTCGAATGGGCGCCCGGGGCCCCTAGCCCCGAATACACACTGGTCGAACACCTCTCCTTCAGAAGTCCGGGGCTGCTGTTGCTCACGGCCACCCCGACCCAGCTCGGCCTGCCCGGGCATTTCGCCCGCCTGCGCCTGCTCGATCCCAACCGCTACGCCGACTATGCCACCTTCCTCGCCGAGACCGAGGCATTCGTAGGTGTAGCCGCCGTGGCCGAGCACCTCGTGGAGGAGAAGCCGCTCAAAGCCCGCGAGCTCGCCGCACTCAAGCGCATCTTCCAACGCGCCCCCGAGGCGCTGGCCCGCCATCTGGCCGCGCTGGAGGCCCGCACTCCGGGCGCGCGCGAAGCCCTGCTGCGCACCCTCGTAGACCAGCACGGGCCGGGGCGTGTGATGTTCCGCAACACACGTGCAGCGATGACCGGTTTCCCTCGCCGCAAGTTCTGCCCCGCCCTGCTCGCCGGCGCCGACCCCACCTTGCTCGCCCGCTGCGCACGCGAACTCGAAGCGGAGGAGAAGGGGGGGGAGGCCAGTATCCGCTATTCATACAAGGACGATCCGCGCATCCAATGGCTGGCTGGTTTTCTGCGCAAGCACAGCACGGCGAAGGTGCTGCTCATCTGCCGCTCCCAACGCAAAGTGGCGGCCATCGCCGCCGCGATGCAGGAGACGATCAACGTCAAGACCGGCCTCTTTCACGAAGGGCTTCCGCTGGTACAGCGCGACCGCCAAGCGGCGTGGTTTGCCGAGCCCGACGGCGCGAGGCTGCTCATCTGCTCGGAGATCGGCAGCGAGGGCCGCAACTTCCAGTTCGCCCACCACCTCGTGCTCTTCGATCTGCCGCTCAATCCCGCGCTGGTCGAACAACGCATCGGCCGGCTCGACCGCATCGGCCAGACCCAGGCCATCCAGATCCACGCCCCCTGCCTCGGCGGCAGCGCGGAGGAGTGTGTCGTAGAATGGTATCAGCGCGGGCTGGGCGCCTTCGAGTCCCCGATGCACGGGGGCGCCGAGTATGTGAAGGAGTTTCGAGAACGCCTGCTGGTGCTGGCGCTGGGGTTCCATTCCGCCGCAGCGGCCGGCCGCAACCGTGCTGCGCTGGATACGCTTGTCGCCGAAACGGCCCAGTTCCGCCGCAGCCTACAGCGGCGGCTGCAGCAGGGCCGCGACCGGCTGCTGGAGCTGGCCTCCTTCGACCGTGCTGTGGCCGAGCGCCTGGTGGAGGAGGTGCGTGCTGCCGACGCCGATCCGATGATTCGGCGCCTCCTGCCCGACTTGCTCGACCACTACGGAGTGCAGATGAAAGAGCACGAGGGGCGAGATCTCTTCCTCGACCCGAGCCATGCCTACGTGGAGGCGTTCCCCTCGATACCGGCCGCCGGGATGCTTGTAACCTTCGAGCGCAGCCGTGCGCTGGTGCGCGAGGACATCCCGTTCGTATCGCGCGACCACGCTCTGGTGCGCGACTCGCTGGACCTTCTGCTCAACTCCCCGAGCGGCACCACGGCCTTCGCCCTGGTCGCTTCCGGCAAACCCAATCTCATCCTCGAGTCGGTCTTCGTGCTGGAGGCGGTGGCCGATTCCCGGTGGCACGTGGACCAGTTTCTACCGCCGGCGCCGGTCCGTGTCGTGGTCGACGCCCGGGGACAGGATCTCACGGCCACCCGCCCCCCCGGTCCTCTCGCCGACGAGACACCCGAGCACGCGCTACTGCGTTTCCTTGAACGCCCGCAGTTCAACGCCGCCCTGCTCAAGTCGATGGTCGACTCCGCCACCGCCGTAGCGGAAATCCAATCCACACGCCTGCGAGCCGCAGCGGCTACTTGCGCCCAAGCCTCGCTGTGTGCCGAGATTCAGCGCCTGATCGATCTGCGCAAGGTCAACGACCACGTCCGCCCCGAGGAGATTTCCCTCGCCCAGGACCAACTCCGCCTCACCGGGGAAGCCATCGCGCAAGCCCGGCTGCGACTGGACTCACTGCGCCTGATCGTCGAAGGGGCCGCCACGCTTACGCGGTGACAGTGCTTCGTCCGCACCTGGCGATTACAGCCCAAGCTCGTCGCATCGATGAGCGTAGGCCCCGATCACTCGCCCCGCCGCGGGGGCTCGACCCACACCGGCGACCGCTCAGCGACCGCCCTTGGTGTCCTTCGCGCTCTTCTCGGGCTTCGCCGGCTTGACGATCTTCTTGAAGAGCGCGGCGACATCGAGCCTGGTTTCCGGCCGGATCTCCATGCCCGCCAGTTCAGTGGCCAGCGCCTCCTGAGAGAGCGAACCAAGATCGGAAAGCAGGTAATTGAAAATCAATGCGCGGATGGCGGTGGCGGCTCCGGCAGGGTTGGGCCCGAACATGCGCAGGGCCTCCTTCTCGTGCACCCAGAGAAATTTCTCCACTCCGATCTCGATCCCTCGGCCGCTGTTTGCCGCCCGCACTTTGGCCGCCAGGTGGAGGAGATCCTCCGGACGTGTGCTGGGTAGCGCGCCCTCAAAAATGGCGAAGCGGGCAATTTCGGGGATCAGGTTCTCGGATTCCATCGGGGGATCATAGCAGATCGCGCGGGCCCGCGTCTAGGGGCGTGACAGGGTTTCGTGCGGATTTCCTCCGCAAGGCAAAAAAAAGACACCCCGCCTGTGCCGTGCGTTCATAAGGCTCTAGTCCGTTTTAAGTTCAAGTGGGAGTCTCCCGACGGCATCTGTCTTCCGATGAACGGCCTGACATCAACCGCCGGTTCCGACTCCCGAGGGAGAAATATAGGGCCGAGAGCGTGGTAATGAACAACTCGAACACTGCAGGGTGCGGAATCAAAGTAGACTGCCACACGGCTCCGTCAAACGGGCATTTGCCCAAGTTTTCGCTTTTGCGACAGCCTGGGTATCCCAGCCGAAACAAGATTGCTCCCCGCAAAGCCGGCGGCACTTTCGCCCCCATGTCCAGCGCTACCCCCGCTAGGTCCCGGGCCGGATGCCGGCCGGCCGCCCTTTTCCCGCTGCTGCTCGCTCTGCTGGCGACCCTGTCTGTCTTCGCTACTACACCACAACCCGGGCCCGCCGCTGGACAGCCGATCGTAGCCGGGCCCACTCCGGCCGCCGCAGCCATTCTCGAGACCAGCGACTGCCTGGCCTGCCACGACGAGGTCTCCGTAGGCACACTACCCGCGCGCAAATCGGGAGCCGCCCCGGCCGTGCACACCGGCCTGCTTGGCAAATCGGTCCACGCCAAACTCGCCTGCACCGCCTGCCATGCCGACATCGCCGACGTACCGCATGCCGACAAACTGGCGCCCGCCCAGTGCGCCTCATGCCATGAGGCCGAGGGCAAGGCCTACGCCAGCAGTATCCATGGAGTAAGCCACCTGATGGGCGCCTCCGACGCCGCGTCCTGCAAAGATTGCCACGGCGGGCACGACATCCTGCCCGTAGGCTCGCCCAGCAGCCCGGTCCTGAAGTTCAACCTGCCGCGCACCTGCGCCAAGTGCCACAGCAACCCGGGCCTCGCCGCCGAGTACCAGATGCCTCGCCCGGAGGCCGCCAGCCACTACATGGAGAGCATCCACGGCAAGGCCCTCCTCCAAGGCTTGGCCGTCGCCCCGTCCTGCAACGACTGCCACGGCGTGCACGACATCCGCCGTTCCGTCGACAAGGCCTCCCACACCAACCACCAGAACATCGCCCATACCTGCGGCCACTGCCACGTGGGCGTGGAGCAGGTCTACAATACCAGTATCCACGGCCAACTGCTCGCCGCCGGCGACAAACGCGGTCCAGTGTGTTCGGACTGCCACTCCGCCCACGACATCGAGCATCCCGTGAGCGCACACTTCAAGGCCAGCAGCGACCAGAGCTGCGGCAAGTGCCACCAGGACCGCCTCGCCCACTACCGCGACACCTACCACGGCAAGGCCATGGCGCTGGGCCGCCCCAACGTAGCCGCCGATGTGGCCGCCTGCTACGACTGCCACGGCCACCACGATGTGCTGCCCGTGAGCGATCCGCGCTCGCGCCTCTCCTCCTCCCGTATCGTGGGCACCTGCCAGCAATGCCATCCCGGGGTGGGCGCCAGTTTTGCGAAGTACCAACCCCACGCCAACCCCCTCGACAGCGTCAACTACCCGATCCTCAACAAGGTATTCGTCTTCATGACGATCCTGCTGGTGGGCACCTTCGCCTTCTTCGGCATCCACACCCTCTTCTGGCTGGTGCGCTCCATCTACCTCTTCCTTCACGACTCCAGACAGTTCCTCGAGGCCAAGGTCACGATCGAGCGCGACGAAGAATGGTTCACCCGCTTCACGCCCTTCGAGCGCTTCCTGCACATGATGGTCGTCACCAGCTTCCTGCTGCTGACCATCACCGGTATGCCGCTGAAGTTCTACTACACGGCGTGGGCCCACTCGATCTTCGAGCTCATGGGTGGGGCTGATGTAGCCCGCTCGCTGCACCACTTCGGGGCCATCATCACCTTCGCCTACTTCGCCCTGCACCTGGGCGCCCTTGCCATCTCGCTGTGGCGGCGCCGCTCTGCGCTGCGCGATCCGGCCAGCGGCCGCCGCTCGCTGCGCCGGCTCCTCGGTGCGGTGTTCGGTCCCGATTCGATGTTCCCGTCCCTGCAGGACGGGCGCGACTTCGTAGCCCACAACCGCTGGTTCTTCGGCAAGGGCCCGCGCCCGCAGTTCGACCGCTGGACGTACTGGGAGCGCTTCGACTACCTGGCCGTGTTCTGGGGCGTGGCCGTAATCGGCGCCTCCGGACTGCTCATGTGGTTCCCGGCCTTCTTCACCCGGTTCTTCCCAGGCTGGATCATCAACATCGCCCATGTCGTCCACTCCGACGAGGCGCTGCTGGCCGCCGGCTTCATCTTCACCTTCCACTTCTTCAACACGCACTTCCGTCTCGAGAAATTCCCGATGGACACGGTGATCTTCTCGGGGCGCATCTCCAAGAGCGAGATGCTCCACGAGCGCAAACGCTGGTACGACCGCCTCGTGGCCGAGGGCCGCCTAGAGGCCCACCGTGTGCGCGACGACTGGGAGGGCCGTCGCCCGATCGCCCGTACCTTCGGCTTCCTCTTCTTCGGCCTCGGGTTGGTGCTGCTCGCTCTCATCGTCTATGCGATGACCTCCCGCCTGCTGCACTGAGGGGGCGATCGGGCTTGCTCGCACGCGCTTCGCCGGGCGCGTGCGAGTACGCCACATACACCACGCGAGCACCCGCCACCGCTCCCACGCCGCTCTTGCCTGCCCGCGCCCAGTCGCGAAGTTGGGGGGCTGTTGTCCATGAAGCCCACGCCGTCCTCCCCCACGCCACCACTTTCGGATAAGGCGGAGCTGCATCCACGCAACCGGCACCGCGGACGCTACGATTTCGCGCAACTCGTGGGCTCCTACCCCGCCCTGGCCGGCTTCCTGGGGCCCAACCCCCAGGGCGATCGCACCATCGACTACGCCCAACCCGCCGCAGTCAAAGCTCTCAACGCCGCCCTACTGCGCCACTACTACGGTATCGACCGCTGGGATATCCCTGCGGGTTGCCTCTGCCCTCCGATTCCCGGCCGGGCCGATTATCTTCACCACGCCGCCGACCTGCTGGCCGAGGACAACGGCGGCCCCATCCCCCGCGGCCCGCTGGTTGCCGTGCTCGATGTGGGCGTGGGCGCGAACTGCATCTACCCCATCCTGGGCCACCAAGAGTACGGCTGGAGCTTCGTGGGCTCGGAGACCGAACCGGAGGCGCTGCGCAACGCCCGCCGCATCGTCGCAGAAAACTCGGCACTCAACGGCTTTGTCGACTGCCGCCACCAACCCTGCGCCGGGGCCATTTTCCGGGGCATCCTGCGCCCGGGCGAGCGCTTCGAGCTCACGCTCTGCAATCCCCCCTTCCACGCTTCCGCGCAGGAGGCCGCCGCCGGCACACAGCGTAAGGTGCGCAACCTCGGCATCGCCAAATCCTCCACTGCCGCCCGCGCCTCGCTCAACTTCGGCGGGAAAACCAACGAGCTTTGGTGCCCGGGCGGCGAACTCGCGTTCATCCGTCGCCTCATTGCCGAGAGCTCCGCCCTGCCGGCCACCGCACTGTGGTTCACCACCCTCGTATCCAAGGCGGAGAACCTGCCCGCCCTGCGCCGCGCGCTCACCGAGGCCCGCGCGGTCGAGGTGCGCGTCGTCCCCATGGCCCAGGGCCAGAAGCGCAGCCGCCTCCTCGCATGGAGCTTCCTCGCACCCCTGGCGCGCCGCGCCTGGTGCGCTCAGCGCTTGGCGGCCACGACGGCCTCGCGATAGCCGGCCAAGCCATCGGCGATGGCCGTAGCAATCTTTTGGCGCCATTCGGGGGTGGCGATCTTCTGCGCCTCGGCGTCGTTGGAGAGGTAGCCGCACTCCACCAACAGGCCGGGGCAGTCGATGTCGCGCAGCACGGCAAAGCGCGCGTGCTTAAGCCCCCGGTCGAAGGATTGCAGGCTACCCAGCAGTTCGCTGTGGATTCGGAAACCAAGTACCGCATTCCAGCCGTCCACAGCGTTGCCCGTCTGGCGAAACGCATCGTCGGGCTTCCGGCGGTCGGCCTCGGTGGAGCGCTGATTCTGCGGGGTGAGAATGAAGGTCTCGTTGCCCGAGACGCTCCGTTTGTCGATCGCGTTGAAATGAAGGCTGATGAACACATCGGCCTTCTCATGCTTGGCGAAGACCGCACGCAGCGGCAGCGGGATGAAGGTGTCGTTACGCCGGGTGAGCGCGACGCGGTATCCGGCAGCCTTGAGCAATTTCTCGAGCCGCAAAGCCACATCCAGCGCCATAGCCTTCTCCGAGAGCTTGAGGCGCGGGTTTACTGTGCCGTCGTCCCTACCTCCGTGGCCGGGGTCGATCACGATGGTGCGCAGGCCGGGCAGCGGCCCCGGGATCTGGCGCGGCTCGACGATGGGGCTCAGCAGACGATCCCGGTCGACGCGGCTGATGTATAGAGTCTTGCGGTACGCCACAGCAGGCTCGCCCAGGAAGACTCGCCGGCCGTTGATCAGACAGTCGCGGCTATCGACCTCCAACTCCAAGCGCAGGGTTTTGTTAGAGAGCAACAGTTTCTTGCCCGGCTCCAGCCATACTCGGCTCAGCCCGGCCTTCGAGGCAAAGGCGGCTGCACTTACGTATTCGCTTTCGTAGAGCCTCGCCACCTCGCGTTCGGGACGTGCGGCGAAAGCCGCACACCCGAGCAACGAAAGCAGCGCGCACCCGACCATCAACCGGCCAAGGGGCGCGCGAGCCATGACAGGGACCAAGCTCAGGTCGCGGGCTGCCCAGCCGTCGCGGCGGGGGCCGTGGCGGGCTTGGGAGCGGAGGCCGCCGGCTTGGGCGCGGGAACCTCCGCGTTGAGGCGGAGCTTGCGCTTGTTGGCGGGCAGCGGCGAGACCATCACCATGATATTGCGACCGGCGAGCTTCGGGTCGGAATCGGGATGGCCTACGTTGGCGAGCTCGGTGATGGCCTTGTTGACCACGGCAAAACCGATCTCGACATGGGCCATCTCGCGTCCGCGAAACTTGAGGCGCATCTTCACCTTGTTACCCTCGTTGAGGAACTCCTCGGCGTGGGTCAACTTGGTCATCAGATCGTGGGGATCAATACGAGCGGTGAGCTCGATCTCCTTGATCTTGGTGGCGCCGCTCTTGGACGTCTTGGTCTTCTTGTTCTCCTCGTAGATGTACTTGCCGAAATCGAGGATACGGCAGACGGGAGGCACGGCGTTGGGCGCCACCTCCACCAGGTCGAGGCCGATCTGCAGAGCCAGTTTGTAGGCTTGGTCCGAGGTCATCACGCCCAACTGCTTGCCGTCGGGGTCGATCACGCGAACCTGGGGCGCCTTGATGCGCAGGTTACGCCGGATATGGGCGTACGGGTCGTTGTTACGACCCCGGTTCTGATAGCCCGGCCGCTGAGGGCCGCCGCTGCTACTGCTGCTCGGGGTGCTGCCGGTGAAGGAAGGAGGTTTCTGCATCAACTGATCGGATTTCGGTCTACGAGGGGATTGGTCGGGGCTGTGTTTGGCTGTTCATCCCTCGGGTTTCAACCCATTTCTGGCCAAAACGACGAATGTTCGGCAGACGGGCCGTCCGCCGTCGCAGCGGCACGGACACCAGGTGGGATGCTACAATCGGATTGAGTATGCTTACGGCTCAGTCGACGGGCCCCAGCCGCGCTTGGGCGCGCGTCAGGCTGGCGGCCATTGCGATGGCAGCCGCGAAACTGCGCCTGTCGGCCTCGCCCTTGCCGGCGAGGCCGAAGGCCGTGCCGTGGTCGGGGCTGGTGCGGATATGCGGCAGGCCCAGGGTGATGTTCACGCTGCGGTCGAAGTCCACGGCCTTCAGCGGCCCCAGGCCCTGGTCGTGGTAGGCGGCCACTGTGGCATCGAACTCGCCCTTGAGGGCGCGCACAAACACGGTGTCTCCGGGAAGCGGATCGCTCACGCCGGGCATGCTGCGGCGCAGGCGCCGCAGGAGCGGCTGCATCCAGCGCTGCTCCTCGTCGCCGAGCAGTCCGTGCTCGCCGGCGTGGGGATTAATCCCGCACACCGCGATGCGCGGCGTCTCCACGCCCTGGGCCCGGCACAGCCAGTGGGCCCGGCGCACCGCTCGCTCCAGCCGCTCGGGGGTGAGTTCGCTAGGCACCGCGCTTAGCGGCACATGCCACGTGGCCAGCGCCAGGCGCAGTTTGCCGCCGGCAAAAAGCATCGTCGGCTCCCCTCCCCAGCGTTGGGCGAAAAACTCCGTCTGCCCCACAAAGCCCGGGGACACCTTCGCCAGCCACTCCTTGCTCACCGGCCCGGTGACAACAGCGTCGAACATCCCGTCGACACACCCCCGCGCCGCCTCCTCCATCGCCGCCAGCGCCACCCGGGCGCCGGCCATAGTGGGCTTGCCCGGGGCGGGCAGATACTGCGGGTCGCCCACGGCGAGTAGCCGGGCGTTGCACCGATCGCGCAACGGCTCCAGCCACGCCTGGGGCCCAAGCAACGTCACCCGACCCAGCCCTCGCGGATGCGCCAGGGCCCAGCTGGCCACAAGCTCGGGGCCTACCCCGGCCGGATCGCCGCAGGTGATGGCGAGGCGGGGGGCGGAGGGGCGCGGCCGGGGGGAAGTGGATGCGGGCATGTGGGTTTGGACTGGGGCCATCCAAGCCTGCCGCCCTTGGAGTTTCAACTACCGGTTTGCGTCATGAACAATTCGTTTCGCACGGCGAGAATCGGGTTTGCCCAGACCGGTTTCCTACTACGTCATGGAATCATGGAATTGGGATTTGCGCAGGCTTACCTTCAGGCGACCCTCATGGTCTCGCTCCTCTCGGTATGGGTGCTGGTGGGATTGTTCTACTACCTCAACCGCTACACCAAGCGCGAATACTTCACCATCTGGACGGCCGCCTGGCTCGCCTACGCGCTGTGGCTCACCCTCGGCCTCACCCGGCCCGATGAAGGCCCCACCAGCCTCATCTCGATGGTCAAGCAGTGCTGCGTGGCGGTATCCGCAGCCTTCATGCTCTGGGGCACCCTGAGCTTCCTCGACATCCCCGTGCGCCAGACCCTCTTCGGCCTGTTCATGCTCTTCCTGGTCGCTTGGACGGTCGTCATGCCGCAGGTGGCCACCAACGCCCTCCAGATCCAGCTCCCAGTATTCATCCTTCTAGGCTCCGGCAGCGTCTTCGCCGGCGTGTGCTTCTACCGGGTGCGCCGCCGGCTGCCCTATGTGGGCGCCGGGATGCTCGCGCTGGGCTTCCTGCTGTGGGGCCTGTACCTGGCGGTATACCCGGTGGCCCAACAGTATCCCGACCTCCACGCCATCGGCTATCTCGTGGCCGCCGTGCTGCAGTTGTTCATAGCCGTGAGCATGATCGTGCTGGTGCTCGAGGAGGTGCGACACAAGACCGAGACTATGGTCGCCGAGATTGCCGACGTCCGCTCCGAAAAGGAGCGCCTGCAGGCCAAGGTGCTCACGGGCGAGGAACAGCTTCGCCGCATGTACGACCAGGTGCGCCTCACCGAGGGCGCCCAGCACGCCTACGACGAACTGCGGCGCACCCAGCAGACCGTCGTCCAACAGGAGCGCCTGCGCGCCATAGGCCAGATGGCCTGCGGCGTGGCCCACGACATCAACAACGCCCTCAGTCCGGTTTCTGCCTACACCGATCTGCTCACCCTCACCCTGCCCGACGACCTGCCCGACGAGGCCCGCCGCTACCTCGGCCACATCCGCAGCGCCGCCGACGACGTGGCCCACATCGTAGGGCGCCTGCGCCAATGCTACCGCCCTCGCTCGGGTACTGAGCAACTGGAGGCAATCGCAGTCGACCGCCTCATCGCCGAGGTGGCCGAGCTCACCCGTCCGCGCTGGCGCGACGACGCTCAGCGCAGGGGCGTCTCCATCGAGGTGGTCTGCACGCCCACCCCCGGCCTGCCCGCGCTGCTGGGCGACCCTTGCGAACTGCGCGAGGCGCTCGTGAACTTGGTATTCAATGCCGTCGACGCCCTCCCCTGCGGCGGACTGATCGAGCTGCGCACGAGCACCCAGGCCCCGAGCGCCGGCGTCGACGGGTCGCAGCGCCAGGTGGTCATCGAGGTTCGCGACAACGGCCTGGGTATGGACGAGGCCACCCGGCAGCACTGCCTGGAACCATTCTTCACCACCAAGGCGCAGCGGAGCACCGGACTGGGCCTGTCGATGGTGTACGGCATGATGCAGCGCCACGACGGGCTCATCGAGATCGACAGCGCACCCAAGCGCGGCACCACCCTGCGGCTGATCCTGCCCGTGCGCGCCCTGCCCGCAGCCCCTGCCGGGAAGGTGCCGGCGGCCGCCGCCGGCCGCTCCCTGCGTATCCTCTGTGTTGACGACGAGCCGAAGCTGCGCGACCTCCTCGCCGATTGCTTGGGCAACTACGGCCACCGCGTCGTCGTGGCCGACAGCGGGCAACAGGGGCTGGCGATGTTCCGCTCCACCATGGAGGGTCCGGAGCACTACGAGGTAGTCATCACCGACCTGGGCATGCCCGAATTCGACGGCCGTCAGGTAGCGCAAGGCATCAAGGCCATGAGGCCCCGCACCCCCGTCATCATGATGACCGGTTGGAGCGACCTCATGAAGGACCAGGGGGAGCACTCGCCAGCGGTCGACGCCGTTCTGGGCAAGCCCCCCAAGCTCGAGGATCTCGTCGCCACGCTCCAATTGCTGGTGCCCTGACCAGACTATTTGGCGCTCCCGGGCCACGCATTCGAGCCGAGGACCGAATCGGTATGCGCCCCGCGGATGGAAACCCGAGGGGCTCCCTCTATCACAGATCGACTCCAGGAGGAGGCGCTATCGAGTGCAGGCGCGCTCAGCCTACATCGACTCGGCCTTCGTTCCACCAGCCGGCAAATGGCAACTAGCGTCCCAGAAACTCGGTGATCCTCGGGATCAGTTCCTCGCGGGCGTCCTCGAGCACGTAGTGGCCGGCGTCCGGGTAATACTCGACCTCGGCGTGGGTGCAGACCTTCTTCCAGCGCTCCAGAAAATGGTCGTTGAAGCAGAAATCCCGGCCGCCCCACCCGATCAGCATCGGCTTCGCGCGCAGCCACGCCAGATCGGTGCCGATCTGCTGGAGGATCGCCCGGCTGGGATGATCGGGCTCCATGGGGATGTCGCGAACAAACTGGTGCACGGCCACGCGCGAGCTCCAGCTGCGGTACGGCGCGAGATAGCCGGCGCGCACCGCGGGCGGGAGCGGCTTGGCGACCGCCATCTTCACGGCCGGCCCGGCGAAACCGTTGAGCCCGCACACCAGCAACGCGCCCAGCACCGGCCACCGGCATACCGAAATGCGCCGCGGGATACGCGTATCAGGAAAGGCGGCGGTATTGAGCACCACAATCTTGCCAGTGGAGTCGACCGAGCGCGTGACCACGCCCATGCCGATCGCGCCGCCCCAGTCGTGCACGATTAGATGGATGCGCTTGAGCCGCAGGTGGTTGAGCAGCTTCACCACATCGCCTATGCGCCGCTCCAGGCGGTAGGGATAGTGCGCCGGCTTGTCGGAGAGCCCCATGCCCACGTGGTCGGGGACCACGCACCGCATGCGTCCACGAAGGGCGAGCACGACATTGCGGTAGTAGAAGGACCACGTCGGGTTGCCGTGGAGCATGAGCACGGCCTCGTCGGTGCGCGGCCCCTCGTCGAGGTAGTGCATCCGGGCCCCGTCGCCCACATCCAGGAAGTTCGAATCGAACGGATATTCGCTGCGCCAGTTTTCCATGTTCAACATTCCAGCACTAGCATCACGCAATTGATCCCGCTGCCGATGCCCAGCAGCCCCACACGTTGCCCGGTGGTGATGAACCCGGACTCCCGCGCCTGCGCCAGCGTGAACGGCAACGCCACCGAGCCGGTGTTGCCCATCGTTTCGAAGGTCGAGAAGTCCTTGGCCAAGTCCAGCCCGAGCGTCTCGTAGAGTTTTTTCCGATGCATCACGCCCACCTGGTGACAGACAAAGCGGTCGAAATCGGCCTCGCCATAACCCAGCTCGCGGCGGAGATCCTCCCAGGTGAGCCGCGCGGTCTCCACGCCGGCCACCAGCAGCTGCTCCGAATCGGTCTGCATCGCGAGCGCCTCGCCCTCGGTGCGGTCGCCCATGCACAGAGCGCTGAATTCACTGGCTGCGCGGGCTACGCCGCCCACCAGTCGCGGGCTTCCCGCCGGCGCCAGATCGCGGTGACAAAGCACCGCGGCCACCGCGCCCGAACCGATGGTGAGGTTGGCGAAATAGGGTTTGATCTGCTGGCGGTCGAGCGGGCTGGTGCACAGGCGCCGTATCGTCTCCTCGACCAGCGGCCCGCCGTTCTCGCCGCAGGCGACAATGCCGGCGCGCACCTGGCCGCACTCGATCATGCCGCCCAACAGCGTGCAGGCATTGAGAAACCCGAGACAGGCGTTGGAAAGGTCGAGCACCTGCATCTGTGCGGGAAGGCCGGATTCACGGTGCACGAAGGCCGCCGTAGCCGGCTCCAGCATGTCGCGCGACACCGCGCCGTGGACAAGCAGCCCGAGCGCGGACGCCGGCACCGTGGTCTTCGCGAGCACGGCGCGCACCGCCCGGGCGCTGGCAGCCGAGGGGCGGGTGCCGGGTTCCCAGAAACGCCGCTCCTTGATGCCGGTCATCAACTCCAGGCGGCCGAAGGGCAGCTTGAGCCGCTCGTAGAGCGGGCGTAGCCGTTCCTCCAACGCGGCCGAGGTGAGCGCCACCGGCGGCAGCGCCGTGGCCAAGGATTCGAGTACGACGTTCTTGAAGTGCATCGGTCAGGCTTTGGTCTCGGGGCGCATCGCCAGCCGGGTGACCTCTTTGTCGAAGTAGTTGAGCCCGAGGCCGGCGTCGACGACCATCGTGGTGCCGTTGATACCGCTGGAGCGCGCGCTCAGGAGGAAGAGGGCGGCGTTGGCCACCTCCTGCGTCTCCAGATTGCGGCGGCGGAAGGTAAGCTTCTCGGCGTAGAGGTAGCTCTCCACGTAGCCCGGGATGCCCGAGCTGCTAGCCGTCTTCAGCGGACCAGCACCCACGGCGTTGAAGCGCACCTCGGTGTCGGCGCTGAACGACTTGGCAAGGTTGCGCACGATGCCGTCGAGCGCGGCCTTGATCGGCGACATGTACCCGTAGTTCTCCGCCGTCACCAGCAGCGACGAGATGCCCATCGCCACCACCGAGGCGTCGCGGGCCAGGTGCGGCTTGAACGCCCGCGCCAGCTCCACCAGCGAAAAGGCGGAGATCGTCGTGGCCTGCAGAAAGTCGGCGCGCCGGGTTTCATGGAACGGCTTGAAGCCCTCGGCATAGTTGGCGAATGCCACCGAATGCACGATACCGTGGAGCGGGCCGTACTGCGGCCCCACCTCGGCGGCCAGCGAGTCGCAGGCGCCGTCGCGCTCGAGATCGCACACGAAGACCGGAGCGCTCGGCGCGAGCTTTCGCACCTCGGCCCGGCGCTTCTCGGAGTGCACGCTGTAGAGCACGCGCGCGCCCTCGGCCTCGAGCGATTTGGCCACATGCCAGGCTACGCTCTTCTTGTTAGCCACGCCGGCGACCAGCACGGTCTTGCCGGCCAGTCCCAGGAAACTCACGTCGCACCCCCGGGCGTCTTCCAGGCCACTGCGAAATCGACGCTGAGCACGCGCTTATCACCCGATTTGATACTGCCGGCCATCATCGTGAACCCGCCCACGACCTCCTTGATCTTCGTGGTGATCTCGATGGTTTCGCCCGGGAACACGGGGTTGCGGAAGCGCACGTCGCTCACCCGGGCCAGCAGCGGCACCCCACCTGGCGTCCCTGCCCCGGAGGCCTTGTCCCGACGCGCCATCAACAGCGCTCCGGTCTGGAACACCGCTTCGCACAGCAGCACGCCCGGAGTGATCGGCTGGCTCGGGTAATGCCCGCGGTAGAAATCCTCGTCGGCGCGGAAAGTGCGGCGTGCCACCAGCGAGTCGGCCGTCTCGGCGACGATTTCGTCGACAAAAAGAAATGGCGGGCGATGCGGGATGAGATCGGTTACGGAGTCGGACATGGCGGGTGGCAAGTGGTGAAAGGCGAGAGGCTAGAGAGAGAAGCCCCGGCGCGGAAAGACTTACTTTGCGGGTTTCGCGAAGCGGCGACCGAGTTGGCGGCGGCTAACTCTCCGATGCTCGCCAGCCGAACCGTAGACCGCCCCAATTTTGGGCGATCGCAACTGCCGGCAGAAATTCATCGCCTAAGAAATCTTCAGGAACTGCGTTGTTCGTGTATGCGCAAGGTACTGCTTTGGACTCTTCCCTTTCTCGCTTTTCTGACCGCGTGCACCCGACCATCCAAAATTGAGCTGCAAAGAGCCAATGATATCCAGGCTCGGGTCGACGCGATTGCGAAGCTCTACGGCGAACTTGAACTGCCAAAGCACTTTATGGAATCGCCCGCTCGCAAACGAGGGGGAGAATTCGAAGTACCCCAGACCCTTTCTTTCTTTCCCCACCTACGAATGGAGAACGGCTATGTGCTCGACTACGTCTACCACTCTCAAGGTGCCGGAGGTGAACCTATTGTCTACGCGCGCAAAACCGAATGCCCGCCGTTTGCCGACGAAACGGCGTTCGTGGCCAGTGTCAGAGAGCGTGCCCACTTGGACGATGTCGAGAGTGCCCTGCGCAAATACCAAGAGGAGGAAGCAAAAGCCGTCAGTAATCCCGCCGAAAACGGCGCGGCCTTCGAGCGCCTCCAAAATCGCTTGGCCGAAATCCCTGACCATGACGTAGGGCACTGGTATTTGAAGCATATCGCATGCGACGGCAGCGACGATGGATTTATCGAACTCGCTGCGCTGCGCCTCATTGGTGACCGGTTCTATCTTTTCTGGCATGCATGCTACAGCGACCTGAGATTGATACTGACCAAAGAGAAGGCCGAAAAGGTGATGGGGGGCCTCGAAGAATCGAAGCTTCCCCAGTTCACTCACGCCAAGAAACCGCCCAAAATCACGGCGGCATTGCTCTGCCCCAAGGTCAAGCGAGACGCCGATACAGTCACAGTCACCTTCCACGTGTTCAGTCGTTGGGGCGGGCTATCGCTGCTCACCTTCAAGTTCTCACCACGATTCCCCCACGGTCTACGCGAATCGGAACCGGAAACCATCATCCCTTACGACTGTGGCATCGTGTACTGACTCCGAGCCCAACCGTCAGGCGGCACCCGGTTTCTGCTGGCCCAGCGCCCGGTGCAGCGGGCAGGCGGCCCGATCGATCGCCTGCCCTTGCCGGTAACGGGTGAGCAACTGCACCGAGCGCTGCGCCAGCATCCGGCGCACCTCGCGGCGGCGCCCCTTTTCGCGGGGGATGACCATGTTGTCGTATCCCGTGGTCTGATGGCGCATCCAGGCGATGGTGGCCGCCTCGGCGCGCTCCGCGATGGGGATACGCTCGGTGCGCGCCACCGTGCCGCTGCCCACAGGCGTGGCGTGGTCGGCGATCAGCTTGGCCATCACCTCCGCCGCCTCTCGGTGAACCGGGTGGAAAGCCAGAAAGGTCAGCACAGCGGCGCGAAAATCCTCCACGTATTCGACCTGCTCCTCGGCGCGGCGTTTGCGGCCGGCGTCGAGCTTGCGCTGGTAGGCCGGGTTCATGCGCTCCACCAGCAACTCGGCCCTCAGCGCCTCGATGCGGGCGGCCGGCGCCCAGATGCCCTTTGAGAAGCGCTTGTTGCCCTTCACCTCGATCATGGTCCAGGTGGGGCCGTCCTGCTTGATGCGGCGGCTGAGCGCGGCATCGCCGGGGGCAAGCAGGCTCCAGCCATCGGGTACGACAAGCACGCGTCCCTCCGCGCTGAGCACACGGCGGGGTGTCGAAAATGTTCGGACTTCGCGGGTTTCGGTCGGCACAGTGCCAAGGGAAAACGCGGCCGCCCGCAACCTCAAGCCCGGAGCATGTGAACCGGCCCAAGAGCCCCAATTCTCCGGCCATTTATCGAAACCGGAATCGACGATTCATTTTCAAGCCGCCACCCGGAGCGCCGAATTAGGGACAGGTCAAAAGTACCCGCCCAAAAGCGCCCTCCGCAAAACGCTCCGCGTCGTATTGGGGACAGGCCAAAAGTACCCGTCTCCCTCTTTTGCGTTTCAAAACGCGGAGCGCCCCCTCATCGCTTGGAGATGCCGTTTTCCTCACTGGGCCTGATCGCACCTCTCACTCAGGCAGTCGCCGAGCGCAATTATCTCGCGGCCACGCCGGTGCAGACCGCCGTGATCCCGGCCATCCTGCGCGGCGAGGACGTGTGGGCCTCGGCCCAGACCGGCTCGGGAAAGACAGCCGCATTTGCCCTTCCGATACTCCAACGCCTCGCCGCCAACCCCCGCGAACGCGGCGCCGTGGGCGCACTGGTCCTCGCGCCCACCCGCGAACTGGCCGCCCAGATCACAGCCTCCTTCCGCGCCTACGGCTGCCACCTGCCCGCACCGGCGCCAAAGATTGTCACCGTGTTTGGCGGCGTCTCGCTCAACCCGCAGATGATGGCGCTGCGCGGCGGCGCCGATGTCGTGGTGGCAACGCCGGGACGCCTGCTCGACCTGCTCGCCCGCAACGCCCTGGGCCTGGGCGCCATCTCGACCGTGGTTCTCGACGAGGCCGACCGCCTCCTGGACCTTGGTTTCTCGGATGAACTCGGCCGTATCCTGCGCCTCCTGCCCGCGCGCCGCCAGACGCTGCTCTTCTCGGCCACCTTCCCGCCCGAGGTCACCGCCCTCGCACAAAATGTCCTGCGCTCCCCCTTGCGCTTCGAGGGGGAAACCGCGCCGGCCTCCCAGCCCGTGATCCTCCAGCGCGCCATCGAGGTCGACCCGCCCCGGCGCACCCAGTTGCTGCGCCACCTCATCGAGTCCAACGGGTGGACACGAGTCCTGGTCTTTGTCGCCACCAAGTACGCCACCGAGCACATCGCCGAGAAGCTCCGCAAGGCCGGCCTCGATGCCTGGGCCTTCCACGGCGAGCTCAGCCAGGGAGGGCGCACCGCGGCGCTGGCCCGTTTCAAGGAGGCCAAGGTGGGCGTGCTCGTTGTCACCGATCTGGCCTCGCGCGGTATCGACATCGTGCGCCTGCCCGTAGTGGTGAACTTCGACCTCCCCCGCTCAGCGGTGGACTACACCCACCGTATCGGCCGCACCGGGCGCGCGGGCGAGACAGGCATCGCCGTCAGCTTCATCAGCGCGGCCAGCCATGCCCATTTCCAGCTCATCGAGAAGACTCACAACCTCCACCTGCCCCGCGAGCAAATCGAAGGCTTCGAGCCCACCGAGCTTGCCGCGCCTGAGGCCCCGGTGTCTCCGGCCGGTGGAGGCGTGAAGGGCAAGCGCAAGAGCAAGAAGGACAAGCTGCGCGAGGCCGCCGCCCGCGCAGCCGCTGCAACCGCCTCCAAGGGAGAGCGTCCATTGCGCCTGCCTCCCGGCCGGCGGATGCGCTGAGGCGTACCCGTTCCGTGAATAGCCATGGGCCGGATGCCTAGGGCCTATTCCCCTAGAAGACCTTGGCCGCACGCCTGCTCCTGAGCCCAACGCTGGCGGTTCGGCTCTCGCCACACGGAGCTCGGCGCCAGTCTGCATCACGGCTGCGGCGACCACTCATTGGGCACCGCCGTTCGCTCCAACTCAGTCTCCATGTGTGTTACAGGGCCAACAACCGAGTTAAGCCCTGCCCGCGCGCCGCCCCTTAGGCCACCTCGCACCAAGCAACATTCGGCCCACGCCCCAACCTACCGCGCAGAAGCTCGACTCCACAGATGCACCTCCCCACCGCATTGTTGCTGCTGCTCCTTGGCCTCATCGACCGCGCGGCCGCCACCGCCCCCAAAACCACCGTGGTAGACGGCGTCGCCTACCAAGTGGTACACGCGGCCCCGCCCTCGGTGCGGGTTCTCTGGCAGGACAAGCGAGGGAGGCAGCTTCGCACGTTCCGCTCCGCCGCCCAGTACCTTCAGGAAGAGGGCTGTACCACCGAAACATTGATGAACGGCGGCATCTTCGAGCCCAACGGCATACCCAGTGGACTGCTGATCCAGGACGGCTCGGAATTGCGGCCAGTGAACCGAAAATCCGGTGACGGAAACTTCTTTCTCAAACCCAACGGCATTTTTCTGCTCGGGACCAAGGGTGCCGCCATCATCCCGACCGAGGCCTATCCGCCGAGCGCAATGGAGATCCACTACGCCGTGCAGTCGGGCCCCCTGCTCCTTCACGCCGGAGCGATCCATCCACAACTCTCGAAGAACTCCATTTCCCGCCTACACCGCAACGGGGTCGGGGTGACCAAATCCGGGGAGTTCGTGTTGGCGATCACCGATCCCGCTTCACCAAAGCTGCCAACGCTCCACGAGTTTGCACGGCTGTTCCTGAGCCTTGATTGCACGGACGCGCTGTTTCTTGACGGAGTGATCAGCCAGATGAGCTCGGGGTCGGACATCACCAAGCCCAGCAACAGTTTTGGCTCGATCATCGCAGTTACCAGCCCCGCTCAACCACCCACTCCAACGGAGAGCCCCGAGACGCCAAACCCTGGTGGCTCGGCCATCGACCCAGATCGACCACCACCGGTTCGATAATTCCGGAGCTGCAAGTTGTCACGGTTTAGTGGGGGCGCGAAACTGGGCCATAAACTACGGTCCCTCCAGCCATCCATCACTATGGGTTGCCGGCCCCTAATCCGGCCCCCGACAGCCCCGAGGTCACCGAGTTTTAGCAATATTGGCCAATGGGGCACATAGAGCGCGAAGCGCCCAAACGCAGCCGGCGCCTTACTCGGGCCTGAGCCCCTTGTCGCCTGGAACCGGGCACGTTCGCCAGCCTGCGGCCTTTGCTCGACTGCCTGCGGCCACCGAATCGTACGCCTGTTTTCCGCTTTGACCGCTCCCGCCGCCAGTCCCAAAAACGCAGCCCGTGACTTGTGCCCACCCACCGGGAACCCGCCACATCCATACATGTCCTGGAACCGCAAACACCTCATCGGCATCGAAGAGCTCAACCGCGACGAGATCGAGACCATCCTCGGCACGGCGGCCAGCATCCGCCACCTCCTCGACCGCGGCGCCAAGAAGATCGGCGCTCTGCGCGGCAAGACCGTCGTAAACCTCTTCCTTGAACCGAGCACGCGCACCCGCCTCGCCTTCGAGACCGCCGCCAAGCGCCTGGGCGCCGACGTCGTGTCCTTCGACGCCGCCGCCAGTTCCACCTCCAAGGGCGAGACCCTGCGCGACACCGCCCAGAACATCCAGGCCCTGGGCGTGGACATGATGGTCCTGCGACACTCCGCCGCCGGCGCCCCGCTCTACCTGAGCACCCGCCTGAACATCCCCGTGATCAACGCCGGCGACGGCGCCCACGAGCACCCCAGCCAGGCACTGCTCGACGCCTACACCATCCGCGAGCGCCTCACCCACCTGTCCGGCCGCAAGGTCTGTATCCTGGGCGACATCCTCTTTAGCCGCGTAGCCCGCTCCAACATCTGGCTACTCACCAAGCTCGGCGCCAAGGTCACCGTCGTGGGCCCCTCCACCCTGGTGCCCCACTGGCTGGTGGGCATGGGCGTAGAGGTCTCCCACAACCTCAAGGCCGCCCTGGCCGATGCCGACGTTGTCATGCTCCTGCGCATCCAGCACGAGCGGCAGGACTCCGCCCACTTCCCCTCGCTGGGCGAATACACCAGCATGTTCGGCCTCAACAAGACCCGCGCCAGCTGGCTAAGCCCCCACGCGATCATCATGCACCCCGGCCCGATCAACCGCGGCGTGGAGATCGACAGCGACCTGGCCGACTCCGAGCGCTCCGTGATCCTGGCACAGGTGACCAACGGCATCGCCGTGCGCATGGCCATCCTCTACCTCTGCTCCGGCGGCGACCCCGAGAAGGTCGCCCAGTTCGCCGAGTAATACCGCCGTCACCACACGCCCGCCCCCCAGTCCCCTCCCCTTTTCGCCCGCTCCGCGGCCTACCCACATGCCGAAAATCCTCTGGATCTCCAACGCCCAAGTCATCGACCCCGCCTCCGGGCGTGAGGCCGTGGGCGACCTCTTCGCCATCGACGGCAAACTCGTTGCCGAACTCTCCGCCGAGCAAAAGCAGCAGGCACAAAAGATCGACGCCAGCGGCCTCGTAGCCTGTCCCGGCCTCGTGGACATCCACGTGCACTTCCGCGAGCCCGGCCAGACGCACAAGGAGACCATCGAGACCGGCACCCGCGCCGCCGCCGCCGGCGGGTTCACCACCTGCGTGTGCATGCCCAACACCAGCCCGCCGGCCGACAACGCCGGCACCATCGAATACATCAACGACGCCATCGAGCGCTCCGCCATCGTCCATGTGTATCCGACCGGCTGCATCACCGTGGGCCAGAAGGGCGCCGCCCTCGCCCCGATCGGCTCGCTGGCGCGCACCGGTTGCGTGGCCATCACCGACGACGGCCTTTGCGTGCAGAACAACGAGCTCATGCGGCGCGCCGTAGAGTACGCCAAGATGTTCGGCATCCCGGTGATGGACCATTGCCAGGACGCGGCCATGACACAGGGCGCAGTCATGAACGAGGGCTTCATGTCCACCAAGCTTGGACTGCGCGGCTGGCCCAACGCCGCCGAGGACATCATCGTAGCCCGCAACGTGATCCTCGCCGCCTACGCCGGCCACCAGATCCACCTCCAGCACATCAGCTCCAAGTACTCCGTGGAGCTGATACGCCGCGCCAAGGGCCGCGGAGTGCCCATCACCGCCGAGGGCACCCCGCACCACATCGCCCTCACCGACTCCGCCCTGGCCGGCTACGACACCCATTTCAAGATGAACCCGCCGCTGCGCATCGAGGAGGATCGCCACGCGATCATCGAAGGCCTGCGCGACGGCACCCTGGACTGCCTGGCCACCGACCACGCCCCGCATACCAACTACGAGAAGGACAAGGAGTTCGACAACGCCCCCTTCGGCATCCTGGGCCTGGAGACGGCGTTGCCCATCTGCCTGCAGATTCTGGTGCGCGAAAGCGGCTTCACCCTGCGCCGTGTGGTGGAACTGATGACCGTAAAGCCCGCGCAGGTGCTCAAGCTGCCCGCCGGCACCCTCGCGGCCGGAGCCAGCGCCGACATCACCCTCTTCGATCCCAACGAGGAATGGACCTACGACGCCCTCAAGGGCTTCAGCAAGTCGTCCAACTCGCCCTGGCACGGCCAGAAGCTGCGCGGGCGGGTGCGCACCACCATCGTAGCCGGCCGGGTAGTCTACCAAAACGGCGAGATCGTGGGCTAAGCTGTAACCAAGCACTTGAGGCGATTCTTCCCACTAGCGTGGGCAAGTGCTTGTCCGCCGTAGGCGCGTGCTTGCACGCGATCTGCGCTCTGCATCGCCTGCAACCACGCGCCTACGACAGAATGGTTACGACTGGGCCGTATTGATGAAGTTCAGTTGCAGGGTTGTATCTTGCGTCCGTCCCCCGAGGCAGAGCCGCTGGCCCACCGGCGCGGCGGCGAAGGAAAGTTGAAAACCGGTGCTCGCGGGAAGGCTGGCGACCGGTTCTCCTTCGACCCCCTCGGCCCTACACTGCTCTCCTACGGTGCCAGTTCCACGCGTACGCGGAAGAAGCGGCGAGGCTCGGCCCCCAGCGGAGTACCCCACCGAACCACCTGCGCGGACGGAGCACCGGGCACAAGGGTCTGCATCACCGTCCACGTTGCCAGATCGGTGCTGGTTTCGACAACGTAGGTGAGCTTCGGATCATAGGTCTTCCGCGTGAAGCGCACCTCGGCATAGCTGCCCCCCTGACCCGGCGCGGCAGCAATCGCAACCGGAGGTGTCGCCAGGGACCCGCTGCGGGCGGCAGTTTTGAAGGCGTAGCGCAGAAGATTCGCCACCCCGGCGCCGTCCGGATCTGCCGCCGGGCCAGCGATGGCCGGGTTGCCCAGTTGGCCAGAGGTGAACGTCGCCGCCGCCCAAGACGAATACGAGAGATAGTCCTCATCGTGCACGACCACTTGGACGGCATCGGAGGCGAGCGCACCGCCCGAGGTCACTGCACGGGCCTGATACACCCCGGCGTCCCCCAGTACCACCGGCGCAAAGCCCAGCACTCCATTGGCCCCGCCCGTCAGCAGGGTTCCACCACGGCGCCACTCATAGGTCGTGGCCAGCGGCGACACCGTCTCGAAACGCAATTGCGCGCTGCTGCCCACTCGTACCATCAGCGCCTGCGGCTGGGTGACGGCCCGCAGCGGGGCCGTCCACAGCGCAGTCAACTTGGCCACCCCGGCGCGAGGAGTGAGCGTGTCGGGGGCCGCGCCGCCGTTGGTGCGCGCGACCGAGAACAGTCCCCACCACTCCTCGTCGGCATAGCCGTCGGGGAACCAGGATGCCGCCCACCCTCCGGCGTCGTGCTGCAAATCGCCGGAGCCGGCGCCGCTGAACTTGTACCACTCGTCGCTGTACTCGAAAACACAGGCCCCGGAGCTCACCGCCTCGGAGCCAAGCCCGGCGTTGAACACATCGCCCCAGAGTGCGGCGAGGCGGTCGCCCACGAAGCCGGCGCTGTCGAGATACTCGCGGCTGTTGGCGTGGTCGTAGGCGTCGAGGCCGAACTCCGTAACGATGAGCGGCTTGGTGCTGGCCGCCGCATACTCCGTGAAGAACGATCCAAAGGTTGGTTGCCGGTAGACCTGCACACACCAGAAATCGAGTTTGGGCAGGCTCGCGTTGTATTCGCGTACCTGAGCGGTGGCGTCGGTGATCGCGATGGAGACCATGCGCGAAGGGTTGGAGGTCTTCACCGCCTGGGCGATGGTGTTCATCGCAGCCCAGAAGGCCGGATTGGTGGCGTTGCCGTTCTGGCTGTTGACCTCATTGCCGATGACGATGCCTAGCACCGCCGGGTGGTTGGCTACGTTGCCATCAAGGGCCACGAACTGCTGCGCCAGCGCTGCGACCGCTGCGGTGTTGCTCCAATCGGTGCCGGGGTTGATCCACGAGTTGAGCAGGACAAACACCGGGCTAATACCGCTGTTGTAGCAGCGGTCGAGGAAATCGGTGTGGCTCTGGTTGGACTTCCACCCATACACCCGCAGCACATTGCCCCCCATCGCCCGCACCCGTGGGAGATCCCGCTGGTAGAGAGCGGAGTAGTTCGCCGTGAAATAGTCGCCGTAGGGCTCGTACCGGGTGTTGTTGTTGCCGATCGGCGTGGGCTGGTAGCACACGCCCTGCACGAAGAACGGGCTGCCGTCCCGCAGGATTCGCCGCTGGGATACGGTGAATGCCGCCGAGGCGCGAATACAGGCCAGGGCACACATTCCAACTACGAGTTGGCGCAGCAGCAGACGCTTGAACGATGGGCAGAGGTGCATGGTGGGGCCCTGAGCTTGCACGGCGCCGCTCCAGGTTGGAAAGGCCGAAACCAAAGCCGCTATTCGCAAGCGGTGCAGGGCATGGAGGCGGTATTCGAGCGGGCTCTCCGGGTGGCCGCCTCCTACGGCCTGCAGCCCGCCACCACCCGGCCACCGGCGATACCGGAGTGCCAATTCTAGGTCGAAACCATGCAATCTTACCTCTTTGCGCTCTGCCAGTGCACGCACTCCGGCGTCCGCCGCCGGAGCGTGCTTGCACGCGCCAGGGCCTCATCTTGAAAACGCGCCGGGATTACTCCTACGGCCCCCGGCCCAACCGTTTACCCTCACGGTCGTGAGGGTAAACGGTTGG
>CAJCBL010000235.1 GCA_903960515.1 uncultured Verrucomicrobiota bacterium
CCTGCTTCCAGTTCTCGAAGAACCGCCGTGCCCCGGCCTCGCTGCGGTAGTCCCACAACTGGCCAAAGGATTCCTTGAGCAGATAGGCAATATTGAGACGTTGGGAACTCGGCCAAAATTAAATCACCAAACCAGCGAGCATTGCGGCGGCGGCTTTTGAGGAGATTTTGATGAACCATTTGGGCAGTCCATCGAGCCGTTCGAGGCATTGCTCGTAAGGCTTCATCGCCTGCTTGTCGAGTTTGACTCCGGTGGGGTAAGCATCCCCGTAGAACTTGGCCTTGGGATGGACCTTCTTGTAGGTCATGCCTTCGGCCATCCCGAGGGTCATGGCCACACTGGTCAGCGGATCGCCGTTCCAATAGTTTTCCAGCACTCCGAACACCCGCTCGATCGGATTGTATTTGCTGTGATAGGGCGGATAGTAGGCCAAGCGCACGTCCACTTCGTGCAGCGCTGCGAATTCCACCATCCGCCTGAGCCATTGCGTGCGCGCGCCGCTGTTTTCGGGGCCGTTGTCGGCGTTGATCACTAGGGTATGTGGAGTATTACCGTTTTTTTTAGCGTCGGCCAGATTTCGGTAAGTCGATCCGCCATGAAATCGGCGGTGGCGTGTCCGGTGGTGAAGCTCAGCCAAGTCTCGGCGGTGTCGGGCCGGAAAATGCCGAACGGGGTGAGTTTCGCCTCGGGCTCAAGGTCGTGATCCAGCGCCTCATGACCGTTGCGGCTTTTGCCGCCGCGACTCAGGTTGCCGATGGGGACGGTGGTTTTGGTGTCGATGGAGAGCCGCACGGTGCCTGCGTCCGCGTCGGCCGCGGCGTTGATCCGATGCACGGTTTCGAAGATGGCATTGGTCTGGGGAATTTTGCGCAGAGGCTTGGTTTTGGCCACCCGGCGCGGCTTGAAGCCGAGTTGGCCCAGCATCCGGCAGAGACTCCGCTCAGCGGGCAGTTCCGCTTCGCGGTATCCTTTTGCGACGAGTTGGCGCCTGGCTTCGGCAGCGGTGAGGCGGCGGTACATCTGGGTGGTGCGAAAGGTGGGATCGGTCTGGCTGGCGGCCTCGCCGATGGCTTTCAGATCCGCCTCCAGCCCGGGCAGTTTGGCGGCATATCCCTTGCGCCCCCGCAGTTGGGGGTGATCCACACAGACGATGCCGCTGGCCAACTCATGCAGCCCCTTCTTCACCGTCGTACGATCCCAGCCCAGCTCGCGCTGCGCCCACGCGGCGCCTCCCCTGCCCAGATCCTTGACCACCGAGGCCATGAACAACCGCCGAGCCTGGCCCTTGATCAGGGCGAGGGTTTCCTGCCAAATCTTCCTGCTCTCCGCAGCGATGTTGAGCTTCATGCGGAAAGCTTAACCCATCCGAAGTGTTAGTCGAATTATTTTTGGCCGAGTTCCTCATTTCGCTGAGCGGCCGGGCGTCAAGGCGGAAGGGCGACTTGGCTTGGAGTGGGAGGCGAGCAGGCATGACTGTAATAGACATTACATCTAGGACGAAATCAAGGAAAAACTACAGCCTGCTGCGGCTGCGGCTATGATTTTCGAAAATTACC
>CAJCBL010000236.1 GCA_903960515.1 uncultured Verrucomicrobiota bacterium
CCCTACAATCGGACTGAAGCGGCACGGCTAAGGGGTAACGATTCAGTCGAGAGCCCAGAGCCCAGAGCCGAGGGCCTGACCACCGAGCAAGACCGCTGAAGCACGCATGCGCCTGGGCCGATCACTGGTGTTTTGCCTCTCGTCACTCGACGCTCGGCGCCTGTGTGCATTGTCACGGCCGATTCCTGTTCGCTTTCAAGATGAGGCATTATCGCGTGCAAGCACGCTCCTACACGAAGCCGGCATTAGTCTCATCTTGAACGCGACTTAGAATAGGCGCCGCGCCACCCGGCTCACTCTCCCTCGTTGTGCCGGAGGCGCCGGGAGGCTTCGGCTAGAAAATGCTCCTGGCTGGCGAGCGCGGGCTGGCTGGGCGCTCGCTCCACCGGGGTGTAGGCGCCGCGGGGCTGGAGCTCACGGGCGTACTCGGTATCCTGGAGCTGGATCTGAAGGACCTCATCCACCACGCGCCGGCGCAGGGCGGGGTCCTCCAGCGGGAAGACGACCTCGACCCGGCGGAAGAAGTTGCGCGGCATCCAGTCGGCACTGCCCAGGTAGACGAGGGGCTCGCCGCCGTGGTTCTCAAAGTAGAAGGCGCGGGCGTGTTCGAGGAAACGCCCTACGATGGAGCGCACCCGGATGTTCTCGCTCATGCCCGGTATCCCCGGCACCAGGCAGCACACTCCGCGCACGATGAGGTCGATCTTCACCCCGGCGCAGGAGGCGGCGTAGAGGGCCTCGATGGTGGCGCGGTCCACCAGGCTGTTCATCTTGGCGATGATGCGGGCGGGTTTGCCGTGGCGGGCGGCGGCGGCCTCGGCGGCGATGAGCACATGGATCTGCGCATGAAGGTTGTAGGGGGCCACCAGCAGATGGCGGAAGTGCGGCTTGCGCACAAAGCCGGTGAGCGTGTTGAAGAGGTAGGCCACCTCGGAGGTGAGCGTGTCGCGCGCGGTGAACAGGCTGAAGTCGGTGTAGATGCGGGCGGTCTTGGGGTTGTAGTTACCGGTGCCCATGTGGGCGTAGTGGCGCATGCCGCTTCCCTCGTGGCGCACGACCAGGCAGCACTTGCAGTGAATCTTAAGGCCAACGACGCCGTAGACCACGTGCACTCCGGCCTCCTCGAGCTGGCGGGCCCACTGGATGTTGTTGGCTTCGTCGAAGCGCGCCTTGAGCTCGACCAGGGCGGTAACCTGTTTGCCGTTGTGGGAGGCCTCGATGAGGGCGTGGACGATGGGCGAGTCGCCGCTGGTGCGGTAGAGCGTCTGCTTGATGGCGAAAACCTGCGGGTCGCGCGCGGCCTCCTGCACGAAGGCCACCACCGGGTCGAAGGAGTCGTAGGGGTGGTGCAGCAGGATGTCGCGCTGGCCCAGCGCGCAGAAGAGGTTTTCCCCGGAGAGAGCGAGCGGGCCCGGGTGAGGGGTCACGGGGGCATCCTTGAGATCAGGACGGTCGATGAGGTCGTAGACGCCCATGAGGCGCAGCAGGTTGAGCGGGCCGTGGATACGGAAAACGTATTCGCGGGCCAGGCCCAGGTGGTCGGTGAGGCGGTCGAAGGTGGCCTCGTCCACTCCGTCCTCGATTTCCAGGCGCACGGCGGCGCCGCGGCGGCGGTTGCGCAGCTCGTTCTCGATGCGCTGGAGGAGGTTCTCGGACTCCTCCTCGTCGATGTAGAGGTCGCTGTTGCGGGTTACCCGGAAGGCGAAGGCGCCGTGGATGCGGTAGCCGGCGAAGAGCTGGTCGGCGCAGAGCTTGATGATCTCGCTCAGGAAGATGAAGCGCTTGGGGCCGCGGGAGGCCGGGGCGATCTGCACCACGCGTGGGAGGATGCGCGGTACGGGCAGGATGGCCAGGAAGCCCTCGTTTTCAGGGGTGGCGGGGTTGTCGACGGTGACTACTACGTTGAGCGTCTTGTTGCCCAGCTGGGGGAAGGGGTGGGAGGCGTCGACGGCCAGCGGGGTGAGCACCGGGTAGACTTGGGAGCGGAAGAAGTTGCGCACCCAGGCCAGCTCGACGCGGGTGAGCTCGGGGGCGGTCTTGAATACGATGTGCTCGCGCTGGAGGGCGGGCAGGAGGTGGTCGAGCCAGCAGCGGTACTGCTCCTCGACCATCGATGCCACCACCAGATGGATGCGGCGGAGCTGTTCGCGCGCACCCAGGCCGTCGAGACCCACATCGACGATGCCTGAATCCACCTGCTGGATGAGGCCGGCCACACGGATCTCGAAGAATTCGTCGAGGTTGGAGCTGACGATGGAGAGGAACTTCACCCGCTCGAGCAGGGGATGGCGGTGGTTCCAGGCCTGTTCGAGCACCCGCCGGTTGAAGGCCAGCCAGCTCAATTCCCGGTTGAAGAACAGGGCCTTGGCCGTGGCGGGAGCAGCGGCGGGAGCGGGCGCGGAGGGAGGGACTTTCGGCGACTTGCGGATACGAGGCATCGGATACGGGTGCGGAAACTAGGTGGGCGGGCGGCCAAAGCGAAGCGCAAAGCGCGTGCGGACCTGTGCCGGGGCGCAGAGTTCACCTGACTGTAACATTGGTGGGGTGTGGAGCCCGGGGGCTCGGTATGGCCCGAGGCGGCGCAGGGGGCGGGCGGCCGAAGCGGCCGCGGAGGGTAGGAGTGAAACGGCTACTGGGCGGCGCGCCCGGCCTGGGTACGTGGCGGGCCGGCGGAGGGGCTGCCGTGGGCGGCGATGGCGCTCGCGGTGGTGTTGGCTGCGCGGATTCCCTGTGGGGCGCCCCAAAGCGCCTCGCGCCCCCGGGATGGCTCTTCGAGGAGCTGCGATCGTAGTGGGCGCGCAGGGAAAGCCTTGCGGCACCGGCTGCTTTGCGAAGAGTCCCCGGCGGAAATGACCATCCTCGACCGACATGTGCTGGGCTCTTGGCTGAAGGCCTTCGGGCTGATCATGACCGCGTTGCTGGGCCTGCTCATCCTGGTGGATATGCAGAACAACCTGGGCAACTTCACCGGCAGCGGCGCCGGCTTGTTGGAGGTTCTCTACTACTATCTGGTCCTGATCCCGGGCAATGTGCCGCTGGTGTTGCAGGTGTCGGTGTTGCTGTCGCTGCTCTACGCGCTGGGGCAGATGCACCGCAGCAACGAGTTCACCGCGATGCGCGCGGCCGGGCTGGGGCTGTTGCGCATCACCCGCTCGATCTGGCTCTTCGGCCTGCTGCTGGCCGTGGGCGTCTGGTATCTCAACGACAGCCTCATTCCCTGGTCGGTGGAGCAGGCGCGCACCAGCCGCGAGCAGATGCGCCGCTCGGCGGGCGTGCAAAACAAGGGCGAGGGTGCCGGCGGGGTGGTGGCGGCGGTGGGGTTTGCCAATCCGGCGGCCGGCCGGCTCTGGTTCCTCAACGCCTACGACCAGACCTCTCGTCGTGGCCGAGGGGTGACGCTGGGGCTCTTCGATGCCGCCAAGCACGAGGTGCGGCGTATCGAGGCCAAGGAGGCCTACTTCGACCGCTGGCGCAAAACCTGGGTTTTCCTCGACGGGCGCGAACTGCGCTTCGACGCGCTCACGGGCGAGCAACTGCCTCCGGTGCGCTTTGTGGACCGCATCGATCCGGAGATCGACGACGATCCCGAACTGATGCTGCTGCTCTTGAAGGACGCGGCCGATCTCTCGCTTTTCGAACTCGAGCGGGTGCTCGCCCATCTCAACGGGGACGGCACTCCCCGCCAGCGCCGCTATGCGGTGGAGCACGAGCGCAAGCGCTCCAGCCCGATCGGAGTGCTCATCGTGGTGGCCTTGGCGGTGCCCTTTGCCATCGCAGGGGTGCGCGTGAACCCGGCCGTGAACATGACCAAGTCCATCGGCTTGTTCTTCGTGTATTTCCTGTTGGCGAAGCTGGCCACCATGATGGGCACCTTCGGTATTCTAAGCCCGGTGGCGGCGGCGTGGCTGCCCGATGCCACGATGGCTGCGGTGGCGCTGTGGGTTTTTGCCCGGCTGCGGTGAGCAGCCAGGGACGCTTGTAGGCGGGAGGCGGCGACGGAGGGCTGCACGCTGGAAGCGGGATGCTCCAGAGGTCGGCGAGCGCGAGCCCGCTGACCCAAGCGCAGCCACGCATTCGGGCGAGTGTCGGCTCCCAAGCCGCCGCCGAATCGGAGTGCGTCGTAGGCGCATGCTTGCACGCGATCTGCTCCTAGAGTCGGTGCGGGCACTCTGCTGCAAATGAGGTTACGGCTGCGGGCACCGGGCGAATCGCAAATCGGCAACCGGGAATCGAAAATGCCAGGAGGCACGAGCACCGGGATGGGGACGGGCAGAAGCACCGGAATGGGGACGGGCACGAGCACCGGGATGGGGACAGGCTGAAGCACCGGGATGGGGACGGGCACGGGAACCGGGACGAGTGGAGTCTCTCCTCGGGAAATGGGGACGGGCGGGCGGAGCCTCCACTACTTCTGAGAACCTGCAGATTGGGGTAAACCGGCGCCGGGTTCCGCCGATGGACAAGGCAGCCGAAGGCTAGTCATGTCCACTATTCCCATCCCGGTCCTTATCGTAGACGACGACCCGACAGTCGGGGCCGTCTTGCAGGGTTTGCTACGCAATATTGGGGAGGGCGTATCCTGCGCTCCGAAATGGGTTGGCACCGGCAAGGCGGCACTGGCACTGGTGCGCGAGGGGGGCTGGCCGCTGATGCTGCTCGACTACAATCTGGTGGGTGAGGACGGACTCACTGTGCTCGACGAGATCAACAAATTGCCCGAGGCCGCCCGGCCCACAGTGATCATGCTCACGGGCAGCGGCAGCGAGTATGTCGCGGTAGAGGCGATGAAGCGCGGCGCGAAGGACTATTTGGTGAAGTCGGGAGTGCACCTGCCGGAGTTGCGCCGGGCCATCGTGAGCGCCCTCGACCGGCGTGGGCTGGAGGACCGCTTGGCCCAGTCCACCGCCGAGCTGCGCTGGAAGAACGCCCAACTGGAGGCAGATCTGGCGATGGCGCGCCAGGTGCAACAGGCACTGCTCACCAACCAGTATCCCACAGTCCCCACCGGAGTGCTTCAGGAGCGCAGCATGCTGCGCTTTTGCCACCGCTGGATACCCAGCAGTGCGGTGGCCGGGGACTTCTTCGCGGTGCTCCCGGTGTCGCACACCTCCGCTGCGGTGCTGCTGTGCGATGTGATGGGCCACGGCGTGCGCGCCGCGTTGGTGGCGGCGCTCATCCACGGGCTGGCCCGCGAGAGCCGAGGACTGGCCGGCATGCCCGAGCGCTTTTTGAGCGAGATCAACCGCGGCCTGCAGAGCCTGCTCTCGCGTACCGACGATTTGGTGTTCGTCACCGCCGTCTATATCGTGGTCGACGTGGCCCGGGGCGAGTTGCGCCTGGCCAACGCCGGCCATCCCCAGCCGCTGTTGCTGCGCCACAAGGGCGGAGTGGAGCCGCTGGGCGTTGGTCCCGACGGCTCCGGCCCGGCCCTGGGCATGATCCCCGACGAGGTCTACGAGGCGGTAACGGTGCCGCTCAGCCCTGGCGACCGGGTATTCGTGTTTACCGACGGGCTGTACGAGGCTGCGGATGCAAGCGGCGAGGAGTTCGGTCCTGAACGCCTGCGTACGGCGCTGGCTGAGCGTGCCGCACTGGCGACCCCGTCGCTACTGGACGGGTTGTTGGCGGCGGTGCGCGAGTTTGGCGCGAGCGCTACCGAGCAGGGTTTCGCCGACGACTTGTGCCTGGTTGCGGTCGATTTCGCGCCGCGCAACGCCGATTGAGCGCAGGGGCTCAGGCAGTCTCCGTACCGCACTGAGCACATGGCCAGGCCTTCGCCTCCCACTTGGAAGTGGGCGCCCCGCAGGCTGCATCCGGATGAGCAGCACCGGGAAAATTCCCGCGGCCGCCCCCTCCATTTTGCAGCGGAAACGCACTCTCGACGGCGGCGCGCGAATCCACCTTTCTGCTCGGGTGAACCCAGCACCGCCGCTCACTCTCACGCTCCAGCCCATCGGCTATGTGCGCACCGCCCAGCGGGTGAAGTTTCAGGCGCGGCATCAACCCGTGGACGATGCGCAGGACGAGCACCTGCTCGAATTGCTCCCGGGGCACGACTACCAGTCGGCCCTTCGTGATCTAGCCGGTTTTGATCGGATCTGGTTGATCTGGCAGTTCCATCGCAACACTACATGGCGGCCTCTGGTGCTGCCCCCGCGAGGTCCGGCCCAGCGTCGCGGAGTATTCGCCACCCGTTCGCCGCACCGCCCCAATCCCCTCGGTCTCACCCCCGTGCGCCTGCTGGCGATCGAAGGACTCAGCCTGCGGCTGGGCCCTTGCGACCTTGTCGACGGTACTCCGGTATTTGATATCAAACCCTATGTGCCCTCCTACGATTCGTTCCCCGGGGACAAGGCGGGCTGGATCGACGCAGTGGATGCGGCGATGGAGGAGCCGCCGCGGTTCACCGTCGAGTTTGCCCCGCTAGCGAGCGAGCAGGCGGAATGGCTGCGCGGGACCTGGGGGGTGGATTTCACGGCGCGCCTGCAGGAATTGCTGGGGCGCGACCCGGCGCCGCATCGCACTCGGCGTATCAGGCGCTCGGAGGCCGGGCAGTATGAGATCGGCTGCGGTGCCTGGAAGGCGCTATTTGTGGTGGAGGCATGGACTGTGCGAGTGAACGCACTGGAAACCGGATATCCGCGACGTTTTCTGATGCGCGACGCCCAAGGGGAAGTGCCCGACCACGACGCGCAGGTGGCGTTCATGGAGCGCTGGGGTGAGGGCAGTTGGGTGAGAGCTGCGGGTGCTTGACTCCGCTCGCCGGTTGGGCGCCTAGCAGCCTGTCGGACTTCGGATTTTGTTCAAAATAGTTGCATATTTTGTTGACAGGCAACGTCATGCGGTATTTTAATAGGCCATGGCCGCCCGCTTCTTCAATCTCGACCGACAGACCC
>CAJCBL010000237.1 GCA_903960515.1 uncultured Verrucomicrobiota bacterium
AGACGCAAGGCCCTAAGGAGATCCTTCGGGGCGGAAGTCGTGCGAAATCAAGCACGTGCCAAGTTTTGCGGCATACCGAATTTTCGGTATGCCCGGTTCCTCGCGGCAAGGCGGGTGCGGGGTTCAGTAGCGGCGGCTCCGATCACGATGAAAGCATTGCCTCCGCCCGACCATTTGCTGCGCCAGTGGCTGCACAATCCCGATGCGCTCACGGTCGCCGCCTTCGTGCTGGCTGCCGCTTTTCTCGGGGTTTGCGCCTGGCTGGTGGCCCGAAATCTTCGCCACAACGAGCCCGGTTTGCGCGCTCCGGTGGCCTTCCTGCTCGCACTTTTGGTGGCCGGTTTTGGCCTGTTTGGCGCCAGCCGCCTGCCCGCGAACTGGGGGCTGAGCGCTGGAGGGGGAGTGTGCGCGCTGGCAGGATTGCTCTTTGTATTGGCGGATCATCGCCGCTACGTGCGCGATCCGGCGGGGCGCATCGTGGCGGACCGGTGGCGCATCGTGCTGCGTTTCGCGGGGTTTTCGTGGACGGGCGACAAGGCCAACCGGTACTTCCTTTTCTCGGGCGACACCGGCTCGGGCAAGACCACGGGGATGAACCTGCTCCTGGCCGATCTGATACGGCGCAATCCCACGCTGGGCGGCGCACGACACTCAGCCGCAGCCGGCGGGTGCGTTGCGCGGCCAGAGAGTTGCGACGCCCAGTCGGGGTAAGGCGGACATTGTCCGAGGCCCCCTGCTACGATTCGCGCCGAAACCGATGCCTTCGTTCTTCACCCACGATGAGTTGCCGCCGATGACTCCACAAATCCCTCACCACCTTGCTGGGATTTGCCCGCCTTCCCCCTTGCATCGAAAGGCTGGGACCGGTTGGCTTTTCTACTCGTAGAATCGTGGGCCAGCCTTTGGGAATCCCAGTCGACACACGACAGTTCTCTTCCCCGTTCCGCATTCTATCCCCGCATGTCCGATCCGAATCTTTCCTCCTTCATCTGGTCCGTGGCCGACCTGCTTCGCGGCGATTACAAGCAGTCCGAGTACGGCAAGGTCATCCTGCCCTTCACCGTCCTGCGCCGCCTCGACTGCGTGCTGGAGCCCACCAAGCCCGCGGTGCTGGCCGAACTGGCCAAGCGCACGCAGGCCGGCCTCAACCCCGAGCCCTTCCTCCTCAAGAAGTCCGGCCAGCTCTTCTTCAACACCTCGCCGCTCGACCTGAAGAAGCTCATGGGCGATCAGGACCACATCGGCGAAAACCTCCGCGCCTACCTGCAGGCGTTCTCGCCCGCCGTGCGCGACATCTTCGAGAGCTTCGAGTTTCACACCCAGATCGACCGCCTCGCCAAGTCCGGCCTGCTCTACCTCGTCACGGAAAAATTCGCCAACATCGACCTGCACCCCGACGCCGTCAGCAATGCCCAGATGGGCGCCGTCTTCGAGGAGCTCATCCGCAAGTTCGCCGAGCTTTCCAACGAGACCGCCGGCGAGCACTTCACCCCGCGCGAAGTCATCCGGCTCATGGTTAACCTCCTCTTCATTGAGGACGATGCCGCCCTCACCAAGCCCGGTGTGGTGCGCTCCCTTTACGATCCCACCGCGGGCACTGGCGGCATGCTCAGCGTGGGCGGCGAGCACCTCGCCAGCCTCAATCCCGAGGCCCGCCTCGTCATGTACGGCCAAGAACTCAACCCCGAGTCCTACGCCATCTGCAAGGCCGACATGCTCATCAAGGGGCAGGACATCGCCAACATCATCTTCGGCAACACGCTCTCCGCCGACGGCCTCTCCGGGAAACACTTCGACTACGCGCTCTCCAATCCGCCCTTCGGCGTGGAGTGGAAGAAGATCGAGAAAGAGATCCGCAAGGAGGCCGAGGAGCAGGGTTTTAGTGGCCGCTTCGGCCCCGGCCTACCACGCGTGAGCGACGGCTCGCTGCTCTTCCTGCTCCATCTCATCTCGAAGATGCGCCCGGCCGTCGATGGCGGCAGCCGCTTCGGCATTGTGCTCAACGGCTCGCCGCTCTTCACCGGTGGTGCGGGCTCGGGCGAGAGCGAGATCCGTCGTTACGTTTTGGAGAACGACCTCGTCGAGGCGATCATCGGCCTGCCCACCGACATGTTCTACAACACCGGCATCAGCACCTACGTGTGGATCGTTTCCAACCGGAAGCCGGCCGCGCGCAAGGGCAAGATTCAGCTCATCGACGCCTCCAGCTTCTGGCAAAAGATGCGCAAGAGCCTTGGCAGTAAACGCAAGGAGCTTAGCCCCGAGCACATCGATGAGATCACGAAACTCTTCGGCGAGTTCAAGACGTCCACCCGCGCAGACGTGCCCATCAGCCGGATTTTCAAGAACGAGGAATTCGGTTACCGCACGATCACCGTCGAGCGCCCCACGCGGGATGCGAAGGGTCACCCCGTGCTCTCCGTCAAAGGCAAAGGGAAGGGCCAGCCCGTGCCCGACGCTTCCCTACGCGACACCGAGAACGTCCCGCTCTCCGAGGACGTGGAGACGTACTTCAAGCGCGAGGTTCTGCCTCACGCACCCGATGCCTGGATCGACCACGAGAAGACGAAGGTCGGCTACGAGATCCCCTTCAATCGCCACTTCTACGTCTTCACTCCTCCGCGCCCGCTCGCCGAGATCGACGCCGAGCTGAAAGGCGTTACCGACCGCATCCTGACCATGATCGGGGGCCTCACGAAGTGAGCGTTGGGGGAAACGCCGTATGATCGAAATTCATTCGCTCGCCGACTTGACGCTGCTTCGCGAAGCCGTGGACCTTGAGTGCAAGCTTGCACTTGGGCGCGATGGGCAGGGGGCTTTGCCCGAGGATTTTTGGCCCACCTACAGCGCCTTTGCCAATACCGATGGCGGTGTCGTGGTGCTTGGCGTGCGAGAGAAGCAGGGCCAGTTCGTCGCCGAGGGTATTGTCCAAATTGCGAAAGTGAGGAAGGAGCTTTTCGATGGACTCAACAATCGCCAGAAAGTCAGCGTCAACCTGTTGACCGATGCCCACGTTCGGGAACTCGTGCTGGACGGGCGCTCGTTGCTGATCGTTGAGATCGCGCGCGCTAACCGCAAACAGCGGCCAGTTTATCTCACGTCCAATCCCCTCGATGGGCACGCGTTCCGTCGCCTCAACGACGGCGACCGTCCGCTGCCCGACGAGGAGGTGAAACGGATGCTGGCTGAGCAGGTCGAGGACAGCCGCGACGACCGCATTCTCCGTGGCTACGGGGTCGAGGACTTGTGCATGGAGACCTTTCGTGCCTACCGACAGGTCTTCGCCAATCGCGAGCCTGCGCATCCGTGGAATGCATTGGAGGATCTTGCATTTCTGCGACAGCTCGGTGCCTGGCGTAAGGATCGCGAATCGGGCGAGAGCGGCCTTACCCTCTCCGGTCTGCTGATGTTTGGTTGGATGACAACGATCCATGAAGAGCTGCCGAACTTCATGCTTGATTATCAGGAGCGTCCGGAGGCTAGAACCGAGCTCCGCTGGGTCGACCGGTTTACGCTCGACGGCAAGTGGTCGGGAAATCTCTACGATTTTTATCGCCGGGTTTATCTCAAGCTCACTGCCGATTTGAAGGTGCCTTTTGCCTTGGAAAAAGGGGAGCGCAAGGATGAGACCCCGGTGCATGTGGCATTACGCGAGGCCTTAGCCAACGTTCTCGTGCATGCCGACTATTCGGACCGTGCCTCGGTGCTCGTGGTGAAACGGCCTGACATGTTTGGCTTTCGCAACCCTGGCCTCATGCGCATTCCAGCGGAGATCGCCATCCGGGGCGGTGAGCACGACTGCCGCAATCGTACGCTGCACAAGATGTTCCGATTGGTCGGTGTGGGCGAGCAAGCGGGCTCGGGAATCCCGAAGATTTACAACGGCTGGGCCAGCCAGCACTGGCGTGCACCGGCGCTTTACGAACGCATTGAGCCGTACAATCAGACGCTGCTTGAGTTGCGGATGGTGGACTTGTTGCCGGAACACCTGGTTGCCGGTCTGCGGAAAACCTTTGGTGCCCGTTTCGAACAGCTCACCCGTGACGAACGACTCACCCTTGCCGCAGCCGCCTCCGAAGACGTTGTCTCCCATGCCCGCGTTCGGGAGATGACCGCACTGCATCCGTTCGACGCTTCGCGGCTGCTCCAAGGTCTGGTGCAGCACGGCTTTCTCGAACCCCACAACCCGGGACGGGGCGCGGTTTACTGTCTGCCTGGGGCAGGGATTCCTACTCCGGAGGAAGTGTTTGGTCCAGGATCAGGATTAGGGGCGGACTGCTCCCGGAATTTGTCTGCGAGCTCCCCGAATTTGTCTGCGAGCTCCCCGGATTTGCTTATTTCTTCCACGAATTTGGCAGAAGCAAGGGACTCCGATGGCTGCCTTCTTTCAGACCAGCTGGATTTGCCGGTGGTCGATGACTTGAGCCGCTTGTCGCCCAGGCTGCGCGCCAACTTCGAGATGGCGGCGGTCGAACCCCGCTCCAAGGGCAAGGTGGATCGCGAAGTCCTGATCGTTGTCGTTCTCGCCCTCTGCTCTGGACGATTCATTACGCTGCAATGCCTTGCCGAACTCGTGAACCGCAAGCCCGACACGCTGCGCGACCAGTACCTGAGCAAACTGGTGCGTGATCGCCGTCTCTCGCTGGCCTTCCCGACCACGCCCACACATCAGCGACAGGCCTACTGTGCCACAGAATCCCTCTCGCAATGAAGATTCCCGTCAACCGGCACTTCTGTGTTTTCACTCCTCCGCGCCCGCTCGCCGAGATCGACGCCGAGCTGAAAGGCGTTACCGACCGCATCCTGACCATGATCGGGGGCCTCACGAAGTGAAAGCGGAGCTTCCGGGGCGCGCCACTAGTCCAAGTGGCTTCTGGAAAAGCCGCTTATCAAGCGGCTCTCCTTCGCGCCACCCAGCCGCCACTTGCCAAGTGGCGCTCCGTTTCAGGCACTGAATCCCGCCAACTGATAGTCCCGTGAACAAAGAACTCTTCGCTCTCCCGTCCGACTACACTGCATGGCTGGCCTCTCTCAAGCAGCGCATCCAGGGCGCACGCCAGCGCGCGTTGCTGGCGGCCAACGACGAACAAATCCGGCTCTACCACGACATCGGGCGAGAGATTCTCGAGCGCCAGAGCCGGCAGGGGTGGGGCGCCAAGGTCATCGATCAGGTGGCGGCCGACCTGCGCGCCGCCTTCCCGGACATGAAGGGCTTATCGTCGCGGAATCTGAAGTACATGAAGTTTTTCGCGCGGGAATGCCCCGAATTCCAAATTGGGCAGCAGTCTGCTGCCCAATTGCCCTGGTTCCACATCGTCACGCTCCTCACCAAGCTTTCCGAGCCGGCCCTTCGCGCCTGGTACGCTCGCGAAGCACTCCAGCAGTCCTGGCCTCGCGAAACCATTGCGCTCCAGATCAAGAACCAACTCCACCTCCGTCAGGGTGCAGCGGTCACCAACTTCGACCGGCGCCTCGCCCCGCCGCAGGCCGGTCTTGCTACCCAGATTCTCAAGGACCCGTACCACTTCGATTTCCTCGGCCTTGGCGACGAGGCCCATGAGCGCGACATTGAGAACGCCCTGATTCGGCACATCACCCGCTTCCTCCTGGAACTCGGGGCGGGCTTTGCCTTCGTGGGACGCCAGTTCCGCCTCGAGGTCGCCGGAGAGGAATTCTTTATTGATCTGCTTTTCTATCACACCCGGCTGAAATGCTACGTGGTGGTTGAGCTCAAGGCCCACGCATTCAAGCCCGAGCATGCCGGCCAACTGAATTTCTACCTCAGCGCGTTGGACGCCCAGGTCAAAGCCACGGACGACAAGCCCACCATCGGGCTGCTGCTCTGCCGCAGTCAGAACCGGCTTGTCGCCGAGTATGCCTTGTCCGGGATCGACAAGCCCATTGGCGTGGCCGAATACCACCTTGTCCGCGCGCTGCCCACGCCCTTGGACACCAGCCTGCCCAGCATCGAGGAGATCGAGGCCGAACTCTCACGCGATCTGGAAAAGCCAGAAGGGGACAGCACGCCCGATGCGCTGGATGGAGGTAGAGCGTGAGCTTTTCCCTCAATTCAAACGACGAAGTGTCCGCCGGAGCGCCACTTATCCAAGTGGCGGGATTGGGAGTGCCATTTATCCAAGTGGCCTCTGCGGAAGCCGCTTATCAAGCGGCTCTCCTTCGCACCGTCCACGCGCCACTTACCACGTGGCGCCCCGTTTCGGTCCCCGAATCACGCCTGTTGCTGATCCCATGAGCTTCCCCCGTTACCCGAAGTACAAAGCCAGCGGTGTCGAGTGGCTCGGCGAGGTGCCGGAGCATTGGGAGGTGAAGCGCATCGGCTACTTCTTCGCCGAACGGCGTGAGAAGGTCAGCGATAAGGATTTCCCGGCTCTATCGGTCACCAAGAACGGGATCGTCCCGCAGCTCGATACGGCCGCCAAATCGGACGATGGCGACAACCGGAAGAGGGTCTGTAGAGGGGATTTTGTGATCAACAGTCGCTCTGATCGGAAAGGCTCCTCGGGGGCATCAGATCTTGATGGTTCGGTTTCATTGATCTGCACCGTCATGCAACCGTTGGAACAGGTTCATACCTTGTTTGTGCATCACTTGCTCCGTAGTCAGCCCTTCCAGGAAGAGTTCTATCGCCATGGGAAAGGGATCGTCGCTGATCTTTGGAGCACCAACTATTCGGAGATGCGGAACATCCTGCTCGGGATGCCGCCCCACGCCGAACAGACGCGAATAGCGGAGTTTCTGGACCAAGAGACGGGGAAGATCGACGCGCTTGTGGCGGAGCAACGGCGGCTGCTGGATCTGCTGAAGGAGAAACGCCAGGCCGTCATCTCCAACGCCGTCACCAAAGGCCTGAATCCGAATGCCCCCCTCAAGCCCTCCGGCATCGAATGGATCGGCGACGTGCCGGAACATTGGGAGTTGCGCCGAGTGAAGTCAGTTAGCTGTTTCCTCACGAGCGGCCCCCGAGGTTGGTCGGAACGCATCAGCGATGACGGAGAGTTGTTCATCCAAAGCGGTGACCTGAACGATACCCTTGGATTAGACTTTGAGTCGGCAAAACGGGTTTCGGTCGAAGCCGACGCCGAGACCGCCCGAACTCATTTACGCAACGGCGACGTCGTTGTGTGTATCACTGGCGCAAAAACAGGCAATGTAGCCATCTGCGCCGGGCTCACTGAACCAGCATATGTGAATCAGCACCTGTGCCTCGTTCGGCCCACGGAAGACGTCGTTCCGCGGTACTTGGGAATTCTTCTGAAGAGCCGTGTTGGCGCGACGTACTTCGATCTTTCGCAGTACGGGCTAAAACAAGGGTTGAGCCTAGAGAATGTGAAAGAGGCTCCAGTCCTCCTTCCTTCTCTCGCCGAACAGCACGCCATCGTCGCCCACCTCGACACCGAGACGGCCAAGTTCGACACCCTGACGGCAGAAGCCCAGCGGGCCATCGACCTGCTGCAGGAACGCCGCACCGCGCTGATCTCCGCCGCCGTCACCGGCCAGATCGACGTGCGCCAGACCTAACTCGCCATGACTACGACCCCGAAGACGATCCAGATTTTCCTGCCAGGCGGTGACCCGCGCGGCATCCGCATCGCGGAGGTTACTACCCGCATCGTGCAGGTGTTTGAGGTACCGCGCAGTCTGTTGCCAGAGTTCCTCAAGATGCCCGAGAGCGAGCAGGTGGCGCTCTACTTTCTATTTGGGGAATCTGAAGACGGTACCGACCACAAGGTCTACATCGGGCAGACGGGCGACCTGCGCACACGTCTCGTTGAACACAACAAGAAGAAGGATTTCTGGGAACGTGCGCTGGTTCTGGTTTCCAAGACCAACAGCCTGACGCAAACCCATGCGCTCTTTCTGGAGTGGCACTGCCTTCAGGCGACGCGGAAGGCCGGCCGCTATGCCGACGAGAACAGCAACGGCGGCAGCAAGCCTCACACACCAGCTCCGTTGGAAGCCGATTGTCTTGAGGTGTTTGAGACCGGGCGGACTCTGCTGGCGACTCTCGGATATTCGGTCTTCGATCCGGTGGGGAAGACCGACCACGCGATGGACAAAGATGACCTCTTTTTCTGCACAGGATCTGGCGTTAACGGTCGCGGGATTTACACGCAGGAAGGATTTACGGTGCTTAAGGGCTCCGTTGGACGGAAGGAGAATGTACCGTCCATTAAGGGGACCTGTGACGAGAGGCTTCGCATCCGCCTATTGGAGTCCGGGGTGATGCACGTGGAAGGCGACAAGGTGGTCTTCCAGAAAGATCACCTCTTTCGATCCCCCAGCGGGGCTGGCGTGGCCCTGATGGGCCGGTCTGCGAATGGGTGGGACGAATGGAAGACTAAGGATGGCAGGACGTTGGATGCAGTGAAGCGCCAAGCCGCCCCAAAATGACGAGCACGAACATCATGAGCCTCCACAAGGAAATTGGCTTCGAGTCGGAGATCTGCCCGCACTTCGCAGCTGAATCATCGCGGACTGTCGACCTGCTTCAGGAGCGCCGCACCGCGCTGATCTCCGCCGCCGTCACCGGCCAGATCGACGTGCGTTCTGCCACTTCCTAAGCGGCATTCCGGGAGCGCCGCTTGGCGGCGGCCCGAAGAGCGACCTGACGTCCCACGGCGCCGCGCGGGGAAGGACGCTTCGCCGCGTGCGTTGTCACCATCCTTTCAGTTCATTCTCGCTCACGCCCCGGCGATTTCACACTGTGGCGATGAACCCCGTCGCCGCCATGCATTACCGTTATCCGCGCCACCGCATCGTCGAGATCGTCCAAGCCCCGAAATGTCCGAGCGATGGGGCGGCTATCGAGATCGACCAGCGCGGCGAGCACGGGCAGAAGTTCGATGCGACGCTCGACCTCGTCGACGGCCCGTTCTGCGATCTCCGCTATCTCGGCAAGGCGGGGCAGGCGGATCTTCCGGCAACCTATGACGCCTCGCTGTTGCTCGAACAGCAGCGGGTGCGCGGTGTGGGCTATTGCCCGGTGGCGAAACAGAACTTCCGGGCGAAGCTCCGCATTCCTGCCGGTTGGCACCAGAACATTTGCGATCCGAACCAGCCGACCGACCATGCGGAATTCAACCGGCACGAGCCGCTGCCCGATTTCGCCCCCAGTGATTTCAGTGACTATGTTCGCCGCACGGCGGTGCTTTGGAACATTGATCTCGGCTGGGAGGAGGCCCTACTGTGAGCGGCGTCGACACCTTTCTCCAATCCGATCAACTGCGCGCCGCCCTCACGAGTTTCTGGAACAACGCGCTCACCATTGAACCGACGACGCGCGGACTGGCGCTGGCTTTGCCTCAGACCGATGCGGAGGGCTGGCAGCTGGTCGTCGAGATCACTCCTGCCACGCCAGGCAATGTTCGCGTGAGCGACTCCGGCCGCACGCTCGGTGCGTTGGCTGCACTCGGGCAGAACGTGGAGGCGAGTTCGGTCGCAGAGCGTATCGCAGAAGTGCTGCGGCAATGCCGTGTCGAACGCGACGGCTACGAATTGTATCGCTGGATGCCGTTGCCGTTCGATCCGGTGGAACTGCATGTCTTCGCCGAGGCGCTGGCGGCGGTGTCGCACCTGTCGGTACTGCATGAACCCACGGTGCGTGCGCTGAATGTGGCTGACATCACACTACGCCGGGTTTTCGCCGATCGGAAGATCGAGGCAAAGGAAGGCGCGATGCTCGACGGCAAGACCGAGCGTCGGGTGCGCGTGGACTATCTTGTTGAAGGGCCGAATCCGGTGGCTTTCGAGATCTTGCGGCGGCGTGGACGACTGCTGCCGGTGATGGAGCAGTGGGGGTACCGCTGGCATGACTTGAAGAAGGCTGCGCCGCGGCTCCGCCCGGTGATGCTTTACGATCCTGCCGAACAGGAGGTCGATGAGGCCAGTCGCGCCATCGGCGAGGAAGTCTGTGCATTGTTCTGCGCCTACGAGGAGACCGACCGGATCCACGCGGTGTTGGACAAAGCAGTCGCCTGATCTCTGTCGCCGGCCAAATCGCGGAATCCTCACGCGAAGCCGTGTAGCCCGCAGAGAACACCCTTTCGGATCGATTCGCCTCCGCGTTCTCCGCGTCTCCGCGTGAGTTCAATCCGGTTCCGACATTCTGTCTCCAGTCCATCAATCCTTTCTCGCCCACGCCCCGGAGAAACCGCACAGTCTCGACGACCTCAATCCGCCACCATGAACCCGCTCCGGATATTCATCAGCTCGGTGCAGAAGGAGTTGGAACTCGAACGGGCTGCTGTCGCCGGCCTGATCTCCAGTGATCCCTTTCCGCTCCAGCATTGTGTGCCGGTACTCTTCGAGAAGGAGCCGCCCGCCGCGCGGCCGGCGCCCCGGGGCTATCTCGCGCCTCTGATCGCACAAACGCTCGCCACGCTCGGCGTGATGGAGCAACGCGGTAGCGGCTTCGCCCGGATGCAGGACGCGATGCTCAACCACGGACTCGACGCCCCCAAGCTCAGCCAGGAGGACGGTTACTTTGTTGTGACGCTCGCGGGTCCGGCGGGGAACTACGACCGGTTGAAAGTGCCGGCGGGGGCCTCCGGCCCGGTCACTCCCGCGATGGAGGCTCAGCTCAACGAGCGGCAGCGGAAGGCCGTAGCGGAGGTTCTCGCCGCGGGCTCCATTTCCAGCGGCTGGATGATCAAGAATTTGAAGATCACTTACGATACCGCCAATCGCGATCTGATCGGCTTGGCGAAGATGAACATCCTGGTACGTCAGGGCCGAGGACGCGCGTCCAAGTATGTTTTTGTCAGCACAAACAGCCCCCGGTGAATCTTCCGATAATCTTCCGACAAACGGCGGGAATCTTCCGATGCCCGTCACGTGGTTGAACTTCTGACCGTCTCTCCCGGACCCTCAGATAATCGTCAGATGTTTTCCCCTAATCGTCAGATCCGCAGTCACGCCCTATGAGCCTCCACAAAGAAATTAGTTTCGAAGCGGAGATCTGCGCGCACCTCGCCGCGCACGGCTGGCTTTACGCCGAGGGCGAAGCCGCCGGCTACGATCGCGCCCGGGCGCTCTTCCCGGCCGATGTGGTTGCGTGGGTACAGACTGCCCAGCCGACGGCGTGGGAGACGCTCACGAAGAATCACGGCGCGGCGGCGGGGGATACGTTGCTGGCCCGCTTGCGCGACCAACTCGACCAGCGCGGCACGCTCGACGTGCTGCGGCAGGGAATCGAGCTTCTCGGGCTGCGGCAGCCGCTCAAGCTGGCGGAATTCAAACCGGCGCTGGCGATGAACCCCGACATCCTCGCCCGGTACGCGGCCAACCGGCTGCGGGTGGTGCGGCAGGTGAAGTACTCGCTTCAGAACGAGAACAGCATCGACCTCGTGCTCTTCCTCAACGGCGTGCCGGTGGCCACCGTGGAGTTGAAAACCGATTTCACCCAGAGCATCGGCGACGCCATCGAACAGTACCGCTTCGACCGCCAACCGCGGCCAAAGGGACAGGCGTCCGAGCCGTTGCTGTCGTTCCCCCAGGGAGCGTTGGTGCATTTCGCGGTGAGCAACAACGAGGTCGCCATGGTCACCAAGCTGGCCGGACCGACCACGGTCTTCCTGCCCTTCAACCAGGGCGACGACGGCGCGGCGGGCAACCCGGTGAATCCATCGGGCGGACACCGCACCGCCTACCTCTGGGAGCAGGTCTGGGCGCGGGAGAGCTGGCTGGAGATTTTGGGCCGCTACCTCATCGCCCAGCGCGACAAGAAGAAGCAGCTCGTAGGCACGATCTTCCCGCGCTTCCACCAGCTCAACGTGACGCGCGAGCTTCAGGTCGCCGTCCTCATCGATGGGCCCGGCGGCAGGTATCTCGTCCAGCACTCCGCAGGCTCGGGCAAGACCAACTCCATCGCGTGGACGGCGCACTTCCTCGCCGAGTTGCACGACGCGATGAACAAGAAGGTTTTCGACACCGTGCTCGTCGTCTCCGACCGCAACGTGATCGATGCGCAGCTCCAGGACGCGTTGTTTGATTTCCAGCGGCAGACCGGGGTGGTGGCCACGATCAAGGGCAACGACGGCAGCAAGAGCGGCGAGTTGGCCGAGGCGCTCTCGGGCGACAAGAAGATCGTGGTCTGCACGATCCAGACTTTCCCGTTCGCGTTGGAGGCGGTGCGCGAGCTCGCCGCCACGCAGGGCAAGCGCTTTGCCGTGATCGCCGACGAGGCGCACAGCTCGCAGACCGGTGAGGCGGCGGCGAAGTTGAAGGCGGTGCTTTCTCCCGAGGAACTCGCCGACCTGCGCGACGGCGGCGAGGTGAGCACAGAGGATATTCTCGCTGCGCAGATGGCGGCGCGCGCCGATGACCGCGGTATTACGTTTGTGGCGTTCACGGCCACGCCGAAGAACAAAACCATCGAGCTTTTCGGCACGCGGCCCGATCCCACGCGGCCGGCCGGGGAGGGGAACGTCCCGGTGCCGTTTCACGTCTACTCGATGCGGCAGGCCATCGAGGAGAAGTTCATCCTCGACGTGCTGCACAACTACACGTCGTACAAGCTGGCCTTCCGGCTGGCCCACGAGGGCAAGGACTACGACGAGTCGGCGGTGGAGCGCAGCGCGGCGTTGAAGAGCATCATGGGCTGGGTGCGGCTGCACCCCTACAACATCGCCCAGAAGGTGCAGATCGTGGTGGAACACTTCCGCGAATACGTGGCCCCGCTGCTCGGCGGCAAGGCCAAGGCCATGGTGGTGGTGGGCAGCCGCCTGGAGGCTGTGCGCTGGCAGTTGGCCATCGACGCACTCATCAAAGACCGCGGCTACAAGATCGGCACCGTCGTGGCGTTCTCCGGTGAGGTAAACGATTCGGAGTCCGGTCCGGATGGATTCACCGAGAACAGCGCCGCTCTGAATCCCAACCTTAAAGGCCGCGACATCCGCGAGGCCTTCAAGGGCGACGAGTACCAGATTCTGCTCGTGGCGAACAAGTTTCAGACCGGCTTCGACCAGCCGCTTCTCTGCGGCATGTATGTGGACAAGCGACTCGCCGGCATCCAGGCCGTGCAGACGCTCTCCCGCCTCAACCGTGCCCACCCGGGCAAGGACACCACCTACGTGCTGGATTTCGTGAACGACACGGAGGACGTGCTGGCCGCCTTCAAGACGTACCACACCACGGCGCAGCTCTCGGCCACGACGGACCCGAATCTCGTCTTCAACCTTCGCGCCAAGCTCGACGCAGCCGGCCACTACGATGACTTCGAGGTGGACCGCGTGGTGACGGCGGAGCTGAAGCCGGGCGCGAAGCAGAGCGAGCTGTTGGCGGCCCTGGAGCCGGTGGTGGACCGCCTGATGCGCCGCTACAAGGCCGCGCAGGAGGCGCTGCGGAGCGCCAAGGAGCGGGAGGACGAAGCCGCGACCAAAGCCGCCAAGGACGAGTTGGACGCCCTGAGCCTCTTCAAGAACGACCTCGGCGCCTTCATCCGACTCTACACCTTCCTTTCCCAGATTTTCGACTACGGCAACACGGCCATCGAGAAGAGGGCGATCTTCTTCAAGCGCCTGCTGCCACTGCTGGAATTCGGCCGCGAGCGGGCGGATATCGATCTGTCGAAGGTGGTGTTGACCCACCACCACTTGAAGAATCTCGGCAAGCGTGCGATGCCGCTCTACGCAGGCGCCGCGATCCTGCTGGATCCGATCACGGAGGCCGGCAGCGGCAGCGTGCAGGAGCAGCAGAAGGCCTACCTGGGCGAGCTCATCCAGAAGCTCAACGAGCTCTTCGGAGCCGACACCACGGACCAGGACCAGCTCGTGTACGTGAACCACGTGATCAAGGGGAAGCTGCTCGAATCCGAGAAACTGCGACTGCAGGCGGCGAACAACACCAAGGAGCAGTTCGCCAATTCCCCCGACCTCAAGACGGAGCTGCTCTCCGCGATCATGGACGCCCTCGACGCACACAACGCCATGAGCTCGAAGGCCCTGAACTCCCCTGTCGTGCAGCTTGGTATCAAGGACATCCTGCTCAACCACTCCGGACTCTGGGAAACCCTGCGCGCGAAGATCGCGAGCTGAGGTGCCGGACCACAACTGCATTTGGGCAGGGCGCTTTTGCAGCTCGCCCCGCCGGGATGGGCGATGTCCGCGCCCCAATATTTGCATCGCAGTTTCTGGGCACGCACAGCGGATGTCCTACCTCTTGTGGTATCAATTGCGCCACCATGATCGAAAGACTCATCTCCGGCGGGGGCAAACCGGCGCGGACCGCGCCGCCCTCGATGTCTCCATCCTCCACGGTTTCGCCCACGGCGGACGGTGTCCGAAGGGCCGCCTTGCCCTCGATGGCGTCCTCGGCGGCCAGTACCAGTTGAGCGAGACGCCCAGCGCCGGCTACCTCCAGCGCACGGAATGGAATATGCGCAATACCGACTCTACGGTGGTATTCACCTTCGCCGCCACGGCCACCGGCGGGGCGCTCAAGACCCTGGCCTTCGCCCGGGAGCAGGGGAAGCCCTGCCTGCATTTGCCGCTGCGGCAGGTGCAGAACTACGAAGACCCCGCGCTGCAGTTGCAGTGTTTTATGGAGCTGCTCCGGGTGCATGCGCTCAATGTCGCCGGTTCGCGCGGAGCCAAGGAGCCCGGGCTCTATCTGGCCGTGTCACAGGAGCTCAACGACGCTTTTTCTGGAGCGAGACCCACCCGGGCATGATCGACAGGCCGGCGGAGGGCTGAATCCAAACGCCACGGGATACGACATTTGCACTACGCCTGGGCCGCGCTCCAATTTTACCGCTGCATCAGTAGAAGCCCGGGAAGATTCCGGCCGGGGCGGGAATCAGAGTTTCTGCGTCAGTTTCCCAAGAGCCCCTAGCCTCGGACAGAATTGCCCCAGCCGGCTACTGGCATGTCCTCGAACCCTCGAGTGCCCCGTTGATCAGCCCCAGTTCGCATACCTAGCCATGCCCGCACTTCCCGGTCGGCGTATGGGCCATAGTCATGGATCGATCGGTACGGATAAAGGGCGCCGCTCACGATGTCGGCACGTACTTCCTTTCGATTGGCATACCCTGCCTTGCTCAGCGCTCTCGCTGTGCGCACCCAAAGCCCGACAAACGGGCCTACTGTTTCGTAGTGCTTTGAGAGCTGGGAGGCCATGAACCGAAGCCACGCAGTTCCGTCGCAGAATGCGATCCGGAAACCGGAGGGCCCGAGCCCAAAATGGAATCCTCAGATTGCCCCTTTCCCGCCGGTTGATCACAGACCCTGAAGTTGGCGCGTGGACGCAGTGGCCCAAACCATGATGTACTTGAACTATGAATCCATTGTGAATGATCGCTTCGATGGCACCAATCTCGTTGAAAATGGACCGGACGGGAGCTCAGCCAGCACAACGGGATCGCAACCAGGGTCCCAATGGATCCGGTGACAGCCAACAAAAGGCCAACAGCAATTTCCGTATTGGTAGAGATGGGCGCCCGGAGGGCCCACCAAAGCTCAACTACGCCGTTCACTGTCCCCGCAGCGCATCCGGCGTTTGGTCGCCAACCGGTCGCATCAGGCCGCCGCGCCGGCGCGGACTTGCGGGAAACCACTTCACCGGTCCATCCGCCGCGGCCCGGGCGCTTCGCGCCGGGCGGGGCAGCGTGTCCCGGGCGGCAGGGCGGGCGAAGGCCATCCAAGCGGATACGGCCCGGGGGCGTGGGCCGAACCTGCGACCGGGCCCAATCCGGCCTAGAGCAGCGTGAGCCCGAGGGCGGTGTTTGCGGCGGCGGAGTCTTCGTAACCAGTGTCTGATGGCAGGTCGGGGCATTGCCGCGCCGCGACGGCCATGGCGTCGCATTCCTCGTTTTCGGGGTGCTCGGCATGCCCCTTCACCCACACAAAGGTCACATCGTGGGCCCGCAGGAGCTCCCGCAACTGGATCCACAGATCTGCATTCTCGCGGACGCCTTTGCTCTTGCGGAACCCCTTGGCGGCCCAGCCGTCGAGCCAGCCCTGGTTGACCGCCTCGGTGACGTATTTGGAGTCCGATACTACCTGCACCGTCCGCCGCCCGCCCCGCAAAGCCCTAAGCGCTTCGATCACGGCCAGAAGCTCCATGCGGTTGTTGGTCGTCCGGCGAAAGCCCCCCGAGATCGCTTTGCGCCTGGGCCCGCTGACCAGCAGGGCGGCCCAACCGCCGGGGCCGGGGTTGTGCTCGCAGGCGCCATCTGTGTAGATCACCACTTCGGGATTCGGACTATGCACACGGAAGGTTCACCGGACTTGCCCCGGAGCTCACGCTCTTTCCGCCGGGTCTTCACCGTTGCCGGTCCTTGTGTTCAGGCCACGGACCCGGCACCGGCTGCGCATCCCGCGGGGCCGCTCCGGCTGGCCGGAGGCGGGGCTTGCACGCGCTGGCGGAGCGAAAGCTTGCACGCCGGCCGGTGCGCCACGCCAGATTCCTGAACCCTCCCACGATGATGCCCTGTCGAGAGCAAGCCCGCTCCTGCGCGGACTCGCCGGCCCAATATCCTTGAACCTGAATACACGCGGGGTCGCCCTGTCTCCGCTGGTCTACGCCGCCCCCGGCGGCCCCCGGTGGCGGGCCTGGCGGCGGGTGTTCTGCGCCGCAGCGCCGCGGCAGGCATTGAGCTCGGCAAGGGCGCCGCTCGGGGCAAAAGGCTTCACCACAGCCGGGAGTTCCAGATAACCGGTACGGCGGCAGTCGCCCACAAGGGCTGCGGCGACGGCCTCCGGCGCCAGTGCGCGCTCCCCTACGAGAAACCCGAATACCCGCTCCATGGTGCGGCTCAGAGCCAGCCCGTGGTGACGCCCCTCAATAGCGAAGAACCAGTCGCTGAAATGCAGAAACTCGGCGAAGGGCGAGGCGAGCGAAGCCCCCGCAGCACAGCCCTCCGCTGCGCCCCCGGCAGGGCCGGCCCCCGCGGCGATGCCGGCCTGGAGAAATGCGGACGGCGCGGAGCGCAGGCGCTCCGCCACCCGCAGTCCACCCGCCGAGGGCGCACCGGCCCAGAACAGCGGCAGCGTGTCCACAAAGTTGCCGCTGTTGCCGACCAGTTCCCAGTAGCGCGCGAAGCGGCGCAGGCGCTGCATCGTAGGGAAGTCGATCACCCGATTCCGCAGGATCTCGTAGGGTGGCGCCGGCGAATACACCATCGCCTCCGGGCCGTCGTGGCGCGCGATGGGCGCACCGCGCAGCCGCTTGAGCAGGCCCACCTGGATCTCCTGCGGCCCGAGAGCCACAAGGCGGTCGAAACCGGCCGCGAAGCCCGCCGGCGCCTCACCGGGCAGGCCTACGATGAGGTCGGCGTGCACATGTGCGGTGGTGTGCGCCCTGAGGAAGCGGAAGTTGTCCTCCAACTTCACGACATCCTGCCGCCGGCTGATCGCCGCGGCCACCTCGGGATCGAAGGTCTGAATGCCCACCTCGAGCTGCAGGGTGCCGGCGGGAAACCGGGCCAGCAGTTCGCGCAACTCGGGCGGCAGGCGGTCGGGCACCAGCTCGAAATGGAGGAACAACCCCGGGTACCGCGCCACCGCCGGCTCCGCCCGGGGCGTAGACGCGCACTCGGCCATGCGCTCAAGGAAGAACTCAAGTATCCGCCTGCTGGTGGGCAGGTGGAGATTGAAGGTGCGGTCGACGAACTTGAAATGCCGCACTCCACGGGCAAGCAGCCGGTCCATCGCCGCCAAGAAGGGCTCCAGCGGGAACGCCCGCACCGCCTCGTCCAGCGAGGAAAGGCAGAACTCACAGGCGAACGGGCACCCGCGCGACGCCTCCACATAGATGAGCCGGTGGGCGATATCCGCGTCGGCACATTCTTCGTACGGCAGCACCAGCCCGCCAAGCTCCGGCGCAGCCGAAGCGATGATCTTGGTCTGCGGTGGCCGGCCCGCGAGCAGCTCGCGGCAGAGCCGGGGGAAGAGGCTCTCGCCCTCGCCTCGGATGGTGAAATCGGCCAGCCGCACGATCTCCTGGCCCTCGGTTTCGTGGCTCACTTCCGGGCCGCCGAGCACGACCACCAGCTCCGGGCGCAGGCGCTTGAGCAGCGCCACCAGCTCGGTGGTCACCACCACGTTCCACACATACACACCCAGACCGACGATACGTGGATCCAGGGCGAGGATGCGCTCGGCCACGTCCAGCGGGCGCTCGTTTACGGTGAACTCGGCCAGCACGGCCTGGGGGCGCAGCTCGCCCAAGTTGGCCAGCAGGCAGCGCAGGCCGAAGGAGGCGTGGATGAACTTCGCGTTGAAGGTGGCGAGGACGATGGCCGGCACTGGGCCCGCCACCGTAGCGCGCCCTGGCCCGATGCAAAGGGGCAAAAGCGGTCGCGCCCACCCGGGCCGTGGCGGCGGCGTCCCCAGAGATTCCGCAGTGGCGCGGCGGGCCGGCGCGCCGTTAGCGTGGCCCTATGAGACTGCGCCTCGTAATTCTCGTCCTCGCATTGACCGGCGGCTTGAGCGCCTCCACGGCGCCACGCACCCGGCCGGCGGAGTGGGCCCCGCCCCTCATCGAGACCTCTCTGGAGAACGTGTATCGCGTGAGCAACGACCTCTACCGCTGCGAGCAACCGACCACGAGGGACATCGCCGACCTCAAGACCCTCGGCGTGCACACCCTGCTCAACCTGCGCAGGTACCACACCGACTCCAAGGAGTTCGCCGCCGCCGGCTTCACGCTGCTGGCCAACCCCATCGACGCGGGCGACGTCACCGAGGACTACCTGGTCGCCACCCTGCGCCAGTTCCGCGCCGCACCCAAGCCGGTGGTCGTGCACTGCTGGCACGGCAGCGACCGCACCGGGGTGTTCGTGGCCGCCTACCGCATCGTCTTCGATGGATGGACACGCGAGGCCGCCATCGACGAGTTCCGCCACGGCGGCTACGGTTTCCACGAGAAGTGGTACCCCAACCTTATCGCGCTGCTTGAAAAACTGGACGCCGAGAAGCTGCGCCAGCGGGTGCTGCAGTGAGCGCAAACGCGCAACCGAGCTGCGGATTCTTGCGGTTTGATCGCAGCAGCACATCGGGGGAAACGGGAATCATCGTCGGTCTGGCGGCGGTGCCACAACGACGCTTGCCTGTGCCGGTGATCGCCCGATCATCGAAGCACACCTGAGGTGCACCATGGCAACCACGATTCTACTTGTTGACGACGACGTTGGAGCCCGCCGAACGCTGGCCTCGCTGTTGCAACGTTTTGGATTCAGGGTGATCGAGGCTGAGGACGGCCCGGAGGCGCTGCTCACCGCCAAGTCGCTCGTGCCCGACATCGTGCTGAGCGACTACAACATGCCCGGCATGAACGGCGCCGCCCTCCTGCGCGAACTGCGCACCAGCCTGCCGGCGCTGGCCACCGTGCCCTTCATTCTGTTCAGCGGATACATCGACCAGTGGACCGGCTCGGTCGACGACCCGGCGCCGGATGTGGTGCTCTCCAAGCCGGTGACCGTGGAGCGACTGCTGGGCGAGATCAACGCGGTGCTCAAACGCCGCCGCATGGCGGCGGCCAAGGGCGGTCCCCCGGGGGCCCCACCTGCCCGGCGGCAGGGTTGAGGCGGCCTCCATTCCGAAGCGAGCGTGCTCGCACGCGATTCGGGGCGAAGAGCGAGTGCAAGCTCGCACCGGCTACGCCGGCAGCCCCGCCCGGCATTCCTACGGACGCCGGCGCACTGGCGGCGGGGCGATCGCCAGTTCCCGTTCACGCCGGGCCTGCTCCTTTTCGCGGATGCGCTCTTCGGCGGATACAAGGAACACCGACTTGCCGCGCAGCACGCAGCCCGGCCGACCCGGCACGCAGTCGGTTTTCAGCAACAGGCACCAGTCCTTGGGGACGTCGTGATGCGCGCAGGTGAAGGTGCTCATGGCGGCAGCCCCAGGGCAGAAGGCAAAACGCAGAAGGCGGAAGGGCAGCCGCCCGGGGGCGAGCCGGACCGATGCGTAGCACCGGCCCGCCCCAGGCTCACCCGCGATAGATCGGGTCGAGCCCCAGGGTGCCGTGAAGGGTCTCCAAGTACGAGGGATGCCGCACGCGGGCGAGAGTCTCCTTCGCACGTTCCAGCCGGCTGTCGATGCCGAGGCGCTCGGCTTCGTCGCGGTGGCTGGGGCGGGCGAGGAACTGCTTGAGGTAGGCGATGTGCTTTTGCCACATGCCCTCGTCGGCGAGCTGCTTGCGGGTGAGCCGGTCGTGGTACCAGTCGCTGGCCAGCAGTTCCTCGCGGGTGAAGAGCGCGCGGATCGCCGGATCGGCAAGCGGGCGGCCCTCGTGGTGGCCGTCGCGCATGATGTGCAGAAGGGCACGCAGCGGCGGGCAGGCTCCCTCGATCGAGCCGTCCTCGAAATAGAGCGAGGCCACCCGGCGCATGGTGACCAGGACAGTATCCAGGCTTTGGGCGTAGGCGGCGGCATCCTGCACCTCGGGCCGGAGCATCTCGGAAGTGAGGACGAGCTGCGGGCTGGTGAACACGCGACCAAAGAAGCTGGCGACAAAGCGCTCGGTGAGCCGCCAGCCCAGCAGGCTGCCGGGCAGGGTGCGGCCCTCGTGGATGAAGTCGGTGCAGCGTTCCAGATAATGGTTCTCGATAAGCCAGGCCGGATTCTGCTCCGCGGGGCTCATGCGGGCGAAGACCTCGGGGATGAGCAGGCTCACATCGTGGTCCACCCGGTGGCGTGGGCCTATGGTGCCGGCGGTGGTGACAAACGGGTTGGCACCGGTGAGCACCATCGAGACGAAGGCGTTGTTGAGATCGGTGATCGGGCAGAGCGCGTTGAAGGGGCCCTTGGTGAGCGCGCCCTCGGAGCCGGCACCGGTGGTGGAGGGCGACTTGCCCGTCATGCTGGTGATGACGTCGGCGAAGAACTCGGGCAGCTCGAGGTGGTGCACCGGAGCGTAGCAGCAGAGTGCGGGCACGCCCTTCTCGGGGCCGTTGGCGCGGCGGCCCGGCAACAGGATGTTGACGGCCACGTGCAGCGGCTGCCCTTCCGGGATACGCCGGGCCAGCCGCATGGTGGTGGTGCGCAGATACACGGCGGCCGGGGTGAGCAGGTCGGGCCGCACCTGCAGGTAGCGGGGGTTCTTCGAGGGCTTGCCGTCGACCAGGCGGGGCTGGTGCGGGGAGACGAAAGTGGGGGCAACGCCGTCTTCGGCCACGCTGCGGATGAGCTGCTGGATGGGCGCAGTGAACTGCTCGAAGCCGATGGTGTCGTTGAGCAGCTCCCACGCTTGTGCCCGGGTGAGCGGCTCGTAGTTGGAGAAGAAGTTGCGCGGGCCGGCCATGTCGATCTCGGTCTGCTTGTCGTAGCCGCGATGCACGGCGTCGTCGGGCCGCTGAAAGAGCCGGTATTCGCAGTTGCGGATGAGTTTTACGGAGCCGGCGGGCTGGTCGGGGCGCAGGCCGGTGAGGGCCTTGGTGGGATAGACGATGGAGGCGGTGATGTCGTCCTCGGTCTGGATCTTCACGGCGGGGTGGAAGTCCTTGCGCAGCGAGAAGACGCGCCAGGAGCCGTCGGCAGCATAGCCCACGCGCAGGCAGGTGGAGAGCAGCTTGCGCCGGCCCAGCTTGAGCTCGTTGCCGGGCACTCCGTTGATGATGTCCACGCCGAAACGGTTGCGCCACTGGTCGCCCCACTCGGGCTTGTGGAAGCGTTTGACGGTGAATACTAGGTCCTTGATGTGCTGGGGGATGGCGCGCAGCCAGGTGTTGTACTCCTCGGTGAACTCGAGGGAGGAGGGTGTCAGGAGCTTGATGACAGAGCCCAGCGAGCGGCCGTGGCTGAGGATGGCGCGGCTGGGGCGGTTCTTGATGAACTCGGGCTTGAAGCGGCTGGAGTAGTCGCGGGTGAGGATGGCCTCCACGGCGTCGAAGTCCTTCTGGATGTCGGCTACGAAAACCGGGCCGTAGAGGATGGCGTCGGTGAGGGACTTGGAGATCTCGCTCTTGCCGCCGCCCGATACGGTGCAGGGCTTGTGGCAGAGCTTGCCGTCGGCGATGCTGCCCACCAGGCGCCAGGAGCGGCCGGCCTCGGGCTTGTGCATACGCACGGTGTAGCCCCACGGGTACACGTAGATCTCGTCGGGGGCCAGGCGCACGGACTGCTCGCGGCCCTCGTGCGTCCAGGCCACGCGCTGGGTGGTGAGGTCGAAGTGGGAATCCCCGGGCACGTAGACGATGTGCGGATGCACCTTGTCCACGGCGTGGCCCTCGGGGAAGTAGCGGGCGTCGTGGCCGAGCACCACGGCCATGTCCTCCATGGTGCGCGCCGGGTGGGCGAAGTGGGAATCCCAGATGAAGTCCTCGCCCAGGTCGTAGCTGGGGAAGGCGAGGGTGCCGCCGGAGTGCTCCTCCTCGGCGAGGCCGTGGAGGTTGGCGGAGAAGCTGATGAGCGTCTTCACCTCCTTCTTGCAGTATCCGAAATAGTTGTCGGCGATGAGGGTGACGATGACCCCGTTCTCGTCGCGCGCGCAGAGCTTGAAGGCCTGGCCGCCGTTGTAGAGCTCGTCGGGGGTTTTCCACGCCATGCCGTCGCGCTGCTGGCGTTCGGTGGCCTGGTCCCAGGCGGGCAGGCCGAGTGCGGTCTTCTTCACGCCCACCAGATGCGGGGCGAGGATTACGCAGCCGGTGTGGCCGGTCCAGTGGTTGGGATCGAGGCCGGCGTCGTTGATCGGGAGGGCGGGATCGCCGGCGTTGCCGAAGATGCTTTCGACGAAGTCGAGGTTGGCCACCAGGCTGCCGGGCACGAAGAAGCGGATCTCCATCGTCTTCTCCGGCGACACTCCGGCGACCTCGGGCACGACAACGGGTCGCAACAAGAGCGATACAAAGCAGTGCGCCGGGCTCTTCTGGGTGGCCGTGAAGGGCAGCAGCATGAAGTCCTCCGGCGGCTGCAGGGCGAGGGCGAAGAGGCGGCCGAATACCTCGCGCGGCACGGCGAGCTTGTCGGCGGGGATGGGCAGGCCGCCCTCGGCGATGTGGAATACCCCGGCGGTGGTGCGGCGGTCGGCCTTGGGGTTGTGGAGGATGCCGTTGGCCAGCCGGTAGCTGGAAAGGATGGGGGAGAGGTGGGTGTCCTTCTCGGGAGGGAGCGAGAGCAGGCGGGCCAGTCCCCAGCGGTCGAGCACAAAGCTCTGGCTGGGCAGGCGCACCGGCACGCCGGCGGGCAGGGCGTTCTCCAGATAGCGCTCCAGCCAGTCCTGCACGCGCCGGTCGGCCGGGGCCAGGTAGCTGCTGAGCAGCCGGTTCTTCTCGAGGTGATTGGCGAGCAGGGCCTGCGCGATTTCCTGGAACCCCGGATCGTCGCCGCTGGCGCTTGGTACCGAAAAACCAAGTGCGGCCAGCTTGAGCTGGATGTAGCGGATGAGCTTGTGCTCGCTGCTGGGATCTTGGGAAGCCGGATCGAGACCGATCGAGGCGAGTGAGGGCGGCAAGGCGTTCATGCGGGGAGGCGAAATCGGAAGAATTGGCCGTTAGTCGCAGCAGGCCGAACGCCAAAACGGAGTCCGGATTGCTACAGGCGGGCAGATTTCGGAATACCCGGGCGCTGTCAAAAACGATCGCGGGGCGATTCGTTTTGCCCGCGTGGGCAGCGGGCGTGAAGCTCGCCTCATGTTCCACCTCGCAGTCAATCGAGTGCAATCCGGTCCCTTCAGCGAAGCCGATGTGCGGGAGCGTCTCGCCCGCGGCGAGGTGCGCGGCGACGACCTGTGCTGGCGCGAGGGTTGGGAGAGCTGGCGCAAGGTATCCGAAGTTTTCCCGCCGCTGGAGCCGCCGGTGCTGCAGGGCTGCCCGCCCCCGCTGCCCCGGGCGTTTGCCCCAACGGTGGCGCAGCAGCCCCCGCAAGCGGGCCGCGATCAAGTGCCCACCTGCGGGTTGGCCACGGGGAGCTTGGTCTGCGGTATCTGCATGTTTGTGCTTTTCCCCCTGTTCTTCCTGCTGGGGCCCGCCGCGGTGATCCTCGGCCATCTCGCGCATTCAAAGATCAAACGCTCCGCCGGCTCGCTGGGCGGTAGCGGCCTGGCCACGGCAGGGCTGCTGCTGGGCTACATCGGGGGCACCTTCATGCTCCTTCTGGTTTCGGCGATAGCGATACCGGCCTTCGTGAACGTCCGGCACAGCTCGCAAGACCAGGTCGTGCGCAACCATCTCACCCAGCTCTGGGTGGCCGCCGAACAGCAATTGCTGGAGACGGGGGCTGAGGCGGTGACCTACGAGCAGCTCGTGGGGCCGGACAAGAGCATCCAGGAGACGGAGCTCAAACCGGTGGCCGGCGAGGACTACCACGGCCTCGTGATCCGCCGCGGCGACGAGTCGCTCTCAATCACCTTGGGCGACGGGCGCACGGTTGACTATTACGCTGACAGCCCTGCCGGTGGCTCGGTGGGGGAGAGCGCACCCGCCACAGATTCGGATACCAGCACCGAACCCGAGGTCGAGGCCGCCCCGCAGGACGAACAGCCGGCGCCCGCTGGTGAGCCCGAAGACGCCCCCGCCGCGGCAGAGCCCGACGCACCTGCGGCCAAGCCCGAGGCGCAGGCGGCTTGTCCGGCGCTTGGCTGAGGCAAGACCAGGCCGGCGGTAGGAGCGTGCTTGCACGCGAGTTGCGCGCTGGATCGCGTGCAAGCACGCTCCTGCAAATACACCGAATCCGCCGAACGGCTCCCCTAGCCGTGCGGAGCCAGCAGGGTGCACGGCCACCAGGGCAGGTTGCGCAACAACCAGAAAGCCAGCACCACGACCAGCGTGATCGCGGCGGCGGGGCGGGGCAGTTCGGGTGGGGGCAGATCGTGGCGCAGAGCCCTCCAGAAGCACCGGGTAGCCCAGAGCAAGGCAAAGGGTGCCAGTACGACGAGCAGCGGATTCATCGCCAAAGCCCGCGCCCAGTCGCCGTGGATCAGCGCGTGAACGGTACGCGAGCTCCCACAGCCCGGGCATTGCAGCCCGGTGAGCGCGTGGAAGGGGCAAGGCGGATACCAGACTGGGGGCCGGGCCCCAAGCAGCCAAATACAGATCAACGCTGCTGCAACGGCTATCAGGCACATACCGAGCAGAAACCTGTGCGTTATGATCCATCGCCTTCTATCGAGGACCTCGACATGACCCTGCGCAGAGCAACCCAAATCATTACCGGGCCTCATCTTCGCCTCATCTACGCACCTATGAACCACATGTAGCGACACCCCTCATCCTACTTTGGTTGTTGTTGCTGGCGCGACTCCGGTTTCAGCAATAACGAGGTTATCAAGGTCACCAAAAACGTAAACATCCCCAACCCGACCGCAGCAAGCAGCCCCCCCCTTTGGCCCGTTGTTGTATGCACAAGCAGCAGCGTAATGCAAACAATCGTACTCACCCCAAGCCAACTTGAAACAGCGATTCTCGCCGCTCCTACAATACTCATTGATGCCACCAGAAATGTGAGTGCACCATGAGCGACACATGTACACGCCGCCCATCTTGACCACACCTGTACCTGCGGAAAAACAACTCCCGCAATTAACATAAACAGCGCAGCCAAGGCGTATGAGGCGACAAGGAGAATCCGTGGTATTGTCATGTGCGATTTAGGCGAACGAAGGAATCGGCGGAGGTTCCAATGGTGTTGGAATAGGGGGCGGGGCGAACAGACCGGAAAGCTCTTGAACACATCCAGCGGCAAGCCAGCCAGCCATGCCCGTGCGCCAAACCAAGGATGCTGGGCTGAACGTGCCGGCGGGAATCATCTGCTGAAGCATTTCCACAGGAAACGGGCCAAGGCGCTGGGCTCCCACGACCACATAGAATAGGGGGGCGGGCGCAGCAGAAGGAGTCGGAGGCACAAAGGTGTTCTGCGGGGGCAGATTAGTCACCATTTGGCCTGCTTGTTGGCCGATCTGATTGCCGACCGCCAGCCCCATACTCAACCCAATACCAGTCTGCATCAGGGAATTCCCTGCTCCCTCATTCCCGGCAGCCGTCTTAAGAACATCCATGCTCTTATCGTATTGATAGATGTCCCGGCCGATGATATTGAGCTCCGCAGCCTTCTCCTTAATTTGTTTGAGTTTGAGGTAACTCGGGTCAGTAGTCGAGAAGTTGATCGACTCGAAGTAGAAAGAAACCACCTCAAGCCCATATTTTGCGAATTCGGCAGATATCTTCTCCTGGCAGAACAGCGAAAGCTCATCCAGATGCGCGACAATCTGGATTATAGAAAGCCCTTTCGCCACGAGTGACTGACCGATAATGGAAGCCAAGGCCGAAACGACCCGGCCACGGAAATACTCGCAGATTTTCTCAGCTCCGAACACCCGAGCGGTCCCGGTAAGAGTCGAAAGAAACATCTTGGGGTCGCTAACGCGAAATCCGTACTGTCCGAATGCCCGGATCGGGACTATGAGACCATATTTCGGGTCCTCAAGTTGGAGAGGAGCCGGCGTGCCGAATTTATTATTGAGTTTGGATAGTTTGTTGATGAACCAAACCTCAGCCTGGAAGGGCGTATTGCCGCCAAAAGGCAGACTCATCAGCCTGGTAAGGAGCGGGAGATTGTTCGTTTCCAAGGTAGTCGTCCCCTCTTCGAAAACGTCCAGCAACTGCCCTCCCTTAACAAAAAGAGCCCATTGTCCGGGTTTGACCACCAATTGCGAGCCTAGCCGCAGGTTCTCCGAGGGGAATTTCCAGACGAACTGCTCGATACTTCCCTCCCATTTCACGACATCAATTAGCGCCATATGTATATAAATTCCGTAACGTTCATTTCCAGCGTTTCGACAAATAATATATGAGTCCACCCGGCCAGAACAGGACTAGAAGGGCGATCAAAACACCGACGCTCCCTTTGGGTTTAGCGGAGTCGCCCGCAGTGGCCAACGAAGAGGGAGCCGCCCCCCACTGTGCCGGGGTCTCCGGCGGGGGGGCGATCCGCTGGCTTATAGCCGCCTGACAGTAGGGGCAACTAGCAGCAATGCCATCAATCTGCGCGCCACAGGAGTTGCACTCGATGCTCACAGCCACTCCTTCTTGGCTACGACATACGTATTCACGAAATCCTGGTCGCTCTTTGTGAGATAGATGATGCCCTCAATCAGCCCGAGAATGGCCGGAAAGACGCCTAGGTAACCACAGGACAAAACGGTGATGCAGAGCATGATGACCCCGGCCTGATTGTATCCGAGGACAAATTTGTGAATTCCGAAGGCACCCAGAAGGATCCCGCAAATTCCAGCCTTCACCTTGTTTTCAGCCGAAGCGGCCGGACCCCCTAGTGAGTTCTGCGCGGTTGCAGGCATCGACTGTGCCGCCCCTGCTCCAGCATGCCGTGCCACCGCCGCTTGGCAGTAAGGGCATTGAGGCGCATTGTCGGCGATCTGGGCTCCGCAGCTCTTGCATTCCATATGGGTGTGTGCTCGAAATTAATGTAAATCGAAGAAATTACCTTGGGACGGTGGTCGAAACTACACGGTGGAACCGAAAAGGGAAGACAAATGGAACATCGGCCAATCTGCCGGTAGCTGTAGCTGGAATTCCGGGTAGTGCCGGCGGTTGCCCGCCGACACCCCCACAGACCCGGACTAGCGCAATTCACGCATCCGGTTCTTCAAGGAGAGGATTCGCTACGCGCAGAACGTCCAAGCGGTTTGCTGACTGTTGGCTATATGTACGATTCGGGCTGGGGGCAACGGGAAGCACTGCCGCAGCAGCTTCCATAATCGCGCACCATCCGCTCCCTCGCGAGAGCGGCGACTGAGCCAATAGTGCCACAGCCGTGACACTTCATAACGGAAGCAG
>CAJCBL010000238.1 GCA_903960515.1 uncultured Verrucomicrobiota bacterium
CCTGCGAGCGCGCAGCCATCGCCCCCACCACTTTGCGCAGCGCACCGATGAGGCAGTGGAGGGCTTGATTCTGGCCGAGCGCCGGCTGCATCGCACCTGGGGACCCAAGAAGTTGCGCAAGGTTCTGGAGGTCAAACACGGCGTGGAGGTGCCGGCGGCCACCAGCACCATCGGCGAGATCCCTCGCCGCCACGGTTTGAGTGCGCGACGCCGCCGCAAGCCCGGTGCCTATCACTCGCTCAACCACGGTCTCACCCAACCCACGCAGCCCAACGAAGTCTGGACGGTGGACTCAAAGGGCTGGCTCACTCTGGCCGATGGCCAGCGCTGCGACCCGCTGACGGTATGCGACCGCTACAGCCTAACTGGCCCTGCATGGCCGCCTGCTGGCACCCGGGTCTCCCGGAGGGCCTCAACCTAAACCTTCCACCTACCCCTACCCCTCCTCGGTGGGCTCCTCGTCCCGCCCCCTCTTCGCACCACGCCCGCCGTACCCATTCTCGGGACTCCGCCCACCGTTACCCAAGGGGGCCGCCTTTACCGATTCACCGCCACTCGGCCCGAATTGCATTCAAGGACTGGGCCCAACACCCGATCTAACCACTCGAACTATGAGTCTACGGCTCCCCCTTAAGACCAGGTTGATCATCTTGGCGGCGATTCCGGCCTGCTGCGCCATCTGGCTGGGCACCTCGCTCACCAGGGAGAGGATCCGCGAGTTGCACGAGTTCGTAGCCTTCGAGGAGGCCATGGGCCTCGCCAACTGCCTGGCTGAGGTCAACGAGGCCAACGACGCTGAATTGGGCTGTGTGTGGTCTTGGAGCCTGACCGCGGAAAAGGAAAACGGCACCGCCGTAGTCACCGCGATGCGCAACACCTGGGAGGAGAACGGCAAGGCGCTCGACGACGCCTACAGCCGACTCGAGGGGCGCACCACGAAACTGGATTTCAGCGCCTACGATCCCAAACTGCGGGAGATCCTCAACGAGGTTGCAGCCTCGAAACAAAAGCTCGGTGATCACCGCGTGCAGGTCCGCAAGACGATGGATTATGTGCCGATGATCACGCCATACAACGAACTCAAGACCAGGATCCAAGCACTATATCCAGCCCTACTCAAAGAGACATCAGACAAGGAACTCGCCCAGCGACTGACCTCATACAACCTGTATGTCGACTTCCACGGCGCCTGCGTGCAGTATACCGGGGTGATGATCTGGGCCCATCAGATCCCGAAGCTGCCACCCAACGGTTACGCCCGTTATGAATCCTATTTTCGCGAGAGTGAGACCCTGCTGAAACATTTCCGCAATCTTGCGCCGCCCACCATCGTCGCCCAAGTCGATGCGCTCCTGAGCGACGACCGCGGGCGTTGGGTCGACGAGAAAGTACGCAGTTTCCTCAACAACAACACCGATGATTTTCACGATTTCGGGCCGCATCGCAGCCTAGAGCAGGAGCTCAAGGCCAAGGCCGAAGGCCGCAATACAGACCTCGGCAAGATCGCCGGCGCGATCCGTGAAGACATCATGAAGTACGCTGCGGCCCGGATCGAGGGGATGAAGTGGAAGCGCAATATAACGGTGGCGTCGCTGGTGCTCGCCCTCGGGATCACCGTAGCGGTCACCCTATCCATCGCCACAGCACTTTCCCGGCTTATCGCCCGCATCACCGAGGGCCTCGCCGATGGGGCCAAACACGTACTCGACGCTTCGATCCAAATCAGCGAGGCCAGCGTTGGGCTCGCTGAAAGCGCCAGTTCACAGGCCGATGGAGTGGATCAGACGGTGAACATGATCGGAGCCATTCGCACCCTCATTGGCGAAACCACAACCAACGCGCAAAAGGCCACCGCCGCGATCAGCAATACATCCAAGGTCGTGGCCCAGTCCCGCGCCAACATGGCGGATATGAAGAGCTCGATCGGGCAAATCGCCACCAATAGCACTCAGACCAAGAAGATTCTGCACACCATCGACGAGATCGCTTTCCAGACCAACATCCTTGCACTCAACGCCGCAGTGGAAGCCGCCCGTGCGGGGGAACTCGGCGCGGGCTTTGCTATCGTGGCGGAGGAGGTGCGTTCACTTGCCCAGAGGTCGGCTTCGGCGGCCAACTCCACCAATGAATTGATCGAAAAGTCACACACGTGCATCGACTCCGGCGCCGCAGCCACTGAGCGGGCAAACACCTCGCTGGAACGTCTATTGGGCTGCACAGGCCAAGTAGAGCAGTGCATCACCGCGATCGAAGAGAGCGCCCAACATCAGGTACGGGCCATCGGTGAAGTGAGCGATGCCGCGAGCAAGGTGGGCGCGCTCACCCACGGAACGGCGGCGGCGGCCGAACAGTGCGCCGCTTCGGCCCTAACGCTCAAGGAGCAGGCAACGAATCTTGAGGACTATGTTATGCAGTTCGAAGACTTGGTATTCGGCCGTCGCAGTTGATTACTATCCGGCTCAAAACTGGTGCCGCTTGATATTCCTATATTGTGCTACTTCCGATCGGGTCTCTGCGCCATCCGCGACTTCGGCAGTGCCGCCTCAGCCGTGACCAATCGGTCGAGATCCCAGAGCAGAGCGTCGAGGGCCTGATCATCGGGCAAGCCCTTTGAAGCACACCTGCTTATGAGCCGATCACTGGGGTATTATCTCTCGCCACTCGGCTCTGGTCTGCATCGTCACGCCTCAGCCCGCTTGTAGTCCGGGAGAAAAGGGAGGGTTCGATCCGGCGAAACTGTCGCCGCTTTCAAATCACAACTTCTCCAGATCGCCCCCCTTGCGCCAACGGAGCCGCTAAGCCCGGGACAGTCAGCTGAAGCACATCCATACCCCCTAGTGCGGCCTTCCGGCCAGAGCTGATTCCAGTTCGAAATTCTGGATAAATCCCTATCGCGTGCAAGCAAGCTACCCCTAAGGCGGCGCGTGGCCCCGATATAGCAGCGAGCTTGCTCGCGATGGATCGGGAAGCGGCGACGCATGGGCATCGGGCGTAAGCGCCGTCCTGCTCATAAATACTCACCAATGGACCGACGGCGCTCCGCCGGCCACGCCGATATACGCTACCGTGCGCGGACCAACGGGCGCCCGCCGCCTCTGCCCCTACCCGCTTCGCTATCGCCGTCGCTCCGGCGGGCGCGCCGCTTTCGCCTCCACCGCCCGCCCCCAAACTCCCCGCTTCGCTACCGAATTCTCTCTCCCTACGATCGAGCGCGGGAGGGGGCGGCGCAGGGGCGCTTCGCGGTTGGCTCGGTGATACCGGCCGGCGGAAATCGCAGTTTGCCCAGCCGCTGCAAAGCCCCAACCCTCGCCCAATGTCCGAGCTGCAACTGCTCCCTCCGCCCCGCCGCCTGCGCCTGGCCAAAGGCTCCTTCCCCCTCGCCTGCCCCGCGCGCCTCATCCTGCCCGAGGGCTGCGCCCCCGGCACCATCGACCTGGCCCGCCGCTTGGCCGATGAGATCGCCGCCCACGCCGAGCGCACCGTATCCAACGCCTCCGAGGCCGCCATCGTCTGCACCCTCGCCCCCGGCGCCTGCCAGAGCTACTCGCTGACCATCACCCCGCAGCGCATCGCCATCACAGCAGCCGACGATGCCGGCCTCTTCTACGCCATCCAGACCCTGCGCCAGATCGTGCGCCAAAGCGGAGCGGAGCTGCCTGCCCTGAGCCTCACCGACTCCCCCGATTATCCAGTACGTGGTTTCTACCACGACATCTCCCGCGGCAAGGTGCCCACCCGCGCCACCCTCTTCGCCCTCGTGGAGAAGATGGCCCACTACAAGTTGAATCAGCTTCAGCTCTACGTGGAGCACACCTTCGCCTTCCGCCGCCACCCCGACCTGTGGGCCGGCAGCGACCCGCTCACCGCCGAGGACATCCTCGCCCTCGACGAGCACTGCGCCCGCCACCACATCGAACTGGTGCCCTCACTGAGCACCTTCGGGCACTTCTACACCGGCCTCGTGTCGCCGCGAAAGCAACACCTCAACGAGCTCGGGCTCGACGCCTCCGCCCTGCCCTTCTCCTGGTGGGATCGCATGGGCCACTACACCCTAGACTGCCGCAACCCCGAGTCGCTCGCCCTCGCCCGCGAGCTCATCCTCGAGCTGCGTCCACTCTTCCGCTCCAAGTATTTCAATCTCTGTTGCGACGAAACCTTCGACCTGGGCAAGGGCCGCAACGCCGCCTTCGCCGCAGCCCACGGCTCGGGGCGCCTCTATGTCGACTTCCTCAAGTCGCTCATGGCCGTGGTGCGCGAAGCCGGCGCTGTCCCCATGTTCTGGGGCGACATCGTGGGCAACCACCCCGAGCTCGTCGGCGAGGTGCCCCCCGACGCCCTCGCACTGGACTGGGACTACTCGGCCGATCTCCACGACACCAAGAGCGCGCTCTTCCGCAAGGCCGCCCGCCCCTTCTACGCCTGCCCGGGCTGCTGCGGCTGGGACCGCTGGAGCAGCGACCTGGATACCGCCACCGCCAACATCCTCGGCTTCGCCAAACGCGGCCGACGCACCGGGGCGGCGGGTTTTCTCAATACCGATTGGGGCGACCGCGGCCACATCAACGCCCTGGGCAACAGCCACCACGGCCTGCTTCTGGGCGCCTCGGCGTCATGGAATGTGGGTGCCACCAACGCGGCCTCCTTCGACGCCGCCTTCAACGCAGTGGAAATCGGCGACTCCACCCAGTCCTACACCCGCCTCCTGCGCGAAATCGGCTCCGCCGCCATCGTGCCGTGGAAGCAGCTCGTGCTGTGGTTCGATCCTTCCCCCCACCGCCCCGCCACCGACTGGGACGAGGCCAGCGGGCTGCCCGTCGGTATCCTCGGCATCGATCCGCAGGCCGCTTTCGCCGCCTACGAGCGGATCGAGGCGGCTCGCACCACCCTGGGCCGAGTGGCTGCACAGGCGCACGCCCAGGACCCGCTCGCCCTGCGCGAGGCGCTCGTAGGCGCCCGAGGCCAGGCCCTCATGCAGGCGCTCGGAGGGCTGCTCGTGAGCCTCGCCAAAAAGCAGAAGCTGCCGCGCTCGCCCACCCCGGCCTTCATCGCCGACGAACTGCGCCGCTTCGAGTCCGACGTCTCCGAAATCTGGCATGCCCGCAACCGCCCCTCCGAATACTTCCGGGTGCGCGCCGCGCTGCTGGAGCTCGCCCGCCGGCTAGACCGCGCCGCCCTCGGCCTGCCGCCGCTGCGCACCAAGCGCGCGGCGTAACCCATACCCGCTCATGGGGCCACGCTACGCCGGGAGGCTTCGTTGTAGCGAAACTCCCCGGGCGTTCCATGCCCTCTTGCGGTGAGTCGCGCGCCCGGGACAGCACAGGCTCCCCCTCGTCCAACCGGCCAGGCCATTTCCCCGCAAACAACTCACCCATCGCCAGCGAGGACGATGCCCCCTGCGCGGGCAGGTGCTTGGGAGTCGTTCGCAGAAGAGTGCTTGCGGGCGACCTGCGCCCTGATTCGCCAACAGGCTTCGCTCCTACGAATCGTTCCAGACTTCGAATGCCATGCACCGGATTGGTTTTGGAGAAACATCGCCGGGTATGCGCTGCCTGAAAATGGCGGCGTACCGAGGAAGCCGGACCGCTAGTCCTGCATGCTGAGGTGTTGGAGATACCCGAGGCTGCGAGGGATATTGGCGACCGGCTCTGGCGATTCGTCCTCGATAAAATAGGACCGTACCCCGAGTCGCTGCGCAGTGCCCAGCACAGCGGGCCAGTCGATGGCGCCGGCGCCCACGGCCACCTTGTCCGTGGCCGGGGCGCCGCCGGTGGTCAGCCCAGTAGGAGCCCCCTTGCGGATGTCCTTCACATGGAGAGCCACCCAGCGGGTCGGATACCGATTGAGCAGCACCACGGGGTCCTGCCCCGCATGCACCACCCAGAACACATCCATCTCGAGCACTATGGACTCGGGATCGAGGGCGCCCACGAAGTCGTCAAAGAGCGTGAGGCCCGCCGTGGCGCTGGGCACGAACTCGTAACCGTGGGTGTGATAACCCAGGCGCAGTCCGGCGGCGCGGAAGGCCGCTCCCCACTTGTTGAAACGGGCAGCAACCTCGGTGGCGAGCTCGGGGGTAAAGGGGCCGCTGTGGGGTATCCACGCGCAGAAGGCCACCGGCGCGCCCAGCGCCTGTACCTCGCGGATTACGGCGGCGACATCGGCCGACAGCGCTTCGTACTGGACGTGTGCCGCCACTGCGGAGAGCCCCCGTTTGTCGAGCTCGGCACGGAATTGCGCCACCGGCAGGCTGCCGGTGCCGGCGGTCTCCACTTCGGCAAAACCCCAGGCCTTCACCCGGTCCAAGGTGTCGGGCACGCCCTTCCCAAACTCCGTATTGAGGGACCAAAGCTGGAGACCCATGGGTCCGTGGAAGTCCGCGCTCGGCTCGGCCAAAAGCCGAAGCCCCGAGAGCGAGGCGAGCAAGAGCAGGCGCAACATTTTCATCGATGAGAGGGTAAGGTTACGGTTGGCGCTCCGGCGGCCCCGAAGCCTGTCGGAGCAGTTGCCCGGCGAAGCGCGTGTTCATGCCATTGACCTGAGGATGCAGAGCCGGCCCTCCAGCGATCCCGGCCCGAGGCAGAACCGCCGGGCCGCCCCAAAGTGATCGGCGCGAGAGCCAAGCTGTTGAGGGCAATCGCCACCACCCTGCCCCACCAGACCCGGCGACGAGGCGCGGCGCCTACATGCGTGCTGTTGCCGCCGGGCCTCGGCAGTGGCACTGTCCTGGCGAGGTATCCGATGAAGCTCGCACTCTGGATGTATTTCGCAGCGGTGAGCCTGGTCTGCGTGGCGGTGTCCATTGCCGTGCTTTGGGCCGGGCGGATCATTGATCAACTCTACCCGGGCTGGTGTCTGCCGATCCCCACGAAGGTCGTATTGGACTATTGGGCGGCGTTGTATGCGGTCCCGCTTCCGTCGCTGGTGTTCGCGTTGTGGTTTCCCACCTGTGAGCGGCTGAGGGAGGCGCAGCTCCACTTTGTGGGTGCCTACTCGCTGCTCGTCACCGTGCTGGTGCTTTGCCTCCCGCTTCTGGCGCTGGCGCTGCTGTTTGTCCCCTGGAGAACGGTGATCGCCGGATGGTAGCCGGCTCCGGGTGTAACTGGAAGTGAAGTTTGCGCACAGTGCCGGATTCGCTCTTCGGCTCTTAGGCCAACCGTATAAACTGACGAACGTCAGTTTATATGGTCGGGCTGTGCGATGAGTGGGGTAAATTTGCTCTGGCGGCTTTTGCACGGTGGAGCGGGCTTTGCACCCGCCAACGTAGGTGTGAGGATTGTGTGGAGCGTTCGGAGCTGGGCGATGAGTGTCAGATCGCCGGTTACGATCACGGAAGTACGCTCGCGGACCGTGTCCCCCGTCTTGCTCCGAGATTGCGCGCGTATTGGAGTACTGAGGAAGCCGAAGGGTTTTCACCGCTGGTTGCTGGTGGACCGGCGATGAACTGTGCAGTGCGCCCCGCGTTGGCTGTGGCCGTCGTGCCGTGCGGTGATTCTGCTTTTGGGCGCGCTTTGGTGTGCGCATTGCCGCCGGCCCACCCTGGGTCCCGGCAACGCTCAGCTTCGCTCTTCTGCCGACCGTATAAACTGCCGACCGTCAGTTTATACGGTCGGGCTATGCGAAGAGTGGGGTTGATTTGCTCTGGGCGGCTTTTGCGCGGTGGAACGGGCTTCGCACCCGCCAACGTAGCCGTGAGGACTTCGTGGAGCGTCCGAAGCCGGGCGATGAGTGTCAGATCGCCGGTCACGATCACGGAAGCACGCTCGCGGCCGATCTGATCTCCGATCGGCTTGGTTCCTCGGAGGAACTGGAGGTGAAATTTGAGCACAGGGAAACCCTCCGCCAGCCGCGCACCCATGCGATTCAACTGCCAGCGGGATCGCGATTGGCTGGGAAAAGAAACTTCATATCCGGTTACACGCATCGGGCTTCGGGCTTCGGGCGGGTGTAATTCGCTCGCCTTGACTACTCGAAAATCGGATAAGCCCCTCATGCACGCCGTGGTTTGCAGCCGCGGGCCCGCCACTCGGGCCCTCGTCCCCCGGCTAGGCGCTCCGGCCTGGTACAGCAGGGCCGCAGCGGCGCCAGCAAAGGATGGCGACAGCGCATCCACGGCAAGAGACCCTAGCCGCTCGCGTATCCGCCCCCCGCCACCGCGAACCGGCTCCGGTCCCGACTCTGCGCGACGGCTGTTTGCCCGGCCCTCCCGCGCACAGGCACTAGGGAGGTTCCCATGCAAAATGGTCCTAGCATCCGGACTGTATCGGCGGCGAGGTTTCGACACGTCGCCTGCGTAGCGTTCCTGCTGGTTGGGGCGACACTGGCCCAGTCGCCCTTCGAATCGGGGCTGGTTTTCGATCCGCTCACCGTGATCCAGCCAGCCCGGCCCGGCTCGGGGTCGGCGTTCAAGGACCTTGTGATCGGGCGGGCCACGCGCCCGCTGGTCGTGGCCGCACTGGGCGCCCCCACCAGCAGCACCGGCCCGGTGGAGCAGTGGCTCGACAGCGCGGACTGCCGGCGCTTCGCCCTGCAGTCGATCACGGTGCGCTTCGACACCCGCGGCGTGCTCGACCAGATACATCTTGTACTGGCCGCGCCGCTGCTGCCCGGGGCGGTGGCAGCGGCTCTGAGCCTGGGGCAGCCCACGGAGATCCGGCCCAACGGCGCCCAGGAGATCCGCCTGTTTGCCCCGGCCGGCATCGGCATGGGCATCACCGCCGGGCAGGTCGACGCGCTGTGGTTGATCAACGCAAGCGCCGGCCCGCCCACGCCGGAGCCAGGGCCGGCCGCCCTGGGCCCCCCGCCGCTGGATACACCGTGGCCTCCCCCGGCCGCAGCCCCGCCGGCTCTCCCGCGGCTTCTGGCCATCCAGAACGTGGTGATCGAGACCCAGTCGCTATGGAACAACGAGCCGGCCCTGCAGGTGAGCGCCACGGTGAGAGCAACGCAGTTCGAGTCGCGCCCGATCCGGCTGGAGGTGCGCCTGCGCGACCGACAAGGGCGCATGATCCCCGCTCCTCCGGGCTGGCCACCGGAGTTCTCGGACGGCGCCAACCTGCGCCTTGCCGCCTACGACCAGTTGCGCTTCGCCGACGCCACCTGGAGCCCGTGGGTGTACATCCCTTACAGAGCGCTGCCCTCGCCGGCGCCCGGCGAGCCCTGGGTGGTCTCGGTCCTGGCGGTTTGCGGGGGATACGGCGCACTCAGCGAGTCGCTCGCCGTGCCGGGTGCGCCCTTGGGCCCCACTGCCTTCGTGCGCCTGACCGGCGTGCAGCTCTGCACTACGCAGGGCCCGGACCCGCTTGCGTGCCCGGCCGGCAGCGATCCGTTCACGACGGAGCCGGGCCAGCCCCCGGAGCCCGGTGCGATAGTATCGGCCGAGGTGCAAACGGAGGCGCTGGCTGCGCCGCTGGTGCTCACGCTGCAACTGCGCCAGCCCGGAGGAGAGCCGGTTCGGGCGGCGCCCACAGCCCCCTACGCGGAGAGGTCAGCTGAGGGTCGATGGATCCGCCAGACAACGACACCAGTGGGCCACGGGCCGGCCTACTGGCCGGGCCTCCAGGCCGCTATCCCCTACCACTCCCTCGACCTGCCGCCCGGCCTGCACCACCTGATCCTCAACTACACCGCGGAGGCGGCCGGGTTGCGCGCCTTCGCGGAAACCGAAATCACCCTCCCGATACCGGAACGCGGCCAGGCCGCGCCTCCGCTGCACAACACACCCGGCGGCGACCAGGGCTCCGAGGCGGCTCAGGTGCAGTCGGTCGCCCTGGAATTCCTCGCGGCCGCGAACCGCGGCGATGTGGCAACATTGCGCACCCTGGGGGCGGAGACCCTCGTAGACCGGATGGAAGCCCAGCTCGCGGGGCGCACCCAGACCGACAGGGTCGAGAGGCAGGTGCGCAAACTGAAGTGCGACAACAACCACGCGCGGGCGGAGGTGTGGATGAAGAATCCGGAGGTGACCAACCTCTACGCGGAACTGCTCGCGGCGGTGGACTTGGAAAGGTCGGCCGCCGGATGGCGGGTGAGCCGCTTCTCGGTGACCCCCTACTTGCGCGAACTTGACGTGGAGAAACGCCCATGAAAACACGAACGCCAATCAGCATTATACTTCTGGCGACCAGCCTGGCCTGGTCCGCCGCCCCCGCCCTGCGCGCCCAAGCCCGAACTCCAGCCGAGCTTAGAGGGGTACTGGCCACGGCCGAACAGCAACTCGAGAGGGCTCAACAACAGGTGCCGGTATTGGAACGCAGGAAACAGGACCGCGTGGAGTTGAAGGCTGCCTACGAGGGCTACCGCAGCCAGCTCCAGCCCGAGTGGGAGCGGCTGAAGACCGCCCACGGCCAGTATGTCTTCTACCTTGAGCGGGTGGTGGCCCAGGATGCCTCCAACCGCGACTCGCAGATCGAATCGGACAAGCGCCGGGTGGACCCCCAACTACGCGCGGTCTCGTCCCGCTGGGGCGGGTGGCTGGGGGTGGTGCCGGATTGGTATGCGTATGGAGCGTATGGCTCCCAATACGTGGCCGCCGAGAAGGAGCTGGAGGCCCGCCGCAGCGCCTACTACCAGCTCAAGGACCGCCTCAACCGCGAGATCCGGTATCAGTCCGGCCTTGGCGTTGGCGAACTGCCTCCGCCCCGCGACTACGATAGCCTCGAAGCGCTGGCGAAGGAGCAGGAGGGAGTGCTTGCCACAATCACCACGGACCTCGCGCGGCTCGGCGAAATCGAGATCCCCGAGCTCCAGCGCAGGGTGGCCGCACTGCGTTCGGAGTTGCGCGCAGCGGAGCGCGACGAGCGCGAACGCGCCGAGCGCCACGCGCAGCCCCCCGACCCCGACCCGGTGGTCGTCTACGAGGGGGCGATGAGCGTGGAACTCCAGAAGCAGTTCCAGCAATTGATCCAGCAGGACGCCAAAGGTGGAGTGACAGTGACCCGCGACGACATCCGCTTCAGCCCGATGCGCCTCAAGGTGTTGCCCCGGGAAGGCAAAGCCCTCGCCGAGCCGGTAAGCGCCTCCTTCGGAGTGGGTACCCGAGCCACCAACCCGGCCGAGCAGAACCGGAATGCCGAGCTCGACGCGTCCGCAACCCTTGTCTTCTCAGCCGGGAAACTACAACCGAACGGCCGAATCACCGGCACCTACACATCGCACTACCAAGCGAGGGGCAGCGGCAGCGCCCAGGCCCAGACCGGCTCCGGCACCGTCGAAATCCCCTGGCGCGCCGAGCCGGAGGGAGGGCTCCCGATGGAGAGCGGAGGGGTGAGGCTGCCCACAAGCTATCTCGTGCACCTCGGCACCCGAAGCGATCTCCCCGCCGTATTCCGGCTGCAGTGCCGCGGCAGCGAGCTCGCTCCCCGCTCCGGTGGCCTCAACCAACCATGAACACGATACACGTCATGAAACTTCGTTTCCGCTTCGCCGCCCTGCTGCTGCTGCCCGCCCTTCCGGCCCTGGCATGGTATGAGAAGACCCACTCGTGGCTGTTCAGCCAGGCCGTGGAAATGGTCAGGCAGAAGGACCGGGACCAAGGCCTCTACGAGGAACTCTACTCCGACGCATTCCGTCTGCAGATGGGCCGGGGGGCCTGGCGCGAGGACTTCAACGCCCCGGTGGACGGCAACTCCCGGGCGATGCGCCACTACTACGACCCGGTGTCCGGGCACGGGATACCCTACTACCCCTATTTCGACGCCTGGCCCTACGTAGACCCCAATGAGAAGGTCTCGCCCCCGCCCAAAGGGCTGTACGACGGGGCGCTGCGATGGGCGCTGGACGGGGGCGCCATCGCAGGAAATCCCTATCATTGGGAGGGCGCCATCGACGCACACGGATACGGCAGTCCCTCGGCGCGTCGGGAAGCCTACTACCGCCTGGGCCACGCGCTGCACCTGTTGGGCGACATGTCCGAGGTCGACCACTCGACCAACACCGTGCACCCCGGCAGCGGCAAATACATGCCCGACACCCTGGAGGACGCGCTCACCGACCTGACCATGAAGGTGCTTGAGAGCCTGATGCAGGCCGGGTTCCTCGGAACGGCGGACACCGAGGCGATCAGGGCCTTCCTGCGCCCCCAGGGCGAAATGGTGGCGCGCAACATCATACACGAGCGCCTCAAGGAGCTATTGAAGCGCCCCGCCGCCCCGGGGCCCGTTCGCCTCACCGGCTATGAGGGCATCGTCGAGGACAGCGTGGATCCCCGCCTGGTAGTTGATTTCTTCTTTGGCCCTGAACCCGGCGGGCTGAGGCCTGCCGTAGACGGCCTGCCGCCGCCTCCCTCCGGCGGAGGCGCGCCGCCCGGGCACCGGGAGGTCCAGGTGTACTTCAACGAACTGGCCGCGTTTGCCAAACGAAGCCTTCCCTCCGGCATGACACCCGCTGTCGGCTGCGAGGACTTGCGGCCGGTTGTCCTCGGCCTGGTATCGGGCCTGTTCTGGCAGTCCCCGGACATCTTGAAGGCCGCGGCACAGCACCGCTACCTGAGCTCGCCGATCTACGGCATCCCCACGATAAACGAATACGACCCGAACTCCTTCCTCCCCTACCTCCGCTATCGCGATGCCATGCTTGGGGAGACCGTGGCCTACCTCGCCGGGTTGATGATGCATTTCCACGACATCGTGCGAGAGCCCCCCTATGTGCAGGAGGTCAGCGTACGGCAATCCAAGGACCGCTACTATTGGGGTGCTTGGGGCGAGGGGGCGAACAACGCGCCCGATGTGCCGACCTTCCGCTCAGTGGAAAAGTACTACGGCGTAACCGTCCCCTCAGATCTCACCCCAAAGAGCTTCAAGGCGATCAGGAGCCGCACCCTGGTGCAGAAGACCGACAGAACCCTGCTGGCGGGGCAAACAGCCGAGGTGCGCATCGTATTCGGCCCTGTGCTTCAGGTGGGCAGTGGCGCCAACGACCAGATCAAACACCGCATCGACCCGGCTTCGGTACGGGTTCGTGTGGACAGGAAAGCGATCGCCGGCGCTTTGGAGGCCCCAAACACATGGGTGGGCGTCTACACGCCCGAGCTCGGGCCGGGCCAGGCCGAGAAGACTGTAGAGGTCTGGATCGAGGCGCGAGATCGCTACGCCCACCACCTCGCAGTGGAACCAAACCGGAGTGGGTACCCTCTCGATACCGACCCGGCTTCGGTGTCCCGGGTTGTTGTACAGATGCCCGACTTCAAAGCGCCGGATGCGCACATCAAGCCCCCCAGCTACGAGTGGCGCTTCTACGAGGGCGGCCTCAAGCACGACTTCATCGACCGCAATCATCGCTTCACCATCAGCCGGGAGGCCGCCGAAGAGGCCGCGAACGGGCCGCAGTGCTCGCTGGCCCCGAGCAGGACTGTCGTGGCAATCTCAGGGCGGCTCAACAGCGAGGAACTGGAGCAGGAACGGCGGCGTTGGAAGGGCCAACTCGACGTGGCGGCCCCCGTGGTGCGTTTCGTTTTACGCGACGACGGCGCCGCCACCATCACCCCCGCCGCTGAGGACAGGATCGAGGTGCGCTGGGAGCACCGGGCCGGGCAGCCGGGCGGATGGCGGGAAGTGTGGGTGGCCCAGGTGCGCCCGGGGCGGGGAACCATCCTGCGAGCCAGCGGCCCCTGCCTGGTGGGCCGCGAGCGCTACGAGTGGACCGCGGCGGCCAACGGCATCCAGATGCGAACGGACCGCACCCAGCCCCAGAATACCGAGTGGACCGCGCTCTACGACAAGGGAGGGATCTACCAGCTCCACCTGGGAGCATCCTGGGGGCCCCCGCGCTTCAAACTCCAAGAGGCGGACCCACCCGATGCTCCCGACGTTCTGGTGGCCCAATACCTCGCGTGGTTCGCCCAAGGCAGCCGCGACACGTTCAACCACGGTGAGCTCGAGCGGGTCGAGCGGGAGTTGAACGCGCGCGGCCTGCGACCGTTGACCGCCGTAGCGTCGCTCTGCGCGGCAAAGAAGTCGGTATTTCTTCGCGACAACCCCGCTCCGGGGGACAGTGAACTCGCCTACAGGCTGACGGCTCTGGCCCTCTACCACCTGAAGGCCGAAGGCCCGATGCACGCCGACCGGGGCGAATACATCCTGCAGGCGATAGCCGCTAGCAAGATGAACCAGTGGGGCGACAAGGGGCACCTACCGGGCTGGGACGACAAACCGCTGGAGCGCGGGGTGAAGGCGGCCCCCGGCTTCTTCCCGGATACCAACGAACCGGGACTGGGATACGCCGGTGGGGTCGAACTCTTCGGCACCGGCCGGAGCAGGGTCGCGGCACTGAAAGAGAAATACAAAAACTTCCGGCCGGCCCCCCTCTTCGAAGGGTGGTAGTCCACCGCCCCGCCCGGCCACAGAATCGCTCCCCCACCCGCCACGCGGCGGGCGTGTTCATTGTCGAGGCCGAGCCGAAACAGTCCCGAGGCAGAATCGCTCCCCCTCGCGCCACGGGGCGGGCGTGAGTGACCCCTCTTGCCCGGGCGGGACACCTAGTCAATCGGGCGCCGGGCGCGCGCGGGCTGGACGGGTGGCTGCTCGCGAACCCGGACGAGGACATAGTACCAAAACACATCCTACAGCCTACCGGTACAGCACCGGCACCGACCCAGCGTGGGGCGCTGCCGCAGGAAGGAATCAATACCGCTCAGGGCCCAAAGTGCGCGCTGGCCAGCAACTGCTGGGCGGCGGCCACCGCCGGCAGCCGGCCCTCCGCCACCGCAAACTCGATATGCTGAAGGTCCGCCTTCACTGCCGGCGAACTGTAAAAACGCGCGCGCAGTGCCTCGTTGACCAGCGCATGCAGCCACTCGACCGCCTGCACCTGGCGGCGCTCCCGCAGCAGCCCGCCCTTGCGACAGTGAGCGAAGAAGGCCTCCACGCTTTTCCAAATCTCGTCCACCCCGTCGCCCGTCACCGCGGAGCCCAGCAGCGCCGGAGTCTCCCAGCCCGGAGTCGCAGGATGCAAGTAGTGGAGAACTCGTTTCATGTCGGCCTGGGCGGCCATGGCCCGCGGGCGGTTGTCGCCGTCGGCCTTGTTAATCACGACCAGGTCGGCGAGCTCGATAATGCCTTTCTTGATTCCCTGCATCTCGTCGCCGGCACCGGCGATGAGCATCACAAAAAAGCAGTCGACCATCGAGCGCACGGTCACCTCGTTTTGCCCCACACCCACCGTCTCCACCAGCACGGTATCGAAGCCCGCGGCCTCGCACACCAGCATCGCCTCCCGGCTCTTGCGCGCCACCCCGCCCAGCGAACCGCCCGAGGGCGAGGGGCGGATGAACGCGCGCGGATGCCGGCTGAGCTGCTCCATGCGTACCTTGTCGCCCAGTACACTGCCGCCATGCACACTGCTGGAGGGATCCACGGCGAGCACCGCCACCTTGCGGCCGGTTTCGCACAAGCGCATGCCCAGGCACTCGATAAACGTGCTCTTGCCCGCCCCGGGGATGCCAGTGATGCCGACCCGCATCGCGTCGCCAGTATGGGGCAACAAGCGGGTGAGCAGCGTCTGGGCGAGCTCCTGGTGGGCGGGCGCGTTGCTCTCGATCAAGGTGATGGCGCGCGCCAACACGCCTAGGTCGCCGCCGCGCACGCCAGCAAAGTAGTCTTCGAGGGAGAGCAGGCGGCGCTTCGCCCCAGAGGTGTGCCGCACCGTGCCCGAAGGATGGACACCCTGGGAGACCCGGGTGGTGAACTCCGCGCCGGCGTTCTCCGGCACCCAGTCCGGGCGCACATCTAGCCCATGGCCATGATGGCCGTGGTGGGGATCGCTGGAGGAGGAGGCGGCGTTAGTGGATGACATGGACGGAATGCTGGCCGATGCCGGCGCAATTCTGGCCGCTTGGCAACCCGTCAAGCGTGGCAGGAAGTGGTGAGTAGCGGGTAGCGCGCCCCCCAACCGTTCGCTTTCCACCGCGGGTCCCGCCCCCGTTCCACGTACCTCAACTCCTCTCGCAGCTTGGCTTGCGAGCGCTTCGGCCAGCCAAGTGGGCGATCCGAACCGGCCCGCCGAGGGCTCTGTAGGCCATTTCGTCTAACATCTCGCCTCGCCGCAGGCCTGTCTCCTCATACCTGCTCGGCGCCGCGCACATCCGGATTGAACTTTCCTGGCGTTCCCGGAACGTCGGACCCCGATGGTCCCACGCAAACCCGACTGGCTCCGCGCGAAACTTCCCTCCGGCCCCGCCTATGGCGCCGTGCGCAAGCTCGTGGAAGGAGTCCACCTGCACACCGTCTGCCAGAGCGCACAGTGCCCCAACATCGGCGAGTGCTGGTCGCGCGGCACCGCCACCGTGATGATCCTGGGCAACATCTGCACGCGCTCCTGCAACTTCTGCGCCATCCAGACCGGCCGCCCCGCCCCACCCGACCTGGGCGAACCCGCCCGCGTGGCCGAGGCCGTCTCCACCATGCAGTTGCGCCATTGCGTGCTCACCTCCGTGGCCCGCGACGACCTGCCCGACGGCGGCGCGGCCGCCTGGGCCGCCACCATCCGCGCGGTCAAGCACCTCAACCCCACCTGCGCCGTGGAAGTGCTCATCCCCGACCTCAAGGGCCGCGACGACCACCTCGACATCATCCTCGAGGCGAAGCCCGACATTCTTAACCACAACGTGGAGACTGTGGAGCGCCTCCAGAAACCGGTGCGCGTGCACGCCCGCTACGACCGCAGCCTGGGCGTGCTGCGCCACGCCAAGTCTCGCGGGTTCACCACCAAGAGCGGCCTCATGCTCGGCGTGGGTGAACACAAGGAGGAGATCGTGCAGGTGCTCCACGACCTGCGCACCGCCGGAGTCGATGTGTTGACCATCGGCCAATACCTCCAGCCCACCCCTCAACACCTGGCCCTGGACCGTTGGGTAACCCCGGATGAGTTTCGCGAGTGGAAGGAGTTCGGCCTCTCCATCGGTTTCGGCGTCATCGAGTCCGGCCCGCTGGTACGCTCCTCCTACCACGCCGACGAGCAGTCCGCCCGCTACACCGGGGCCGAGGCGCTGCACATCAGCCCGGCCCAGGCGTAGAGGAAACTCGGTTTCACCCTTCCGCCCCGGCACCGAGCGCCGCGGCGCCCTTGGCCGTCGCCTCGTCTGGCTCCAAAATCGAGGCCAACGTCTGACGTGCAGGCACCGAGCGCTGCGGCCTTGGCATTTCGCAACCGCCCCAGAGGCGCGCGCGCCTGCCGGCAGCGGCTTCGGCCAAGCCGTAACCACGCAGTCGTAGGAGCGTGCTTGCACGCGATTCAGAGCGCAGATCGCCCGCAAGCACGCTGCGGCGAGCACCGGAATTCGGGCGCTGTCCGAGCGCAAACCGCTGCGATTGCATGGCTACGGCCAAGGTCACTGGACTCCCGGCTCTGGACTGCTTTGTCTCCCCTTAGCCAAAGGCATTGAAAAGCGATGCGCTTTCCGTCTCAAGTTCGTCCCGCGCCAACCGAATAGTGGTCGTCGGCCCGCATGTTCGGCTCGGTGTGCTCAACAGCACCCGACAACCGTTCAACGTAGCCCGGTCAATCCCCCCTCCATGCCGCCTCCAACCCTCCCAGCGGGACTAGGTTCGTTGTTCGCCCAACGCGTAATCGTGGGCGTTGGCGACATGGCTGTTTCCAACAACACCAACGCGATTCTCACCACCTACGCGCTGGGTTCCTGCATCGGCCTCATCGCCTACGATCCGCTGACCACCGCATCCGGCATGCTCCACTACATGCTGCCGGATTCCTCGATTTCTCCCGAGAAAGCCAAAAACCAGCCCTCGATGTTCGCCGACAGCGGGCTGCCCGGGCTGTTCCGGGCTTTCCAAGGAGTGAAAGGCGACATCAAGCGCGCAAAGTTTTTCGTGGCCGGCGGGGCCAGCGTGCTCAACGGCACCGACCCGTTCAAGATCGGCGAGCGCAATATCCAAGCCCTTGAGACCTGGTTCCGCGCCAACGGCCTGCGGCCCTCCCTGCACGATGTGGGCGGAACGCACAACCGCACCATCAGCATCGAGGTCAAGACCGGCTCCATCTCGATGAAGACCCCCAGCGGCACCCAGCAGTTCTCGCTCGGCTGAATAGGGTAGAGCGCCGGGATTGAACCGGTCGCCCCCCCTCGTCGAACCGTGCAGGCGGTTTTCCCTCACACGGCTCTCCGAATGCCATTCATCGGATCGGTTTCGGCGCTGTCCTGCTGTCTTCCATGAGGCTTGGAGTGGCCGGCTCCACACTCCATAGCTCTCGTGAAGCTGCTCGTTGGTGTAGTACTTGTACTGCGCGAGCGTTCGCCCGTGCTTGCGCCACAGCCAGCGTCGCAGCGTCCCCCGCACATAGCGCTGCAGTCCGCCAAACTTCGCTGTGCTGTTGCCGTAGTGGAATGCTCGCGCCAAGCCTTGCGTCACCCGATTGAGGTGCGCGACGACTTCGCCGGTGGGTTGGTTGCGGATGCGCACATTGGGCAGGTGGCGCACTATTCCCCGCAGCTTGCCACAGCTCTTGGCGCTGGGCTCGACGTGCGGGTAGTACCTTCCTTTCCTGCTGAGCAGACGGCTCACTATGAAGCACAGGAACGCAAAACCCTCTAGGCGACACCA
>CAJCBL010000239.1 GCA_903960515.1 uncultured Verrucomicrobiota bacterium
AGGAAGCGGCGGACTTTGAATAGCGGAAAGCTCATGCTCAGGTTGCCACGTAAACTGGCAACCTAGCTTCAGGATTTTCCTCCTCAGAGGAGGAAACCCGCCCCCCGCGCCGGTGGGCAACCGGCTTTGTCCGCGCTTCGCGAAGGCAGAGCGCAGAAGGGAGAATGGAGAACGCAATCCTCTACGGAGTGCCAGTTAACAAACTGGCCCTTCCGGAGAACCGGTCAGAGACCGGTCCCTCTCCAAGCCGCGTTCGCTGGAGCGCGGTGGCCGTGGCGCTCGGCCTTGCCGCTGCGGCGGTCGGAATAGGGCGTGCCGCAGCCTGGTCTTTCCAGCGTGTTGGACTGGTGGAAACGCGGGCCTCTTTTCGCATCCGGTGGGCGTTGACGACGCCCGTTTCGCCCGGCTTGCTGCGCGACATGGACTTTCTCTCCGACCCTCAAATCTGGATTAGCCTGCTCACTCTCACCGGCCTGGAGATCGTGCTGGGGATCGACAACGTGATCTTCATCTCGATCCTTGCCGGCAAGGTGCCGCTGGCCCAGCAGGCGAAGGCCCGGCAGACCGGGCTGGCCTTGGCGCTGATCACTCGCATCGCGCTGCTGTGCTGCATCGCTTGGCTGGCGCGGTTGACCAATCCGCTGTTTGCGGTTCTCGGACACAGCGTGTCTGGGCGCGATCTCATCCTGCTGGCGGGCGGGCTGTTTTTGCTCGGAAAGAGCACGATGGAGATCCACGAGAAACTGGAGGGGGCCGAGGGTGAACAGGGCCGCGGGGGCACCGCGCGCTTCGGCGCGGTGGTTTTTCAGATCATGCTGCTTGATATCGTGTTCTCGCTCGACTCGGTGATCACTGCAGTGGGCATGGCACAGCAACTCTGGGTGATGATCATGGCTGTGGTGCTGGCGTTGGGGGTGATGTTGTTCTGTGCCGGGACTATCAGCGATTTCGTTCACCGCCATCCCACCCTTAAGATGCTCGCGCTATCGTTTCTGCTGCTGATCGGCGTGGCTTTGGTGGCCGAATCGATGCACCAGCCCATACCGAAGGGGTATCTCTATTTCTCTATGGCCTTTGCCTTTGGCGTGGAGATGTTGAACCTGCGCCTGCGTCCCAAGGACTCCGCCAAGGCCGTGGAATTGCGCGAGCCGCATCTTTGAGGCGTATATGCAGTCGTAGGGGCGGGCTTGCCCGCGATTCCGAACCGCGGACAGCGGGCAGCATCGAGTGCATCGCATGCAAGCACGCGCCTACGACGGGTAGCAATGAGCATCGCGTGCAAGCACGCTCCTACGGCAGGCATCGGCTCTATGTAGGAGCGAGCTTGCTCGCGATTCAGAGCGCAGATCGCGTGCAAGCACGCTCCTACGACGGGTAGCGATGAGCATCGCATGCACGGACGCTCCCACGGCAGACATCGGCTCTATGTAGGAGCGAGCTTGCTCGCGATTCAGAGCGCAGATCGCGTGCAAGCACGCTCCTACGGCTGACGCCGGAGTTCATGCACTGGTGCGCAAAGTGGTACGATTGCGTGGCTATCGGCTAAGCGGAGGAGCCGCCTACGACCGCGCTCAGGTCGGCAACATAGCTAGTCATCTGATCGGCCTGTGCATTGAGTTCTTCGGAGGCGCTCGCCGATTCTTCCGCGTTGGCCGCAGTCTGCTGGGTTACATTATTCATTCCGTTAATCGTAATGCTCACCTGGGAAATCCCGTTCGCCTGTTCCAGTGAGGCAGTGGCGATTTCATCGATCAACTGTCCGATCTTTCCGGAAATGGTGATGTTTTCGCTGAAGGCTTCCTGCGTCTTTTGCGTGAGTTCATAGCCAATCTTGACTGCGTTGATCGTGTTATCAATGAGGCTGCTGGTGCTTTTTGCCGCCTCTGCTGCGCGCATTGCCAGACTCCTTACCTCTTCGGCGACAACCGCAAACCCCGCCCCAGACTCGCCCGCCCGCGCTGCTTCCACTGCGGCATTGAGCGCCAGAATATTGGTCTGGAAAGCGATCTCGTCGATGGTCTTGATAATTTTGGAGGTCGCCTCGCTCGATTTTGTTATTTCCAAGATGGCCTTGCTCATCTCGCCCATATGACTGCTGACTTTCTCTACGATTTGCTTGGCGCTGCCCATCATTGCCCTGGCCTGCGATGCGTTCTCTGCATTTTGCTTGGTCATTGAGGACATCTCTTCCATTGCCGAGGAGGTTTCCTCCAGCGACGCCGCCTGCTCGGAGGCTCCTTCAGCCAACGATTGGCTCGACGACGATACATGGCCGGCGGCCGCCGCGACTTGACCGGCACCTTCGGTGAGGCCGGAGACCACCCGGGCAACGGTGTCCGGGCGCACTCATAGGTAGCTATCTAGCCGTAGCTTAAACAGCGGCAGTGCCTCTTCCCAGGGGGTTGATCGAGCAATTAGGTTGCGCACCACTCTGATGAACTGGCAGGTCAGGGTTTGCAGATGGCGC
>CAJCBL010000240.1 GCA_903960515.1 uncultured Verrucomicrobiota bacterium
ACCCTGCACCCTGAAGGTCCACCGCCGCCGCCGCCCGCCCGGGCCGCGGCGGCACGCTGCTATCACAGGTGACTTTCTATCCGCCAGAAACAGGTGAGGTTCGCCTCGCCGCTCACAGGAGCGTCGGCTTGCGCCGCCGGTGGGCGGGATTGCCGGTCGCCGTGTGCCCGCAGCCGCTCCGCCTTGTCCGGTTCGAATGAAAGAGCGGGCGAAGCCTGCGGCCCATCCTCGGCACAGGCTCGGGCGGCTGCGGGCGTCGCGAAGGTGCGGAAGCGCAGTGGCGGCGCGGGGCGGGAATGGAAGGAGGAGTCGGCGGAAAATGGGCCGCCGGGGTCGCGCTCCGGGGCTGCGCGCGACCCGAGTGGTCGCGCTTGGACGACGAGTCGAGGCGGCTGCGGAACTGGAGTTACGCCGTCTCCGACTGCAACCAGCCCCCCAAGCCAGAACGAAGCAGGAGCGCCGCAGCGGCGGGCGCAGCCGCTCGCGGTGCCTCTCGGAACGCATCGACGTCTGCGAATCGGATACCGGAAGCAGGGTTCCTGATCAGCGCCAAGGAGTCGGCAGCGCGCACTCGAGCGAGACTTCGGAGGCCGAAGCCGGGTAGGACTACACCCCATCGCGGCAAGAGGCTTGCCAAGGTATTTTCGGGGAAAGAGCGCGAGGCTCTTTGCAACCCAAAACACCAACGAAACAGGAAGCTATGAAACGAACCATCTATCTACTCGCTGGAACCTCCGCGCTTGTGGTCCTAGCAAATTCAGTCGTGGCCGAGAATGCCGCGAACCAATGCACCACCAAAAGCGGCATGACACAGGAACGTCCGATGGAGAGCGCAAGGAAATCGGTCAAAGCCACGGAGCTGCTCGGCGCGGAAGTACGCAACTACCAGGACGAGAAGCTCGGGAAAGTGGAAGATATCGCGGTGGACGTGGAATCCGGACGAATCGCACAGGTGATTCTGTCCTCCGGAGGATTCGCCGGCATCGGCGATACATTATACGCGGTGCCCCCGGGTACCCTCCATTACGACACCACCAAAAGGGTTGTTCATCTGGACTCGAACAAGGCGAAGATGAAGGCAGCGCCGCAGTTCGAAATGGCCAAGTGGAACGACTCGTTCGATGCCGACCATCTCGCGAAAGTTGCCAGCCACTATAATGCCACCAAGGCCCCAGATGACTATCGGGGTGAGCGGATGGGGGACTCCGCAAGTGCCTCCTCTCGCAACGGCCAATTCCATAAGGCGAGTAAGCTATTGGGAATGCATGTAAATAGCCCTCAGGCGGACAAAATGGGCCACGTGAACAACGTGCTGGTCAATCTGTCGACCGGCCGTGTCGTAGCGGTCGTGATTGCAAGCGGCGGCAGTCTTGGGAACTCCGATGAGTTTTGCGCAGTGCCCCCGACCGTTCTGCGGATCACGCAAGACCGCACCAGCCTGCAATTGGACGCCTCGAAGGAGTCGTTGGCTAGCGCGCCTCATTTCAAATCAAGCCAATGGCCGGACTTCGACGAGCCAACCTATGCGACCCACCTCTCAAGGTCCTTTGCTGGTGAGTCCTATGCCCGGCCATCCGCGCAGAAGGAGCCGGACAATACGGCTCGCAACATCCGCGACCGTGACGACAAGTCCCTCACCCCGATGGATCAGGGAAATGGAAAAGCGGACATCGATATCAGCGCACGGATTCGCAAACAAATCATGGCCTCCGAGCTCCTGTCGATGAACGGCAAGAACGTGAAGATTATCACCCGCGACGCCCATGTGACCCTTCGAGGCCCAACCAATTCGGCCGAGGAGAAACGCCTCATCGGCGAAATCGCCGACCGCATCGCCGGCAATGGAAACGTCGACAATCAGTTGGAGGTGAAATCCGCCTCCGTATCAAGCCTGTGAACCAAGTAAACCAATAACAATAGGGAATCACTACCATGGCAAAGAAATCAGTATTCTGCATCGCAGCCACCGCCGCCCAGGCGGACTACATCGTCGATCAGCTCAAATCGGCGAACTTCTCCAACAATGACATCTCTGTGCTGTTTCCCGATAAGGGGACCACGCGGGATTTTGCTCACGAGAAGAACACCAAAGCTCCGGAAGGAGCTATCACCGGAGTGGGAGCGGGTGGAGTCATAGGCGGCGCCCTGGGGTGGATCGCCGGCATCGGGGCACTCGCCATTCCAGGAGTCGGCCCCTTCATTGCCGCCGGTCCGATTATCGCGGCGCTGAGCGGCGCGGCAGTCGGGGCCACCGTTGGCGGTATTGCTGGCGGCCTAATTGGCTTGGGTATTCCCGAGCTCGAGGCCAAGCGCTATGAGGGCAAGATTCGCTCGGGCAACGTTCTCATCGCCGTCCATGCGGAAGATTCCGACGAGGTCAAACGGGCACGCGATATCTTCACCCGGGCCCACGCCGAAGACATCTCAACAACCAGCGAAGCGGCCACCGTGCATGGGGATAAGGCCTCCCAACAAATGCCAGATCCCGCCTACGACACGCGGCACGGCATGCGGAAGTGACCCTCGCGTAAGCACCGCGACCTAGACGCAGAGCAACTCCTTTGCCGGCGACAACAGTCGCCGGCAAATTTCGAACTCAGCTCGCGGGTTTCAGACCGCTATATTTCGGACTCCGCCGGTCTTCACTACCCCAAAACACCTATAAATAGGGGCGTCAGGCTCTCCGCCTCGGCGGGCGGCTGAGGGGAACAGGCCCAAATCGTACCTTCTGGATCTCCCATACCCCTCCCTCAATCACGCCATAGGACACCAACAAACTGAAAACTTCCCAATGACAATGCCTCAAGCGAACAGCCTGACCATCGACAATTCGCCCCCCTTCCCTACGCCAGTTACCTCCGTCTCCGAATTGGTTCGTAGAGAACTCAAGAGACTCCGCGACGGAGAAGGTCCCTTGCGTTCGCGCAAGCACGCCATTGCAGTCGGGCTTGCAACCGCCCGGCAAATGGAACGCGGGAGTGTCGCGCTCGGCGCCCACTAGAAATTGGTCGAAAGACGGGTCGCTGGCACGGCCGATTTGAAACCGTGCCGGCCCTGGGAAGGCGAATCAAATGCAGGCAAACACGTGCTACAGGGAACCAAACAGAAATACCGCAACAGAGCCAACACCGTTGGGCAAAACACGGTACCGCCTGCGACCAAACAGCAACCAACTCCACGAAGGCGCCCGGGGGCGTGTGACCGCGGCCGACTCAATCGTGTCCAAACCCGTATCAATATCGCAGCCGGGCGAAATGAAGGTGGCCCCAACTGAGGCCTCTCTAACGCGAGATTCAAAATCACGAGCGCCCCAACAGCCGCCAGTTCCGGGCGGGGGCGGATGAAGATTTCATATAGTCGGGCTGCGATTCCGTCTCTGGTGCGCGTCACTTGGTGCCTGTAGTGTGATCGGTTGCCAACTCAGGGCGATCACCGTGGATCCAAGCGCCTAGGCGCTCATCCCGATAGTGGGGACCTCGAATCGCCGCAGCGAACGTTGCCCGATTCTCGGTAAAGCGGAATGGGGCCTAACCCGCCAAAGC
>CAJCBL010000241.1 GCA_903960515.1 uncultured Verrucomicrobiota bacterium
AGGACGCAATCGGTTTCGGTTCCTGGGAAAACGGTTTTAGGCCAATAACCGTGAAAATATGGGTCGCACCGACGGCAGGGCTGATTTCTCAGTCCGACAGGCTCCTAGCTGGCCCGCACTTGGGATAAGATTAACCATCAACCGTGCATCCAGTCGGGCGAAGTCGCTCATCGCCGGTTCGTCGGGCCGATACGGCCGGTCCAACAGCTCCCACATCCAGGTGCGCGGTCCGGTCGTAGCCCGGAGCGAAGCGGCCAGCGGCCCGTCGACCACTGCATCGACCGACCAATTGGCCGGCAACTGGAGCGTGAAGCGTTCGGCCACCACCGGCAGCGCCGACCCCCAACTGGCGAACTCCTGAGCCACCAGCGGCTTACCCTCAACGCAGGTCTCGTAGCCGAACACATCGTCGATGAGGGCGAAATCTCCATAGCCAATCACCCGTTTCCTCGCATCGCTGTAGACCGCGCCATTGCCGGCGGCCGACAGGTCTGTCCATTCGCGCTTTTCCGCAGGTCGCACCTCCTTGCCTGCCCGAATTACCCACGCAGCGGCTTTTTGCACTGTATCCTGCTTGTCCGTGTAGAAGAGCATTCCACTAGCAAATTCGCGTCCGGATCGGCTCAGAACACGTACCGCATAGCGCTGCACCCGAGTTTCGAATCCATCGGCGCGGACAGTAACCACAGTCTCGGCAAGCAAAACCACCGCAGGTGTGCCCTCCCGAAGGGTTGGGTTGGGTATCCGGGAAGCCTTGAGGAGCCATTCCGGCACCTCGGCCGACATGGCAGCTGCAGCCAGCGACAGCACGACGGCGAAGCCGCACGCAAAGAATTTCGATCTAGACGGAGGTTTCATTGAGCTGAAGCCGGTTGAGAAACAGGAGCGGGCGCCGGGGCCTCCTTGGGTTTGAGCAGGATCGCGTGTGTGTCCGATTTATTGAGCTGCTCGAAGAGGCTCTTCAACACCGGGTAGCTCTCGGTGCGGAAGGAGCAGGCACCGTTGGCTCCGACCGCATAATCGCGGCGATAGCCAAAGGTTCGGGCCTTCGCGTTGTACTGAAGTTTGTAGTCGGCGGCGAAAGCTCCACCCGCTTGGCCAACGGGGGCCGGAGCGCTGGGCTTGTCCAGCACGTAGCCCTCCGGCAGGACGATTTCGATATCGTCATGTTCGCTCCACGGATAGCTGAACATAATCGGATACTTGCGCTCAGCGGCGGTGAAAACGGGAGATAAGCCCGCCCGGAAGAAAGCCGGCGCGAGCACCAGCCGCTTGCCAGCCTGCTCGGCATAGCCCGGTACGCGCACCCGGTAGGTCACTTTCAAGGGCATCTCGTTCGACTGCAGGTTAGTCCAAGCCACATCGCTCACCTCGGCATTGGGCAGGCGCGAAGTAATCTCGTCCCGAAACGCCTTGTTCACATCCTCCAGCGCCAGTTGCCAGTTGTCCTGTTTGCGGCTGATGGCGAGATGGCCGATGAACACCTGCTCAACATACCCCTCCAGCGTACCCTCGGCATCGAGACTGAAACGTCCCTTGCTCTGCGACTGAGTCTGGGCAATCGGAGACACGGAGGTCTCTGCCAATTCGGTCTTCTTGAGATCACAGACCAGCGCGGTGGCACCCTCGTCGAGCCAGCTCATCATACCGTAAGGGACGAAATAATTGCCCGGGTCGAAGAAGCGCCACTGGGCACCCACCTTCACCGCAACAGAAGGTCTATTGAGGAAGGCCCAGCCATAACCGATCTTCACATTGAGCATATCGGCGCGACTCGCATTGCGCGCAAGTTTGACCTGATACCCGAGTCCACGCGCCATCGAGGCGAAAAGGTGATTGATCTCGTCCCAGCGCCCCCGCCCAAGCTCCAGAATCTTCGCTGGGGAATTCGGCTTATCATCGCGATGACTCTCTATCTCGGCCTGCCACTGTGCGGAGGTCCGGAAGGCGGTATTGAAGATCTCCTTCTGGCAGAATACGTACAGCCGCCGCAGCTTCTCATCATCACCGGCAGCGCCCGCCGCCAGACCCTCAGCCTTCTTCTTGATCGCAGAACCTGGCCGGGTGGCCATGCCGAATTCGTCCGCCCAATAGCGGCTCAGCTCCTTCCAAGTATCCTCGTCTTTCGGGTACATTATGAAAGCCTTCGTCACATAGATCCAACCGCGCACCTCGCGCTCAGGGGGCATATGCGGCTCAGCTTCGAATGCCGGGATGTTGTGCAAAGTGACTAGATAGCCGTCCCGGTCGCTGGTCTCGGCCGGCGGGCAGTGCAGCCAAGCGACCGAGCCACCGCCGTCGACCCGGCCCACCTGAAACCGATATTCCCGCACGGGAACCAACTCCTGGCAGAAATACCCCTGCATCCACAATTCGCCAGGAATCTGCTCGGTCCATCGGTATTCAATCACATCACCCGGTTCCAGTCCGGGGAATACGAAGGTGATCTGCTTCCACTTCCCTTCCCGTTTGGTCTTGGACATCACGCTCTCAAAGAAATCCGACTTCTTCAATTCAACGCGCGTGCCGTCGGGCTTCACCACCATTGCCTCAATCCCGACAACTTTATGACTATCACCAAACTCGATTCGGAACTTGCCCTGATCCGCCACCCCCTTCGAGGTGTAGACCTTGGCCCGGACAAAATTCTCGGTCCGCAACATCTCCTCACCCATTTGGAGTTTCGCCATGACAACATTGGGCGAGGTCTCCTCGATTATGTGGGTCGAGATCAAGATCTCGGCATCCGTGCCCGGGAAAGCGGAGGAGTCCTTGGCCGCCAAATCGGCCGGAGCCAACGCATCCCGCTTGTCAGCCCGGGCGGAGGGTCCACCCGCAGCCAAAAAGCAGAGAATCAACAGTGGGATCGCGGCCGAGCGGCAAGCCGCTCCGCACCAGGATCGAAGAGATGTCGAAGCGCGACCGGCGACCGAAGCGTCGCAAATGTTTGTCATGATCATGGAGTAAGTGGATTGCGTTGCGCCGGTGAGTCAGACGGCTGCCATCCAAGCGGGCCAAGCGCCCCTTTCGTCAAATTCCACCGGCGAGACGCTGACTCTGCATTTCTCCGCCGCAGCATGACGAGAACTTTCCAACGCCAGTGGACCGGTGACTGAACACCATTAGCCGCAACCGGCCCACCGGCTTCAGGCTTTCGGCGTCCTCACTTCAACAGTCTGCGTTCGATGTCTCGATTGCCGCTCCCCCGCCCCGGCCGTCTCCCCACGAATCCAGTTCACTTGTGTGCGGTTGCTCGCCACAACATTCCTGCCATGAAATTCGACTCCCTTGTTCGAGACTGCCGCGTGAGCAACGGCCGGCACTTTCACCTCGCCGACCACGACCCGGCCAATACCGACGGAATCGACGGCAAAAAGGAGGCGATCGAGGCGCTCGAGAAGGGAGTGGCACGCCTGGGCGAATTGCAGGAACGCCTCTATGCCCAGAATCGCTGGAGCGTGCTCATCATCCTGCAGGCGATGGACGCCGCAGGGAAGGACAGCACGATCGAGCACGTGATGTCCGGCGTGAACCCGCAGGGCTGCGAGGTGCATTCGTTCAAAAGCCCGAACGACGAGGAGCTTGACCACGATTTCCTCTGGCGCTGCGCGTGCCGCCTGCCTAGGCGGGGGCGCATTGGCATTTTCAACCGTTCTTACTACGAGGAGACGCTGGTGGTGAAGGTGCACCCCGAATTCCTTGATCACCAGAAACTGCCGGCGCAATTGGTCACGAAGGAGCTTTGGGCGCAGCGCTACGAGGACATCCGGGCCTTTGAGCGCCATCTCGTGCGCAACGGCACGGTGGTGCTCAAATTCTTCCTGCACGTATCGCGGGAGGAACAACGCCGGCGGCTTCTGGCGCGCCTGGAGGAGCCCGCAAAGAACTGGAAGTTTTCCGCCGCCGACCTCGCCGAACGCGAGCGGTGGGACGACTACATGGCCGCCTACGAAGAGACGATCCGGCAGACGTCCACCAAGGAGGCGCCATGGCATGTGGTGCCGGCCGACCACAAGTGGTTCACCCGCCTGGTAGTGGCCGAGGCGATCACCGCGCGGCTTAAGGAGTTGGATCTCGCGTTTCCTCAACTGCCCGCCGCGGAGCAGAAGAAGCTCAAGGCTGCCTGCACCGCGCTGCGCGCCGGGAAGAGCTGAGCCGTAACGAGTCTGGTGCGATTGAAGGCTCGCCCCTTGCGCCCGTGCCGCAGGGCGCGAGTAACGAGATTCAACTGACCAGCGGCGGAAGGAACCCGCCGGTGGGCAACCGGCGAGGGGAGGAGAAGCTAAGTCGCTCGTAAACGCGGACTTAGTTGGTGGTTAATGTCTTAGGGGGTGCCAATAAATGCAGGGAAGTGCAGCTTTATGAAGCCAAATACCGCCTGTTGGCAACCCTCCGGCAACCTCAGATCAGGGCGCACGTACCCGATAATTGGGTGCTCGGCGTGCCCGAAGTTCGGCGGAGTCTCCGCCTCATCTCTGGGCAGGACCGGGCTTGCGGCGGGATTGCCGCCAGGCGGCTGGGATTCAGTTCGGGTGGTTTGGGAGCCGGAGTTGTGAACTTCCCGTAAAATCCCCCATCCCTCGCCGCAGTGAGCGAGTAGTCCGCATCCGTTGCGGCAGAGTCATCTGGGGCTTCGGAGGCCCCCAATCTTGGCAGAATCAAGCCTTGCCCTTGAGGAGCGGGGGAGTCCTCCTGCCGCTGTCCCAGATTCTGCGACACACCTGCGAGGGGGGCGCCCTCGGTGGCTCGCTCCGCCTCGCCCTCCCACTGCAAGCACCCCTTTTTTGCCGATGAAAACAACCGCTCTTCTTCGCTTCGTGCCTTGGGTGCTTTTCGCGCCGGCAGCCTTGTTTGCCCAGACCACGTCGCTGCCCCAGTGAAAATTGGCGAATTTCTCCGCCGTGCAGTTGGCCAACGGCATGGCAGATGACAGTGCGGACGCCAACGGCGACGGCACGGTGAACCTGCTCGCCTATGCCAGCGGGCTCACTCCATTCCAGTTTGCGGTCACCTCGCTGCCGACCTCTTCTGTTGTGAGCAACCGGTTGCGATTGTCCTTCCTTCGCATGTCGGCAGCACCAGATGTCGCCTATTTCCCCGAGGTGTCGTCGGACCTGCGGACCTGGACGGCTGATACGTCCGTAGTGTCAGTCACTCCCATATCAGCCGGGCTGGAGCGCGTGTTGGTGCAGGACAACGTCGCGGCCGGCCCCCGCCGCTTCATGCGTTTGCGGGTCGAGCGTACGGTCTTCGACAGCAACGGAGATGGGTTGCTCGATGATTGGCAGTTGCGCTATTTCGGCTCGTTGAGCGGCTCGGGCAACGCCGCTCCCTTGGCTGATCCGGAGCCCGACGGTTTTAGTAATATAGAGGAGAGCGCGGTGGGCACCAACCCCACCACCGCCGCCGCCCCGAACAGCGCCGAAGTACTCGCGCTCACTGTCTGGACCAACCTTCGCTGACCACTGCTCCGATCTGTTATGAATTTCTCCTCGTTTGTTCGTTCTTCATTCTGGGGCGCATTGTTGGCGCTCACGCTTGGCCTGATCCAGCCAGTCGTCGCCCAACCGGCCGCGCCCAAAAAAGAGACTCTTAACATCGAGCAGGCGATGCGCGCTTGGCAGGAGCGCTATGTTGTACTCACCGGTGCTGACCAGAT
>CAJCBL010000242.1 GCA_903960515.1 uncultured Verrucomicrobiota bacterium
AGGTAAATAGCAGCGACAACGCGCCCGATGCGAGGACGCAATCGGTTTCGGTTCCTCGGAAAACGGTTTTAGGCCAATAACCGTGAAAATATGGGTCGCACCGACGGCAGGGCTGATTTCTCAGTCCGACAGGCTCCTAGCGTGAATAGATAGTCGTCCTCGTAAAGGCCGAAGTCGGTGAAGTTCCAGAAATGCGCGACAAAGATCGCGCCGAGGAGCAACAGGAAGGCGGGGACGGCGCCCGTGCGTTTTCCGCAGTGTGGTTCTGGTGCAAGCATGCTTTTAGGGGCCGGCTGGGCCGAGGGGCCTGGCGATACGAAAGGTTGGAGGTTGGTGTCGCACGATCTCGCGGCCGGGGCGACCCCCGCCGCCGACCGCGGGCGTTTGGCGGGCGAGCAGAGGTGCGAGGCGTCCGAGGCAGATCATGGCAGCTTGCGCCACCACACGTTCATCGAGTACGGGCGGCCGTAGTCGGCGTAACTGGTTTTCAAGATCGGCGTCCAGTTGGCGGTGAAGGCGGAATCCGACATGTAGTAGACGGTGGGATCGATGGCGAGGGCGGCGGGCGGCGTGAAGTGCGTGGCGGCGGGAACCGTGGCGTAGAGGTAGGGCACGAGGCCGTTGACCCAGGTCTGGCCGTCGCGCCGCCAGATGCAGTCGAAGAGATGGAAGGTGGCCGCTCCGGGCTTGAGCACGCGGTGCAGGTCGCGTACGAGGTTCTCCCGGACGGCCTGGTCCTCGGGGGTGTGCTCGAGGGCGGAGATGGAGAAGACGAAGTCGAAGTGCGCGTCGGGCAACTGCGGGTTGAAGCTGCCCAGGTAGTCGTAGACGATGCGGTAGTGCGGTGAGGTGAACTGGATCGGGCCGTTGCCCAGCCCTTCGCATTTGTCGATGTTCCAGCATTCATAATCCTTCGACAGGAATTTGAGCACACGGCTGTCGCCGCCGCCCACGTCTAGGATGCGGGCACCCTTGGGGACGTTGGCGACGATGTAAGCGTACATCAGGTAATCCTGGTAAACTTTGAGGTCGCAGACGGCCGGGTCGGGATCGCCCACGTTGTACGACTGGAAGGGCAGTCCTTTGAAGAGATCGAAGTGCCAGAGCCGGGACAGGGAAAACGCGGCGATGGTGTCGGGGGTTGGAGCGCGGTCGGGTGCGGACATGGGCAAGGGAAGAGAAGGTCCGGCGGTCAGGACTGAGGCACCGGGTGGAGGAAAAAGGGGGTAGAGGCCGGGACGGACAGTAGGAACAGCGCCCAGCCCTGGGCCTCGAGGAGTTTGACGGGCTTGAGGTGGTCGGAGAGATGCAGCGGTTGGGCCCCCGGAGGCGGTTCGTGGATCTCCTCGCCTTGGTTGCGCACGTAGATGAGCAACTCGGTGGCTCGGGGTGCGGTAGCGGTGTACCAGTACTCCTGTCTAGGCAGCTTGCGGTAGGGCGAGTGGGTCTCGTTGTATTGGAAATACGGCGGCAATTGGACGAAGCGGATCGCGTCGGGATGCTGTGCTTCGAAGGGGCGGGCCGCGGCCAAGAAGCTGTCGGTAGCAAACTGTGGGCGCAGTACCTCCAGTTCGACTTTCCAGGGGAGCTGTTTGCTCCAGTAGGTGGGCAGGGAGCACAACTCGATCGGGCTGCGGGCGGCTGATTGGTTGAGCGGGAATGAGCCTTCGTCCCATTTGCGGGCGAGCGCGATGTCGTGCAGGAAGACCCCTGCGAAGCCCAGCAGGGCGGCGGACCCGAGGAACCGGCCGCGAGGGAGGGCCGGCAGGGAGAGCAGCAGCAGCGGCACGGCGACGATGGCTGGCATGTAGTAGCGTCCGTCGCCCAAGGCGTTGTAGGCCATGCCGAGGCTGGGGGGCACAAGGAAGAAGGTCACTCCGGCCGATAAGGTGAGCAGGCTCCAGGCTTTTAGCCGGGAGGGCGTGGCGTCGCGCAGCACCGCCCCGCCCACCAGGGCCAAGGTGGCTACGAGGCTGACCAGCAGGATCGCACCGGCGAGCATGCGGTCGGGGCCGGCGGGCACGGCGTCGAGGCGGGCGTCGAGCGGAGCAAGCCCGAGCAGGCAGGCGCTCTTGGTGAAGGCGCCGAGTACGCCCTGGAGCCGGGCGAGAAGAAAGGCCCAGCTGAAGGCCTGGTAGTCGTGGGGCGGTGCGATGCCGCCGTGGTGGGCCGAGGCGTTGAAGAGCAGCACAGGCGCATAGCACAGGAGCATGACGCAGGCAAAGAGCAGCCCGGCGGCGAGGGCGCGGCGCCAGTTGCGGCGCAACAGCAGGGCGATCGAGAGGCCCCAAGCGAGGGCGAGATAGGCCGCTGCGTAACGGAAATTTAACGCCAGACCGGTGAGTAGCCCGGCGCCAACCGAGGCGAGCGGCCAGCGCCAGCTCTCGGCGAAGAGCCAGGGAGTGAGCAGGGCCACCCACGGGCTGATAGCCCAGAGCGTGCCCTCGGTGCCGCCAGCCCAGGCGGAGAGGGTGAAGGGGAAGAAGAAACCCAGCAGGCAGGCGAGCGCTCCATGCCAGCGAGCCAGCGGCCCGAGGGCGGCCAGTAGCTGTGCCCCGGCCAGAGCCCAACCGAGCCAGCCAACGGCCAGGCAGACGCTGTCGAGGCTCTTCAAGGCTATGGGCAAGGGGAGCCCGTCGGCCAGCATCCAGGATATAACCATGGAAAAGCCGCCGGGGAACCAGGTGAGCGGCACCGGTTCGGGGGGCGTGAGCAGATCGGGCCCTTGGGTGGCGAAGTGGTCGGAGAGCAACCGCCCCTCGCGCAGGAGATATTGGGCTCCGTTGAGCTGGATGCCCATGTCGTAGGTGACCGGGATGGAGAATCGCCAGCGGTCGGCCGCCACCAGCGCGGCACCGAGCATGCAACACATCACAAACCAAGCCGGGAAGCGCGGAGGGGCGGTAGGGCCCACTCGGGCGGTCGGTGTATCCATGGGCTTAGGCAATCGACGGGCTGGTTACGTCGCTTGCATCCGGGCGAGAGCGTCGGTGGCCAGGCGCAACTGGCGGCGCTTGTCGCGGATCTCGTTTTCGAGTTCGCGGATGTAGCGCTCCTTGCGGCCGAGTTCTACGCGGGCCTCGCCCAGTTTCTTGCCGGGGGACAGGGCCTGCTCGATCCACCAAGTCTGGGTGAAGCGTTCGAGGAAGCGCACGAAGAAGGTGAACTCGTCGAGGGCTGGGTCGGCGACGACGGGAGGCTGGTCGCCGAGTGCTAGTGAGAGGGGGCCGGTGGGCTGCTCGGCCAGTGTGCCATCGAAGGAGGTGTGGGTGGCGTCGGGCCCGTAGCCGAGGTTGCAGATGAGGTTGCGGTGAGGGGCTACGGTGAGCCCTCCGGTTTTCCACAGGCTGAAGATGAGCTGGTAGTCCCAGGTATCAATGTTGCCGGCGAGCAGAGAGCGCAGGACATCCAGCCAGTACTCGCGCTCGATCATCGTCGGGCTTAGCCGGCGCACGATCGCGTCCCAGCCGGCGACGGGAAGACTGGTGAGATGGCGGTCGTAGGTTTCCCAGGTGCGCCGCCAGGTGGCCCAGCCCCAGATCTGGGCGTATTTGGAAAAATAGTGGCTGTGTGTGCAGGCGAGCGAGGCGGGGATGAAATGATCCCCGGTGACGAGGGCCACACGCCCGTCGTTGCGGTAGCGCTCAAGCATCGTGGCGCAAAAGCGGAAGAAATCGGGGTGGGGCAGGCAGTCGTCCTCAAGGATGATACCCTCTTCCACCAGCGAGAAGAACCATCCGATTGCCGTGCTCACGGCGTTGCCGCACCCGAGATTGTTTTCGCGAAACAGGGTTGTGACCTCGCAGGGCCAGTCCACCGCGGTGGCCAGACGCCGGGTTTCGGCGCAGAGGGCCGCATCGCCGTCGCGCTCCGGGCGCGGGCCGTCGGCAGCTACAAAGAGGCGGTGCGGGCGCTGGGCTCGGATGCTCTCAAAGACCCGGGCGGTGACCGCCGGTCGATTGAAAACCAGAAAGAGGATCGGTGTGTGGTAGCCAACCATCGTAGTAGCAGGTAGGTGACTAGCCTAGGAGGAGACAGGCAAGGCGCGAAACGGAGCGGGGTTTAGTAGGGGCGAGCCCAGCAGAGGGTTTGGTAGAGCAGGCGGCCGAACTCGGCGTAGGTCTTCTTTGTCTGCGGCTGCCAGTCGCGGGCGTAGACGGATTCGTCCAGGAAGAACACGTCGGGATCGCAGAGGACGGCGTCGAGCCCCGGCCAAGGGGTGGTGGAGAGAAAGCGGCGACGCAGATGGCCGTAGGCGGGACCCGCCCAGAAGAAGGATGGGCTCAATACGGTGGTGAAGCTGTGGATATTCACTCCGCCGGGCTGGGTGCAGGAGTCCAGATAGAGCGCCAGTCCCTCTAGCTCGTGGGGGTTGTCGGGGATTTTGCCGCACCAGTCCGAGCTGGCGATGGCGGCGAACTGGGGAAAGCCGGCCAGCGGGGCGCGCTCCGAATCGGCCGGTGCGAGATGGGCCGGATCGCCGGAGTAACCGGTGCGCCGCCAGTGGGCGAGGTCTCGGATCGTCCACCAGCGAAGGCGGGGGGCGGCCAGGCGCACGATGGGCGGCAGTTCCGGGCCGAGAAAGAGCCCATCGCCGGCTGGATCGAGGCCTCGAAGCAGGTGGGCGGTGAGAGCTTGGAGCACCTCCCATTGGTCGAGTCGGGCGGGGTCGACGCCCGGACCCAGGGCGTAGGCGGCGGCTGAGCGGCGCGCGTAGGCGTAGCCGGCGGCGTGTTCGATACGGAACGGCCGCGGTGGCGGCGGGGGGGGATCTGCCATCCGCGTGGGCGGGAGCAAGGGGGCGGGTGCGTAGCCGGCCGGAAAGAGGCGGTGGAACGGCGCGGGTTGCGGGGCGCAGGCTGCCAGCGATTGCCAGATCCAGTCTCCGGGGTTGGCCAGGTGCAGGGCGGGGGCTGCCTCGCGGATACGCGAGCGGTAGGTGGTGCGGTGGGCGGGCTCGGCGAGCACTGTGATGGCCGATTGGACTGCCGCAGTATGATGCAGGGCGCACAGGCCTGTGCCGTGGCGGGTAACGAAGCGGCCGGCGGCTGTCTCCGGGCTGCCCAACACGAGCACAGGGGTGTCGGTGCGCGCGTGGAGGAAGACCAGGCGGGAGGGCAGGCTAAGGTGGGAGAAGGCGGGGTTGTCGTCGGTGCCGTCGAGATCGCCGGAGGGGATCACCACGAAGGGGTACGAGGCAAGTGCGGCGACCAGGTCGGCTTCGGACAGGAACCCCAGACATCGGATACCGTCCGGCTCCCATTCGGCGGGGCTTCCGGTGAGCCAGGAGGCGTGGGGACCGTTTCCATACCAATCGAGCCCGAGCCCGGTTTCGCGCAGCAGGGCGCGAAGTTGGGTGAGCCGCTGGGCGGTCCAGACGTTGCCGATCATGGCGGCTCGCAGCGGTTCGCCAGCTTCCGCACGCCAGTAGTTGGGCAGGATCGGGCCCAGTGCGGGCACGACCGGCGGCAGCAGGTGGAATCTGTGTCCGAATTTCTGGCGATAGGCGGCGCAGAGTTCGGCAGAGATGCCCAGGCAGAGGTCGGAGCAGGCCAGCAGTTGCGCCACCCAGCGGTCGGGCACATGCGGGGCATGGACGTTCTGGTCGTCCATGATGTACGTACACAGCGGGGCACTGGTGAGGCGCTTGGCGAGCACCCCATGCACAAACTCTTCGCGGTAGTAGGGGATGCAGAGGATGCGGCGGATACGGTAGAGTGCGAGGATGGCGCGCAGGTGAATTTCTACCTCGGCCGGCTGCAGGTATCGCGAGCAGAGCTCGTGGTGGTGGGCCCCGAAGGTCTCCTGGCCTCCGTAAAGCGAGGTGGTGCGCAGGCATACAAACTCCCGGGAATCGGGGAAGAAGCGGCGCAACTGGATGCCGATGCCGTGGTGGTCGTTGGTCTCTACGGCACAGATCAATAGATCGCGTTCGGGGAGGCTGGAGTGGGCGGACATTGTCGAAAGGCGGGGCCGTATCAGGTGGCTGCGGGCCGGCGAGGGGCGCGAGTGAGCGCACTCGCCTTGGCCAGACCGATGAACTGCGCTTGCGGACAAGTGGGGGTGCAGGCGTGGACGAACGGCGTGGCTAAGGGGGCGTCGACGTGGTGCATGGTGAGGGCGGCTGGGCGGTGTGGTAAGCGGTGCATCACAGCAGCGAAGGGTGCACAGGCAAGCCCGGGCACCGGGTCCTTTTCAGCCGGCATGTTGCAGGGCGAGTGGCCCGGGGGCAGGTCGCTTCTTCGAGTGTGTCGATAGAAATGCTACGGCCCGGTGGCGCCGTCGGCCATTGGCTGGCTTCCTGAGCGGGGGGCCGAGTGGGTCGGGATTCGGCGGCGAGGGAGAGGGCTGGGGGAGCGAGTGCAGGCTCGCTTCTGTGGCTCAGGCTGAGCCGACGATCACGGTGGATTCCTGCTGCACGGGGCCGTAGATGCCGAGGTTGAATTGGGGGGCGATGTCGATGTAGGCGGCGTGGCCTACGCTGTCGGCGGCGGTGGAGCGGGTGAAATCGAAGGTGCCGTTGTCGAAGCGCGCGTTTTCTGGGAAGAGGTAGATGCCCGCGTAGGTGATGTATTTCCCGGCACGCAGGGGCAGCCGGGTGCGCAACTGCACAACGGCCTCCCCTCCTGGGGCGATGCTGAGGTGGCGGCCGTGGGTGCGGTCGGAACAGCTTAGCAACTCGACACCCTGCATCGTGCGCAGGTTGAGGGCGACCTGGAATAGCCCTTCGTAACCTCCGGCTGAGCCGAGTACGTACACGGCGATGGCTTCCTCGTCCCATTGCAGCACGGCGCTTCGTGCCCCCTTGGAGTCGAGGAAGAAGAAATTGTTGATCTGCACCCGGAGGTTGCCCTGGCGGGACTCGGGGGCGTGCTTCTCGTATTCGGTCCGGTTTTCCGCGAGCAGGGCGGCTACGACCGGGTCGGTGGCGGCGAGGCTGTGAGTGGCCAGGGCGCCGGAGCCCGCAGGGGTGGAAGAGGTGGCCACTGGCGGAGCGGGTTGCTCGGCCAGATCCATGCCCATGGTGCGGAGACAATCGCGCTGGTATGCCCCGCACACGTTGAGGCTCGGGCCTTGGGCGGCAGCACGGCCGGCGCTCAGCCAGACGGCCTGCTGGCAGAAGGCGCGGACGGTGGCGATGTCGTGCGACACGAAAAGAGTAGAACAGCCCGCCTGTTGGAGCGCGCGGATACGGGCAAAACACTTCGATTGGAAAGGGGCGTCGCCCACAGAGAGTGCTTCGTCGACGATGAGAATGTCGGGCTCGACTGAGGACTGTACGGCGAACGCCAAGCGCATTAACATGCCGCTGCTGTAGGTCTTTACTGGCTGGTCGATGAAGTCGCCGATATCGGCGAAGGCGGCGATGGACTGGAACTTGGCGTCGGTTTCGGAGCGCGAGAGTCCTAACACGGCGGCGTTGAGGTAGACGTTCTCACGGCCGGTAAATTCGGGGTTGAAGCCGCTACCGAGTTCAAGAAGCGCGGCGACTCGACCGTTCACCCGGACGGAGCCAGTTGAGGGCTGGAGTGTGCCAGCGATGATCTGGAGTAGGGTAGACTTGCCGGAACCGTTGCGGCCGATGATGCCCACGCTCTCCCCTTTGCGCACTTGGAAAGAGATATCTTTTAGGGCGTAGAAATCGCGGTAGTAGCTCTTGGCCTTTTCCGAAATCCGATCGCGAGTCGGCGCCCCGCTGGGGAACAGATGCGCAGCGGCGTCGACCAACGGCGATTTGAGCCGGGCGGAAGGATCGTTCCAAATCCGGTAGGCTTTGGAGACGTTCTCCACGGAAATCGCAATTTGGTCGGACATTTCTCGGTTTCTATGGGCCGGGTGGGATCGGAGGTCGAGTGCCGAGGTGGGCCGACCATCTTAGGCGTTACGATGCAGACGAGAGCCGAGTGTCGAGTGCCGAGAGCCGAACCATCAGTGATCGGCTTAGAAGCAGGCGTGCTTCCGAAGGCTTGCTCGGTGATCAGGCCCTCGGCGCTCTGCTCTGGGCTCTCGACCCAGCGGCCACGGCTTAGGCGTAACTAGGCAGTTTGTCGGTGTTTGGGCTCTGACCTGCTCGTGGTGTCGGGGAGCCGCTCGGCGGGGCGCGGCCGCCCAACTCAATTCGGTACGGTCGCAAGGTTCCACTCAGCAAGCGCTCCGAATCGTCACGGCTAAGACGAAACGCACCGGCCGCGGGTGCGGCCGGTGCGTTGAAGCAGATCGGATTTGGTTCAGGCCTTGGCTTCGATCTTGGCCAGTTCGAGATCGGAATCGACCATGAGCTTGGCCAGAGCGTGCATGCGCGTCTGGGGCTCCCAGCCGAGCTTGTTCTTGGCCTTCGAATAGTCGCCGATGAGGAGATCCACCTCGGCGGGGCGGGTGAAGCGCTCGTCGAACTTCACGTATTTCTGCCAGTCGAGATCGAGCGCGCCGAAGGAGGCGGCAAGGAAGTCCTTGATCGTCCAAGTCTCGTTGGTGGCCAGTACGTAGTCGTCGGGCTGGTCCTGCTGAAGCATGCGCCACATGCCTTCTACGTATTCGGCGGCGTAACCCCAATCGCGCTTGGAGTCGATGTTGCCCAGGTAGAGATCCTTTTGCAGGCCGAGTTTAATGCGGGCGGCTGCGATGGTGATCTTGCGGGTGACGAAGTTTTCGCCGCGGCGCGGGGACTCGTGGTTGAAGAGGATGCCCGAGCAGGCGAAGAGGTTGTACGACTCACGGTAGTTGATCGTGAGGTAGTGGGCGTAGACCTTGGCGCAGGCGTAGGGCGAGCGCGGATAAAGCGGGGTGGTCTCCGTTTGCGGGACTTCCTGGACCTTGCCGAACATCTCGGAAGAGGAGGCCTGGTAGTAACGCACTTTCTTGCCGATGCCGGACTCGATGATCGCTTCGAGGATACGCTGGGCGCCGAGACCGGTGACGTCGCCGGTATAGGTGGGGATGTCGAAGCTCACGCGCACATGGCTCTGGGCGGCGAGATTGTAGATCTCCTCGGGCTGGATCTTGTAGAGCAGCTTCACCAACGCTACGGCGTCGGTGAGATCGCCGTAGTGGAGGAAGAGGCGCTGGTTCTCACCATGTTCGTAACTGCGCAGGTGGTCGATGCGGGTGCGGGTAACGGAGCTGGAACGGCGAACGATGCCGTGCACCTCGTAGCCCTTGGCAAGGAGGAGTTCTGCGAGATAGGAGCCGTCTTGGCCGGTGATACCGGTGATGAGTGCGCGTTTCATGGAAGGGAAAGGGAGTGGGGAAATGAAGGAGTGAGCAGCGAGGAGGTCGGAAAAGTAAGCGAGGATGGAAAGCTGAAGGCTGAACTCTTAAGGAGAATGGCTGAATGTGGGAGGCGGAAGCAGGAGCGAAGCGGTTCGTGACGCACAACTCTCTGTTTACTGCGTCCCCACCTGTTAACTGCAATATCTGTGGGTTAGGCCAGCTTCTTGAGCTCGGAGTCGACCATTCGGGCGACGAGGTCGGTGAACGGAACTGTGTTTTCCCAACCGAGGAGGCGCCGGGCCTTGGAGGGATTGCCGCAAGGGGCGGTGGGCTCCACGGTCATCACCAGTTTCTGGTCGTGTTTCACGTAGTCGTGCCAGTCGAGGCCCACGGTACGGAAGGCGAGGTCGACAAATTCCTCCACGGAGTGGAGTGCACCAGTGGCGAGGATGAAGTCGTCTACGGGGCTGGACTGGAGCATCATCCACATGCCGCGCACGTAGTCGGGCGCCCAGCCCCAGTCGCGGCGTCCGCCCAGGGCGCCGAGCACCAGATCGGGCTGGAGGCCGTGTTTGATGCGGGCGGCGGCGCGGGCAATCTTCATGGTCACGAACGAGCCGCCGCGGCGGGGCGATTCGTGGTTGTAGAGGATAGCCGAACACGTTGGCAGGCCGTAGGCGATACGGTAGATGCGGCCCATCTGCTGGGAGAACGCCTTGGCCGCCCCATAGGGAGTGGTCGGGTTGACGGGGGTCATCTCATCCTGCGGGGAGTGCGGCGGTGAGCCGAAGACTTCGCTGGAGGAGGCGTAGAGAAACTTGGTGGGCTCGGGGAGATCGCGGAGGATCTCGAGCAGTCGCAGGGTGCCCATGCCGATACTGTCGACGGTGGCCTCCGGCAGCTCGAGGCTGAGGCGGGGGCTGGACTGGCCGGCGAGGTGGTAGAATTCGCTGGGCCGGGCCTTGGCGATGATGCGGCGCAGGTGGGTGGCGTCCTCGTAGGAGCCGTTATGGAGGAAGAGGCGCCGCCCCAGTATCGCCGGGTCGTTTACAAGATGGGCGATGTTGCTGTGGCCGAGGGTATCCGGGCGATGGACTAGCCCGTGCACCTCATAATCCTTTTCGAGGAGGAATTCAGTGAGATAGGAACCGTCCTGGCCGGTGATGCCGGTGATGAAGGCGCGTGGCATGGTGGAAGGAAAGCTGAAGGCTGAAAGGCTGAGTGCCGAGTGGAAAGTCGAAGAGCGGAGGCGGTGGGAGCGGCGGACCTAGGGTAGCACGCTGAAGGCTGAAGGCGGAAGTCGGAAACGGAGGACTGCGGTATCCGTTGAAGTCGAAGAGCGGAGACGGAGACCGGAAGGCTACTCACTACGTCTGTTTGCGTTCTGCGTCCGGCGTTTTGCGGTTTGCGTTAGCGAAGCGCGGAGGCGGCACTCAGCCCTAACCATTCGGTCGTAGGAGCGTGCTTGCACGCTATTCATAGCGCTGATCGCGTGCAAGCACGCTCCTACGGCGGACACCGGAGTTCGTGCACTACCAGAGCGCCAAAAGGTACGATTGCATGGTTACGGGTCAGAGTACGTCGGCGAAGGCGGGGCGCAGTTTGTGGAAAATCCAGTAGCCGGCCACTGCGGTAGCTATACTGATACAGTAGAGGTAGGCGAGCGGCCCCAAGGTCAAAGGTTGGTGGCGCAGGATGACATCGCGCGAGAGCTCGATGGTGTGAATGAGCGGGTTGAATTGCAGGATGTTCCAAGCCGCGGGCGACTTCTCGATGATCATCGTAGCCGGGTAGAAAATCGCGCTTGCGAACATCAGCGACATGGTGAGGAAACCGGTGAACTGGGTGACGTCGCGGAAAAACACTCCGATGGCCGCCGCCGCCCAAGCTACGCCCAGGGTAAGCAGCAGGAACGGGGTGAAAATTAGCGGCAGCCAGAGCACATTCCATCTCAGCCCTGGCCCCAACAGTGCCACTCCGATCAGAGCGAGACTGATGCTGATAAGAAAATGAACGAACGAGGCTCCGACGGCGGCCACCGGCAGGATCTCCAGCGGGAAGACCACTTTCTTTACGAAGTTTGGGTTGGCCACGATCACTGTAGGGGCCACCCCGAGCACTTCGGCGATGAAGTGAAAGATGCTAAGTCCCACAAAGATGCTTAGCGCGTAGGTCTCAGGGCTCTGATCGTGCGCTTTGCCGCCAAACACATAGCCAAACACAAACACATACAGCCCCAGCATCAGCAGCGGATTGAGGATCGACCAGATCAGCCCGAGGTGGCTGCCCTTGTGGCGCAGCTCTACGTTGCGCTGGATGAATTGCCAGAGCAGAGCGCGATGGCGGACCAAGGGGCTCACTCCATCGAACTGTGCCAACCATTGCGATCCGGCCGTGGGATTGTTTTGCGCCATAAGCGGCGGGCACTTCACCCTTCCCGTGGAGCTGAGGCAAAGCATTTTCCTCGGAGCTGAGCCGCGACCTTGCGGTCGGACTGAAGCGTCACGCCTGGACCGGCGGCATAGATTCCCTTCCGGCGTAGCAGGAGCGTGCTTGCGCACGATTCGCGTCGCCGTTCATCAAGCCATCGCGAGCAAGCTCGCTCCTACAACCGATCCACGTCCCCCCCTGAGGAGGGGCGGGCCTTGTGTCCACACCTCTGTCGTAGGGTCGGACTCCTTGGGTACGGCTCAGAGATTGAAGTTTTCGCCCAGGTAGAACTCGCGGGCCTTCGAATCGTTGATGAGATACTCGCCCGATCCCTCGGTGAGCACTCGGCCTTGGTGAATGAGATAGGCGCGGTCTACGATGCGCAGCGTTTCCCTCACGTTGTGATCGGTGATGAGTATTCCGATGCCGCGCTTTTTGAGCGAGAGGATGATCTTCTGCACGTCGGCCACCGAGATCGGGTCCACGCCGCTGAACGGCTCGTCCATGAGCAGGAACTTGGGGCGGGTGACGAGGGCGCGGGCGATCTCCAGGCGGCGGCGCTCGCCGCCGGAAAGGGTGTAGGCGCGCTGCTTGAGCAGGTGGTAGAGACCGAGCTCGTCGAGGTGCTCCTTGGTGCGCGCGGAGTGGAGGCGGCGCGGAATTCCCACTGTCTCCACGATGGCGCGCACGTTCTCCTCCACCGTGAGGGTGCGGAAGATCGAGGGCTCCTGCGGCAGGTAGCCCAGGCCGGCGCGGGCGCGCTGGTGCATCCGCAGTCTGGTGATCGGCTTCCCGTCGAGCAGCACGCTGCCGCGGGTGGCTGGCACCAGGCCCACGATCATGTAGAAAGTCGTGGTTTTCCCGGCACCGTTGGGGCCGAGCAGGCCCACGATCTCGCCGGCGGTCACCTGAATGTTCACTCCGGCCACTACGGTGCGGTAGCCGTAGCTTTTGACCAACTCGCGGGTGGAAATCACCGAGCGGGCAGGCGCTGCGGGGCCGGCAGCGGCCTGCGGCGAGGCGGCGGCCGGTTGTGTTGGCTGTACGGATGCCGAGGACGCCTCGGTGGCGAGCGATTTCGCAGGCGCGGCGACCGGTCCGGCGGTAGCGGCCGGCTTGGACGAGGCGGCGGACTTCGCCGGTGTGGCGTGGGCCGCAGCCGGTGTGGAAGTTGGGGCAGTGGAGGCGGCGCTAGTTTTCACCGGTCCGGAGGCCGGCAGTGAGGCTGGCGCTGCTGCTGGACCCTTAGCCCCCGGATTTGTCGGGGCAGCCGAGGCCGCGGCCGGCTGTGCAGTGGCGGCGGACTTCGCCGGTGTGGCGGCCGCTCCTGTGTTGGCGGCCGGCTTGGGCGAGGGCTGCGACGCCGCCGAGGGGGATGAGGGGGACTTGCTCACGGGGTGGACTTTGCCGGGGTGATCGCGGGGACCACAGAGGGGGCTGACTTGGCCGGTGCGGCGGCTGCCGGGGCTGGCACCGGCGCTGGTGCGGCTGCCGGGGTTGGGGAGGCTGCGGGATTCGCCGCAGGTGTCGGCGCCGGGGCTGGTGTGCCCTTAGGGAAACCGAGGTCTTTGATGGTGGGTAGGATGATACGCGCCTTCTCAATGATTACCCGGCGCTCGCCTCGGTTGAGGAACATCCGCTCGCCCACGGCCACGCTTTCGCCGTCGCGCACCATCGGGTCCTCGGTGAGGATGATGCGTTCCTCGGTGGGCAGCACCTCGGCGCGACCGCAGGTGGCCACTCGCGTGCCTTGTTCGATACGCACCCGGCTGGTGGCGAGCATGCGCTTGAATTTGCCCACCTGGCCGAGTGCGCTCTTGTCCTTGTCGTGCAGGATGTCCTTTTGCGTGCGCACGGTCACCGCTTCGAGGCGGTCGCAGGTGAGCTTCATGTTGTTGCCGGTTACGGTGACCAGACCGGTGAAAAGGAAGGTGCTCTCCTCGTCGGTGCTTTGCATCTCCAGGTTCTGGCTGGTGATGACGGTGGGCGGCGCCTCGGGTTCGGCGGCGCTGGCCGGGCGGGCGGCGAGCAGCAGGAGGGCAAGCAGGGGGAGTAGGGAAGGTTTCATTTCAAGATGTCGATGAGGGGCACGTTGAACACGACCTTGGCCTGTTCGTGTATGGTTACGGCCTTTGCGGGTTCGTCGCAGGTCCAGTGCAGGCCGGTAATGGAATAGTTGGGGCCGCGCACCTCGATGGATTCGTCGCCCTCGGCGCGGCGCGTTTTAAGGTGGAGGAAGGCCTTGGGACTTTGCACCTGCAAGGTAGTGGTGCCGTCGCGGTGCAGGAGGGTGAGGGTGAAATCGCGCACCTCCAGCAGTTCGGCACTGTGGTAGATGGCTGTGCCTCCGCGCAGGTCGGAGGTTTTTACCCCGCTGAGCTCATCGAACAGTGCCAGCCGGAAATCGAGGATCGGGGCGTCGGCCATCGAGGGGCTCGCGGCCTGAGTGGTCCCTGCCACAAGCCAGGCGAGCAGCAGCGCCACCACGGCGCCGGGCCGGCGAAGCGAAGGACCAAGTAGGAGGTGCAAAGTGGCAGGTGAAGAAGGCACTGGGCGAAGGGTGGTGAGCTGTGGCCGGTGGAGCCGAAACCAAGCTGGATGGCGGCAGGCGAAAGGAGAGGGTGTGGGGCCGGTCAATCGTAACTCGAGGCTCGCTGCGCGATCGGGTGCAGGTTCGAGGCTACGCGAAGGGGCTGGCGGAGGGCTAGTGGGTAATGGCGGCAGGGGTTTTGTTGCCCGGCTGGGCGAGAAGAATCTGGTCGCACACTTCGCGCACCGCGCCGGCGCCGGCTGCACGGCCGGGCACGAAATCGGCCGGGGCGAGGGCGGCGGGCATGGCGGCAGTGGGGGCCACTCCGATACCGGCCCAGTCGATGGCGGGGGCGTCGATGTCGTCGTCGCCCATGTAGCATACCTGCGCCGCGCTTAGCCCGAGGCTGGCGGCCAGCTCGGTGAGGGCGGCGAGCTTGTCGGTGCGCCCCTGGATGAGATGCCCGACCTTGAGCTCGTCGGCGCGCCGGGTGGTGGCTCCGGAGTTGCGCCCCGAGATCCAGGCGATGGTGACACCGGCCTGCCTCAGCCGGGCCAGTCCCATGCCGTCGAGTACGGAGAAGCGTTTGGTTTCGTTGCCGTCGGAGGACACGTAGATGGAGCCGTCGGTAAGCACGCCGTCTACATCCATGGCGAAGAGGCGGATGGCGGCCCAGCGCGCTGCGGCTACAGCGGGCACCAGGGACCGAGGGCAGGCGGGTGCTGAGGGCGTGGCGACCCCCACCACAGGGGCGGTAGGCTTCGCGGCCTTGGATGCCCGCACCGCAGCGGCGGGGCGGCGGGAGCGGGCGGTGGAGTTGGGGCGGGAGCGCGCCATGTGTTGGGCCAGTCAAACGGGGAAACGCCGCAGCGGAACCAGAAAATCGAGGGCCGGGCCGATTGGCGGTATGAGGCTGGGCCGAGCCGGCCCCGTCGCTGCGGGCGTTGCGGGCGGGGACCTTTGGCGCGAATCCACTCAAGGTCCCAGTGCCCGAGCGACTCGTTTGGAACTGCCCCGGCCTGCACCCCGGAGTGTAATGCCTCCGCGCACTTGCGGAACCCTCGGTGCGTACCATGGCTCTCCGAGGAGGGACCATACCCATGAAGAGGGAACGGAGTGCATTGGTTCCTCTGTTACGGCGCAAACCGCCCCCGGCGCACCATGGCTGCGGGTGTAACCAGATCATGGTTTCCCAGTGCCGGCGCCGCTGCGCAAGCCGGGCACAGGGCTGGGGATTCGGGGGCGCCGCGGGCGATGAACACCCGGAAGTGGATATGAAGGTTTACCTATCAACTAATTGGTTGACATGTAAACTACCGCCGCGAAGCTCCTGAGCATGCACCTCGTACTCAGCGTCCTCACCGCGGCTCGCGCCATCGAGAATGCCGCGGCCCGAGTCTTCAAACCGCACGGCCTCACTCTGGCCCGTTTCAATGTACTCACCCTCCTGTCGCGGAATGCCGATGGGATGCGCGCCTCCGACTTGGCCAGCGCCCTCATCGTCGATCCTTCCAATGTCACCGGCTTGCTCAAGCGCATGATGCTCGAAGGTCTTCTGCTGGAAATCGAGAACGAGAAGGATCGCCGCCAGTATATAGTCGGCATGAGTCCGAAAGGGCGCGCCGTCTGGCAGAAGGCCAATCTCGACTATGAGAAGTATCTGGAGTTGTTGCTTGCGCCCCTGCCGCCTGCCGGGCTGGCGCTCGCTATCGACGTACTCGGCCAACTCGAGGACGGGGCCGCCAAGCTCCCCTAACGCATCGAGTGCAACCTCCTTGTCGGGTCGCCGCCGACCAGCACTAAAGCGCGACTCGTTCACAATATTTCCCCCAAATTGGCTCCCCAATCCCCGCAACGCTTTCCATCATGAAAGATTCCTCTTCAACATCGATATCGTCATCAGCCGAGGTCGCCGCCCCCTCCATCCGGAGAATACCCCTGGCGGTCAAACTGGTCTATACGGCATTTGTCGCCGTCCTGGTTCCGGTCTATCTGCGCGCCTATGGGCCCACCAACTTTCTGTATTTCTGCGATGTTGCGCTCCTGCTCACCCTCGCCGGCGTTTGGCTCGAGAATGCTCTGCTGATCAGCATGTGCTGCGTTGGCATTCTGCTGCCGCAGTTGTTCTGGCTGGTCGACTTTTGCGCGCAGTTGGCCGGGCTCAGCCTGACTGGAATGACCGAGTATATGTTCAGGTCGTCGATCCCGCTCCATGCGCGTGGCCTCTCGCTTTTCCATGGGTGGTTGCCGCTTCTGCTGCTGTGGCTGGTATACCGCCTTGGCTACGACAAGCGCGCTCTCAAGGCTTGGGGGCTATTGGCGGTGGTGCTGGTTCTCGTTTCCTATCTGTTCATGCCGCCCGCGGGGGCCGGCCTTGCCGATCCCAATCTGCCGGTGAACATCAACTACGTATGGGGGCTCAACGACAGCACCCCCCAGCAGTGGATGAATCAAAGCCTGTATGTTGTGGTTTACCTGATCGCTCTTTGGCTCGTTATCTATTTCCCTACCCACGCCCTGTTGGGCAAGTGCGTCCGCAATGCCGACCTTTCCACCCACAATCGCTGATCCCATGAATTCCAATCCTCCCTTGGCCGCGCGCAACTACCCGTTGCTTCTGGTCGGTCAATTTCTTAGCGCCTTCGGCGACAATTTTCTCCTGGCCGCCATCCTCGGGCCGCTCACCTATGCGCTCAATTCGGGCCAGGCGACGGAAGGAGTCATCAACGGTGAGAACGCGCTTTTCGGACTCGTCTTCAGTCTGCCCTTCATCGTGCTGGCACCCATCGCGGGCTATCTCAACGACCGTATGGCGAAGACGCAGTGGCTCGTGGGCGGCAATCTTATCAAGCTCCTGGGCACTGGGGTGGGCTTTGCCGGAGTGCAGTGGTTCACCGGCGGGCAAAGCCACCTGTTTCAAGTTGTTGGCTACACGATTGTCGGCGTAGGTGCGTGTTTTTACTCGCCTGCCAAATATGGAATTCTTCCCGAGGTTGTCGCCAAAGAGCGCCTTGTGAAGGCCAACGGCACCGTCGAGATGCTCACGTTGGTGGCGATCGTGGCGGGACTTGGCGGAGGCGGCGTGCTCTATGATCGCACGCTCTCGTTGCCCATCTGCTATTCCACGAGCCTTGGGCTCTATGCCCTGGCCTTCCTGTGCAACGGGGCGATGGCCCGGACGCCTTTCAATCCGGCCGCCGCTTTTCGCCAGAGTTTCGGCGAGTTCGTGCGCAGCTTTATTGCCTTGCTCAGCCACCGGCGCCTCGGGCGCATCCTGCTCGGCTCCGCGCTGTTCTGGTTCTCCGGTTCCACCCTTAAGTCGGCGTTGCAGGGCTGGGGCCTGCAGGTGTTCGCGGAGGCGGGCATTGATCACATCACCAATCTGAAACTTGTCCTGCTCAAGGTCGGGATGGTGGCCGGCATTGTTTCGGGTTCCGTACTGGCGGGGCAATGGCACAAGACCGGGGACCTTTCCTGGGCCCGGCGTTACGCCATGCTCCTCTCCCTGGGTTTCGTGGCTCTCGGGTTGCTGGGCGGACACTTCGGTCTCGCTCTCGTGGTGTTGGCGCTGATCGTCACCGGAGCCGCCGCGGGTCTGTTGGTTGTTCCCTTTAACGCTGCGCTACAATCCGAGACCGACCCGACCAAGCTCGGCAAGACGGTATCCATCCAGAATCTCACCGACTATATGGGCATCGCTGCGGGTGCCGCCTACCTCTCGCTGCTGGCGCACTTCAACCTGAGCCCCTCGCACATCATGATAGCCCTTGGCTTCACGGTTGCCGCTATCACGATAGCAATGCGGGTGATCGCTCCGCCGCCGCCCGCATCCTAATCCCCATGAAACGGACACTTGTTGAAAGGCTTCTCTATCCCGCCGCCCGTATCCTGTTGCGACTGCTCTTCAGGGTGGAGGTCAAGGGGCTCGAGCATTACCCCGCCACGGGGCGGCGCTTGGTTATCGCCAACCACACTTCTTGGCTCGATGCCGCTCTGCTCGCAGCCTTTCTGCCCGACAAACCGGTCTTTGCGATACACACCCAGATCGCTCGGCTGGGCTGGGTGAAGCCCTTCCTGCGCTTTGTCACCGCCTACCCGGTGGATCCACTCCAGCCGATGCTGCTGAAGACTCTTTGCACCTGCGTCGAAGAGGGTGGGGTAGTAGTCATCTTCCCCGAGGGCCGGCTCAGCACGACCGGAGGACTGATGAAGATCTACGATGGCGCCGGCTTCATCGCCCATCGCACAGGTGCCACCATTGTGCCGGTTCATATCGATGGAGCGCATCTCTCCATCTTCACCAGGTTGGCGAGTAAATATCGGCGCCGCTGTTTTCCGAAGATAACGCTTACCTTCCAACCTCCCTCCGTACTCGGCGAGTCGACACCGAGGGACCAGTGCACGCCGACTATATATCGACTTCTCAGTGAGAGCGCGTTCGCAGCCCAGCTACCCGCGCATTCTCTATTCCGGGAGCTCATCGAGGCTTCGCGCCGTCATGGTGGTTCACGCCCGATCTGGGAAGACCACGAGGGTAAGGGGATGAACTATTCGCAGGTGTTGGGGCGCTCGGCCTATCTCGGCACCCGCTTCGCCGAAACTACCCGGCAGGGGGATGTGGTCGGCATCATGTTGCCCACCAGCATGGCGACCGCCCTCGTGTTCTGGGGCTTGCAATATGGGTATCGGATTCCGGCTTGGCTGAACTTCTCCATGGGCCCCGCCGCCTTTGCGTCTACACTACGGACGGCCAAGGTTGGCATCGTCGTCACGTCGCGGGTTTTCGTGGAAACGGCTCATCTGGAGGAGCAGGTCAAGGTGCTGGGCGAGGTGGGTTGCAGACTTATATACATCGAGGATCTACAGCCGACCGGCTTCGGGAAACTCAGGGCGGCGTGGGTGCAGCTCACGCTCCGGCTGCAGTACTCGCGCAACGAGCGGCGCTGGGCCGTTGCTGGGCGGGATCCACGGGCGGCCATCTTGTTTACCTCCGGTTCATCCGGTTTGCCCAAAGCTGTCGTGTTGTCGCACTCCAACTTGCTGGCCAATATTGCTCAGTTGCGGGCCCGGATCGATTTCACGCACAGCGACTGTGTCTTCAACGCACTGCCGCTCTTTCACGCGTTTGGGCTCACGGGTGGTATGCTCGCGCCTTTGCTCTCCGGCGTGCGGACCGTGCTTTACCCGACACCGCTGCACTACGGGCTGATTCCGGAGTTCGTTTATAGCTCCAACGCCACGATATTTTTCGCCACCAACTCCTTCCTCAACGGCTACGCCCGCAAGGCGCATGGCTTCGATTTCTTCTCGCTGCGCTATGTATTTGCCGGTGCCGAGAAACTTCAGGCATCGACCCAGAAACTCTGGAGCGAGCGCTTCGGTCTCCGTATCTACGAAGGCTACGGCACTACGGAGGCCTCGCCGGCCCTCACCATGAACTGCCCGCAATGCTATAAGGTTGGCACCGTTGGCCAGTTCATTCCCGGCATCGAGTATCGTCTCGATTCCGTTCCGGGAACCGCCGGCGGCCGGCTCTTCTTTCGCGGGCCCAATCGCATGATGGGCTATTATCTCCCCGACCAGCCGGGCGTACTGGTGGAAGCCGGCGACTGGTACGACACCGGCGACATCGTTTCGGTCGATGACCAGGGCTTCGTATCTATCCTCGGCAGGGCCAAACGTTTTGCAAAGATCGCTGGCGAGATGGTTTCGCTGGCTGCGGTGGAGGAGGCTGTCTGCGCGCTCTGCAGCGGTGCGGTCGCTGTGGTCAGCCGGCCGCACCCCTTGCGTGGCGAGGAGTTGATTCTCTTCAGCGCCGAAGGCCCGCCGACCATGGAGGCTGTACGCGAAGCGGTGCGAGCGCAGGGTTTGTCGGATATCGCTGTGCCCAAACGAGTCCGACTCTGCGCTCCGTTCCCTCTGTTGGGCTCGGGAAAACCGGACCTGATGGCTCTCCAGAAGATGGCGCTGGATGACGAAGCCTAGCACCGGCGCTTAGGTGAAATAGCCGGCTGTTTGGGGAAACGAAGCGAGCGCCCTCCAAGCAATTTCAAGGCAATGAACCAGGAGCGAACTAAACCTCTTGGTAGGCTTCGCGCCAAGGAGCTGTGTTTGCCGCAGCCCCTGCCGGCGCAAGCCAGGTTGCGATGTTCGCGTTCAATATAGCTGGCGCAGCCAAGCGTCGATCACCGGGGCGATCTGCACGGCGAGCGCGTCGCAGGCCCAGGCGACAAATACCGCAGTGAAGACATCCATCAAATAGTGGGCCCGGAGTAGCAGCACCGTCACGGCTTCGCCGATGGCGATGACCACTGCGGCGGCGGCGAGCCAGGGCGGGCCGTTGCGGCTAAGTTCTATCGCCCCAACCACCGCGATGGAGGTGTGGCCGGAGAAGTAGAAATCATTGCCCACTCCATAGGTAACGAGCAGCGACGGAAACCCCGGATCGCGCCAGATCGTACCTTTGGGCAAGGGGAGAGTGCAAAGCCCCTGGCAGAGCTGCCGCAGCAGGAAGACCATAAATAGCGCGGCGAATGGACGGATCGTGGCTCCGAACACCGCAGTGCCGATCAGATAGAGGGCGAAGAGATCGATGAAGGCCGAGGATACGATCAGCAGGAGGTCGGCTGCCCGGGTATGAATCCACAGCCAGGCATTGGCGGATGTGGTGAGATCATGGATCCGGTCGCCCACCCCCTCCGTGGGCATCGCCTTGCGGCTGATCAGCCGTTGCGTCCAGAACCAAAGGACAAGGGCTACCGCGATTACCGCGATGCGCAGAAGGATTGCGAGAAAGGTGTTCATGCTTGGTGGGTTGAGCCGGCGAGCAGTGCTACGAGCTGTACGCGGATTTCTCTCATCAACGGGTCCTCGGCGCCCCGTATGCGCTCGGGGGACACTTCGATGGCATCGCCCACCGTGACGACCGCCCGTATAGGGGCCACTCGGCGCACCGTGTCGGTCGTGTCCTCCTCGAAGCGTTCGACCGTCTCCAGGATTCTTTCGGGGGAGGGTGAGCCGGAAAGATAGTCTTGGGGGTAGAACGCCAGTTGCTGTGCGAGATAGAGTTGCGCCAGCAGCGTCCAGCGCTGCTCCAGCTCCGGTTCGGAGAGCTGGCCCGCGATCATTTCGGGGAGCAGGGCGGTGCGCAGCAGCTTCACTCGTCCAACAACATCGCCCTCGTGCCGGCCTTTCAGCCATGCGTTTTCTATCGGGCAAAGCAGATGGTTGATCAGCTTCTGGCAGCGCTGGCCCAAGTCGCCAGTTTGTGGTGCGCCAAGCTGCTCGATTTCCTTGAGCGTGAGCAGCGCGCCGCCGATACGCGCTATGCGCTCAAGCAAGGGCATGTCCTTCGCCGGCCGCCAGGAAAGTCGTGTCTCGATATCCTCGAGCATCGGCTGGATCGTCGCGTTGAGGTCGCCTTCGAAGCTATAGCGGATGCCTACCGGATGGACGACGACGCGGCCGGGGGGCGTGAGCGCCGCCCGCTGCTTGGCTGCGGTGCGCGCGATCATCGCAGTGCCTTCCATCAGCGGATTCAGCACATCGTTGTGGCGGGAGATCACGCCCTCCGCAAACAGCACCAGAGGGCGCCTCGCTTCGGCGATGATCTGGGTGGCGCATTTGAGCGCCTCGCGATCCAGCCCTTCGCGGTAGACACTGAATACACCGGCGCGGGGAAGCAGAAAGCGCTGGAGGGCGCCCTGCATGAAGAGGTGCCAGCTCCCCATGATGTGCACATTGAGGCCGATGGAGCGGCCCAGCGCGGCGAGCACAAACGGATCGCCCGGGCGGCAGTGGTTGGGTGCGAGCATGATCCCGTGACCGGCCCGTGCTGAGGCGGCGAGCTTCTCTGCGCCGTGGAATTCCACAGCCGTGATCCCCTCCTTGCGCAGCAACAGGGGGAGCAGAGGGCGGATGAGCCGGGGCCAAAAAGCGCCGCGATGCGGGGGGACGAAGCTGTAGGGCTTTGCAACGACGATTGCTTGCATTGGGTGGAGCCGAGGAGACCCAAAGACGGCGTCGATGACGAGTGGGGAATCTGGCGAGCCGGCACTGGTGCGTCGCGCCTCTCAGCCGTGGCCATGCAATCGTACCGCTTTGCGCTCTGTCACTGCACGAACTCCGGTGTCCGCCGTAGGAGTATGCTTGCACGCGATCAGCGCTCCGAATCGCGTGCAAGCACGCCGCTACGGCGGGGTGGTTACGGCTTGGGTTCAACAGGGCACCGCAGACGCGGGAGATTCTATTTCCCGCGAAGTGAGGCCTCGCCGCGACGGCGGCCTTGCGGCGGGGTTGAAATGGGGCGGTGGTTGGGGGGCGGCCGGGGTGGGTGTTGCTCATTTTTCTCCGAAAAGGCCTGCGATCTGCCCCCGAACGAAAATTCCGGTTGCGGCTGGGGGCCTCGAATTTCTAACGTGGATTCTCCTATACGCTTTGATGCACACTCACGGTCCCAAGCGCATCTACTCCCCTCAGTCCCTCGAATGGTGGTTCGAGCGCTTGACGGCCGACTGGTCGGCCAACTTCACCGAGGCTGCCTTGGAGCTGGGACGCACCATCTACCGCGAGAGCGAGATTCGTGAGGTGGAGCTGGGCGACAGCGATGCGATCATCCACCGGCGGGTGGAAAAGAAGGAGGACTACACCGTGATCGAGTGGGTGGGCGACAAGCCTTCGGTGCGCTCGTCCTCGACCGACGAATTGGTGGCTCATGGCATCGCGGTGGCCGGGCTCTACGAGATCGAGGAGTTGCTGGCCGAGGAGATTTCGCCATTGCCGGTGCCTCCGCCCTCGCCGGCGGCCCAGCCCAAGAGCGCGCAAAACAAGGTGGTGGCGTCGAGGTTTCCCCTGGCCGCTCCGGCACCCAAGGCACCCGAGGTGGCGAAGGCAAAACCGGAGGCAGTGGAGGCGCCGGCGCGGGAGTTTGTGCTGTGTTTCCACTCCGTGGATAAGGGTCTGGCTTGCGAGGCCTTCTGGGTGGAGCGCGACGGCCGCAGAGTGCCGGCCTACGGGGCGGGCAGCGCCAGCACTTTGCAACTCAGCTCGGCCGACCGGGCGAAGGCCATCGGGCTGGCGACTTATGCGCGCAAGGCGCACTTCCATTTCCACCCCGAGCAGCATGCCTACGTGTTGGAGCTGGTGCTCGAGATCCCGGAGTTTTTGCGCAACGGCCTGCCTCAGTGGCGCAAGCATTTCACCGTCGAGGTGGACCCCGCGGTGAAGGGACTTCAGGAAGGCGTGCGCCAGGTCGAGATCGAGGCGCACGCGGTGCGCCGGCGCGGGGCGGGCATCGACTTGCGCTGGGTTTTCCGCACCGGGGAGCGTTTGCTCACCGCTGCCGAGGTCGACGAGGTGTCGCGCCTGCACGGCCAGCAGGTGCTGCTGCCGGGCGTGGGTATCGTGTCCTTGGCCACGGAGAAGTGGGAAGGCGTGCAGTCCTGGCGCCGCATGACCGCCGACATGCACGGCGACACCATCCCGCCATACCTGGTTTTTTCACTCTTCAACGAGGCCCGCTGGAAGGTGACGCTCACCCCCGAGCTCGAGGCGTGGAAACAGCGCGTGCTGGGGGTGGGGGCGGCGCCGGCTGCCGCGCTGCCCGCCTTCCTGCGCCAGTATCAACGCCTCGGCGTCGAGTGGATGATCCACCTTTGCGAGACCGACTGCCACGGGCTGCTGGCCGACGAGATGGGCCTGGGCAAGACCGTGCAGGTGCTCACCTTGCTGGCTACGCGTCCGCTGGAGGGCCATCCGCACATGGTTGTGTGTCCGGCCAGCGTGGTGCCGGTGTGGCGCGAGGAGGTGGCTCGGTTCTACCCTCAGTTGCGGGTGGAGATACTCAAGGCCGGGCACGACTTCGCCACCCACCCCGAGCCGGCGCTATGGCTGGCCAGCTACGCCCAACTGCGCAAGCACCGCGAACAGCTCGCGAAGGTGGAGTTTGGCTACGCCATCCTCGACGAAGGGCAGTTCATCAAGAATCCCGACGCCAAGGTCAGCCACGCCAGCTTCGCGATACGCGCGCAGCATCGACTGGTGCTCACCGGCACTCCGCTGGAGAACCGCCAGCTCGATCTGTGGTCGATCTTCCGCTACCTCCTGCCCGGGTTGCTGGGCAGCCGCGCCGGCTTCGAGGCGGCGCTGCTGCGCGACCGCGACGGCACCATAGAGCGGCTGCGCCTGCAGATCGCCCCCTTCGTGTTGCGCCGCACCAAGGACGAGGTGGCCAAGGAGCTGCCGGCCAAGGTGGTCATGGACCTTCGCTGCCCGCTCACCGACCGGCAGCGCGTGGAGTACGCGAAGATCTGCGACGAGGGCCTGCGCCGCCTGGGCACCGACCTGGGCACGGCGGTGCGCGAGCGCTCCTTCAGCCTGTTCGCCTTGCTCACCCGCCTGCGCCAAGCCTGCTGCGATCCCGCGCTGCTTCCGTGGGTGGACGGCACCACGCACGAGAGTGGCAAGCTCAACATGCTGGTGGCCAAGCTGGCCGAGGTGCTCGCCGGTGGCCACAAGGTGGTGATCTTCTCCCAGTTCGTGATGTTCCTGGACCGGGTGCGCGCTGTACTTGCCGCACAGTTCCCGGATGTGCCGCGCTTCGAGTTGACCGGCTCCACGATCGATCGGCAGAAACCGGTGCACTCGTTCCAGGGCGCGGCCGGCCGAGCCATCATGCTGGTGAGCCTGAAGGCTGCCGGTACTGGCATCACCCTGCACGCCGCCGACTATGTGTTCCTGCTCGATCCGTGGTGGAACCCCGCGGTGGAGGACCAGGCCATCGATCGCGTACACCGGCTGGGGCAGACGCGGCCGGTCTTCGTTTATCGCCTGATGACCGCCGGCACTATCGAGGAGCGCATCCAGGCGTTGAAGGCGGAGAAGAAGGCGATGTTTGACCGCATCGTTGGCCGGTTCCGCACGGAGTTCGATCTCTCTCAGCATTTCGCCTCGCTCGACAGCCTGATCAAGCTGGCCGCCGCTCCAGACGCCGAGTCCGAAGCCGAACTGGGCGAGGGGTGAGGGCGGAGGAGCCAAGGCTGAAGGCTGGAGGCGGAAGGCTGAAGGCTGGCGCTGCGGCTGAGGCCGGCCTAGCCAACCTGTTTGGGCGACGCATTTGACAGCCCGCACCTCGGCCCTAACCTCCGCCCCACCTCGATGCCAAACACCGACAATCGCGACTTGGGGGCCTTGGGCCAGGGGCTTTGGAGTGAGGTTCCCGCCGCGCAGTGGAACGACTGGGGATGGCAGCTCAAGAACCGGATCACAACCCTCGCCGAGCTGGACGCGTTGATGTCGCTCACCGATGAGGAACGCGCCGGTTGCGAGCACGCCAACCACAAGCTGGCACTGGCGATCACCCCCTATTTTTTCAACCTCATCGACCGCAGCGACCCCGACTGTCCGGTGCGCAAGCAGGTGATACCCCGGGAGGGCGAGATGCGGGTCGCCACCGAGGAGTTGCTCGATCCGGTGGGCGAGGAGCACACCATGCCCGTGCCTGGCCTGGTGCACCGCTACCCCGACCGTGTGCTCTTCCTCATCACCGACCGCTGCGCCTCCTACTGCCGGTACTGCACCCGCAGCCGGCTGGTGAGCAATGCCCAGGAGTACAACTTCCATCCCGAGTACGAGCGCGGGCTGCGCTACATCGAGGAGCATCCTGAAGTGCGCGACGTGCTGCTCAGCGGCGGCGACCCGCTCCTGCTCTCCGATCGCAAGCTCGACCACATCCTCGGGCGCTTGAGGGCGATCAAGCATGTGGAGTTCATCCGCATCGGTTCGCGCATCCCGGTTTTCCTCCCCCAGCGCATCACCCCGGAGCTTTGTGATGTGCTCAAGAAGCACGGACCGATCTGGATGAGCATCCACGTCAACCATCCCAGGGAGTGCACCGCCGAATTGGGCCAGGCCTGCGAGCGGCTCAGCTTCGCGGGTGTGCCGCTGGGCAACCAGTCCGTGTTGCTGCGCGGTGTGAACGACGACGTCGAGGTGATGAAGGATCTCGTGCACCGGCTGCTGCGCATGCGGGTGCGGCCGTACTACCTTTATCAGTGCGATCTGATCACCGGCAGCGCGCATTTCCGCGCCGATGTGCGCAAGGGTTTGGAGATCATCCAGGCGCTGCGCGGCCACACCACCGGCTACGCGGTGCCTCAGTACGTGATCGATGCCCCCGGCGGCGGAGGCAAGGTGCCCATCAACCCCGAGTACCTCGAGCGGATCACCGACGATGAGGTCGTGTTCCGCAACTACGAGGGCCGGCGCTACACCTATCCGCTGCGCAGCCATCCCGTGCCGGCCCCGGTCGCCCCGGTGGCCCCGCCGCTGCCGGCGGCTGCGGGCACTTGCGGTTGTCGGACGTAAGCGGAGACCGCTCTTTCGAGCGAGCGTGCCAGCACTCAATTCGAGGGGAGAATCGCGTGCAGGCGGGCTCCTGGGGCGAATGGTAACGGCTTGGCGGTAACCATTTAGTTCCCGCAGCAAAACGCGTTTCGCCCGACCGGGAGGAGGCCCGGACCCTGTTTCCTCGGCGTACGAGAGGTTCCCTCTTAACTTAGTGCCATTCGGGGCGGACCTTGTGTCTGTACCGGTTGGATCGCAGGCGGCGAGTCGACCATCGACGGCCTTCCCCCGGGCTTCGATGGGGAGGGATTCGGGGCGCCAGGCGTGGCCAAATTCAGATTACGCCTGGGGCTGCCGCGCCCACATGCCCGTAGCTGGACTGCGTAGCCGTTCGGTCATTCGGTTTCTCCGGGTTCCTCCTCACGCTCGCTGCCTTCTTCGCTTTTCTCTCACATTATTTCTCAAGTCCCGCCGCCCCTGCCCGATAACAGGTGCAGTTCTAGTTTGTTTGTGTTTAGGGTTTGCACGAGCCGCCAGCGCCCCTAGGGCACGGCGGCCTCCGTGTTTTTAGGGGTGAGACATGAGATGGAGAAGCTCGCGCCGGCATCCCGGGCGGATGCAGAAATGTATCCTTTGCCCGAGCCGCCTGAAGGGCGGACCACGCATGGCGGATCAAGCCTCTTAGCGCAGTCGCAGGGCCTCCAGTACGCCCGCGGCGGCTGAATGGCCGAGCCCTCCAGCCACGGCATGCCATCGTGAGCGTTGGCTCCGCGAGAGACTGTTCCGATGCTTGCCTGCCTGCGGTACGGGTCTCTGAATCGCCGGATGATTTCCTTCAGTGAGGCCAAGGCCGCCGCCCGGCGCAAGAAGCGCCCCGTCCGCGTCCTGCACCTGCATATGGCGATCCGGGATGTGGAACCGCGGATCTGGCGGCGCATGGTCGTGAAGGAATCCATGTGGATGGCGCGCCTCCACGACGCCATCCAATTGGCCTTCGGCTGGTTCGATTACCAGATCCACCGCTTCACCGTGAACGAGGCGTTCTATGGCAATCCAGTGCGGCGCGACGGCGAGGCTGTGATCGAGGATGATCGCGATTTCTCCCTCGCCGATCTGGAGATCGGCCCCAAGGACCACTTCCTCTACGAGTACTTTTTCGGTGACACTTGGCTGGTCGACATCCGCGTGGAGAAGATAGAGCCGGCCCAGCCCGGGGTGAAGTATCCGTTGCTCACCGATGGCCGGCACAACGGCCCGCCTGAGGATTGCGGCGGCCCGGCCGGCTACAAGGAGGTGCTCTATTCGCTCAAGCACCCGGAGGAGGCGCTTTCCAAGGAGTGGCTCGATTGGCTGGGCGAGGGCTACGATCCCAACGACTTGAAGTTGGATAAGCTCAACAAGGCCCTCGCCAAACTCCCCAAGTAGGCGGCGTCTAGTGCTCTCAGCCGTGGCCATGCAGTCCGATTGTAGGGGCGGACCTTGTGTCCGTACCGGATCGATCACCGCCGGTGGGTCGTGGCAGTGTTCTTCGCCGTGAAGAATGCGGGCTCGACGACCCTACACCACCGCTGGAGAACCGCTCTGAGTGATAATGCCATCGCACCGCATGGTCACGGCTCAGCCGGAACCATACAGTCTGCGACGGGGAATCGAACCTGTACGGACACAAGGTTCGTTCCCAATCGGATTACGGTTCTGCTCAGGCTGGCGGCAGCTTGCGGGCGAGCTCCTCGGCGAGGGTCTTCTCCTCGGGTAGGGCTCTGGCTGGGACGAATTGCTCGAGGGCCTTGCGGGCGTTGGCTGCACTGCCGTTAGCCTCGTGGAGCAGGGCGAAAATCAGCGAGATGTCCACCTCCGGGGAGACCTGAGTGGGGAAGGCGGAGAGCAGGGTGAGCCCGGCCCGGGCTTGCCCTTGCCTCCATAGCGAAAAGGCCATCGCTCGCGCAGTGAAGAGGTCGGTGGGGTTGGCGTCGAAGGCCGCCTTGGCCACGACGTGGGCCTCGGAGGTCTTGCTGCCGCTGAGCAGGCTGTAGTAGGCGAAATGCGACCGGATGTCCGCGGTCTCCAATCCGCTGTCGAGCAGCGTCTCGTAGACGCGGGCGAGGTCGCTGGTGCGGCGCTGCCGCTGGTAGTAGGCGATGGCCTCGTCGGAGGAGGCGCGATCGGAGGGGTCTCGCTGGAGCAGGCGGGAGAGGAGATCAACCCGCTCATCCTCCCAGCCCCAGGCGCCGGCGAGGGTGGCCAAGGCTCGCTGCAACTCGGCGCGGGTGCCGGCCGAGTTGAGGGCTAGGCGCCAGGTGCTGCGGGCGTCGGAGAGGCGGTCCTGGCGGCGCTGGGCGTAGGCGAGGAAGGCGAGGCGCAGGAATTCGTTGCGCTCCCAGGGGGCCCCGCCGAGCTCCTTGGCGAGTTGGGCGAACTCGTCGCGGGCGTAAAGCGAGTCGGCCAGCTCCATCTGGAGGGTGGGGGTGGCGCTCAGGGCGGGCGGGAGCAGGGCCAAGGCGCTCTTGGCGGCGGTGGTCTCGCGGCTGGCGGCCAAGGTTTCGTTGATACGCTCTGTGCGGGCCTTCTCCTTGCGGTCGGCTGCGATGCCGGCGCGGGTCTCGGTGAGGAGTTTCTTTTCCTCGGGCAGCAGGCCGCGGTCGGTCACGGAGGTCAGCAGCTGGTCTGCCTCGTCGATCCGCCCATCGCCCAGAAGGACGGCGGCGTGGACGATCACCCGTTCGGGCTGCCAAAGTTGGAGCGAGCTGAGGCCGCCGAGCAGTAGACGCGCCTCGGTGGGCTTGCCGGCGCGCAGGAGGGCGAGGGCCTGGGTGGTGGCGAAGTAGGGATTGTCCGAATCGGAGGCGAGGGCCTCGCGCGCAAGGGTGCTGGCGCGGGCCAAGTTGGCGTTGATCAACAGGCTTGTGTAGGCGAAGTTGTTACGGGTGTTGGCGTCGGTGGGGTCGGCTTCGAGCAGGCGGGCAAAGAGGCGGTTGAGGTTGGTGGTGTTGCCCTGTGCTCGTTCGTAGGCGAAGAGCTGCTGCTGCACGTTCTTCTCGCGCGGGTTCTGTTGGAAGATGTGCCAGAGCACGTCGATGCGCTGCTCGTGCCAGCCCCAGGCGGTGGTGCGTTGCAGGAGCAGGTTGAGCTTGGGCTGGCTGCTGCCGGCCTGGTTGAGGGAGAGCCGCCATGTCTCGGCGAAGGCGGAGAGGTTGCCGAGTTCGTGCTGGGCGTAGGAGAGCAGGGCGAGGCGCTCGAAGTCGGTCTCTCCCCAGTGCTTGTCCTTGAGGAAGGACTCCATCGGTGCCCACTCCAGAAGCTCGGCGTGGCAGGCGGCGAAGACGCGTTGCACGGCGGGCTGGCCGATGACGGTGTCCGAGAGGGAGGCGATCCAGGCCTTGGCCTCGGCGGGGCGGCCGGTTTCCGCCATGTAGAATCCGAGACGCACCACATCGGAGGGGCTGGCTTTGAAGCGCAGGCGCAGGGCGTCGAGATAAGCCGGGAGGGCGGCCGGGTCGTATTTGCGCAACGCCTCCGCCGTGGTGATGGCGGGCTGCACGGGCAGATCGGTTTCGCGCTGCAGTTCCCCGGCCAGTTCGAGGGCGTCGTGGGCCTGTTTCTGCGTGAGCGAGTCGGTGAGCAGGGCGTGGAGGGATGCGATACGCAGCGAGGGGTCGCTGGCGAGGGAGCGGATCTCGGCGCGGATGGAGTTGCGCAGGTCGGGTCCGGCCTCGACCAGGCGCATGCGGGCCAGGTCGAGATGCGCGGCCCGGTTGTCCGGCTGGAGATCGCAGAGGGTCATCAGGTGGAACTTGGCCTGGATGGCGTTGCCCGAGCGCATGCTGGCCTGCACGGCCAGGTCGTGGAATTCCGCAGAGTCGCGGGCCTCGGTGCCCCTGTCGACGATGGTGCGCTCGGCCAGGTCATCGGCGCGCCACTTCAAGGCCAAGCGGATAAGGCGCAGGCGGTTGGCCATTGTGGGTTCGAGGGCGACCAGGCGTTGCAGATAAAACAGGACGTTGGATTCGTTGCGCTTCTCGGCGATCTCCGCGCCCAGTCGCCAACTGGGGATGTGTTGCTGGTTGGTGGCGAGGTTCTTGCGCACAAAGAGCATGGCGTTCTCGTAGTCGCCCTTGTCGAGGTACTCGCGGGCGCTGCGCTCGAACTTGGCGGCGCGGAACTCCTTCACTCGGGGCCAGATGACCTTTTTGGCGAGCACGGCTGAGCCTCCGAGAACCAAGGGCACGGAGATTGCGAGGCAGAGGACCAGTTTCTTTTTCGTCACTTTCATCGGCGGACAACAGCAGATTGGGCGACCGGGGCCCCGGGGAGGGGCGCAACGATTCGGCGGGCGCGAGGAACAGGGTTTGGCGGAGACCGTGTGCGCCTAGGCTTGCGTGGCTCTAGGCGAAGTCAAGGTTGCCCACCCCGGGGAAACCGGAGGGGAGACTGGGTTTTTCCCGGATACGCAGCCCCGGGAGCGACCGGACGGGAGCGCCGCGTTGACGCCGGCCGGCCGGCGCGCCTTCATGCGGCAAACACACCGATGCGCCTCATCCTCTGGGGAATCAACTATGCGCCGGAGCCCACCGGAATCGCTCCCTTCAATACCGGGCTGGCCGAATGGCTGGCAGCGCGGGGGCATGAGGTGGAGGTTGTCACCACGTTTCCGTACTACCCGGCCTGGCGCAAACGCCCCGAGGATCGCGGCCGGCTCTACCGCACCGACCGCTGCGCCGGGGTGGCTGTGCGGCGCTGCTGGCATTACGTGCCCGCCCGGGTGACTGCGCTGCGGCGGATGCTGCATGAAGCCAGCTACCTGGCCACCTCGCTGCTGCGGCTGCTCACCTTGCGGCGACCGGACGTGCTGCTGGTGGTCTCGCCCCCGCTGCCCTCGGGAGTGCCGGCCTGGGTGGTGTCGAGGTTGTGGCGGCGCCCATACGTGTTCCATGTGCAGGACCTGCAGCCCGATGCTGCGGTGGGCTTGGGGATGCTGCGGCCGGGGCGCTTTACTCGGCTGCTCTACGCGCTGGAGGGGCTCGCCTACCGCAAGGCGGCGGCGGTGTCGGGGATTTCCGATGGCATGCTCGCGGCCTTCCGCTCCAAGGGAGTGGAGGATGCCCGGCGGGTGTTTTTCCCAAATTGGGTGGCCGATGTGCTGCCTGGGGCGGCGGGGGCTCAGGTGCGCGCGGCGGCGCGGGCCGGGTTTGCCGCCCGCCACGGGCTGGACTGCGGTCAGCCTCTGCTGGTGTATTCGGGCAATGTGGGGATGAAGCAGGGGCTGGGTGTGCTGCTGGAGGCCGCGGCGGTGGCCCCGCCTGAATCCGGCAAGTTGTTGCAGTGGGTGGTAGCGGGCGACGGCGCTGGCCGCGAGGCGCTGGTGCGGCAGGCGCAGGAGCGGGGCCTGGGGGCGGTGCATTTCCTGCCCCTGCAGCCCGATGAAGCCTTTGCCGAGATGCTCGATGCGGCCGATGTGTGCGTGATCACACAACAGGCGGGCACCGGGCAGTTCTTCTTCCCGAGCAAGCTGCTCACCGTGCTGGGGCGTGCCCGGCCGGTGTTGGCGGTGGCCGATGCGGACAGCGAGCTGGCGCGAGCGGTGCGTGAGGGCGGCTTCGGCCTGGTGGCCTCGCCCGCAGAACCGGCGGCGGTGGCTGCGGCGGCGCGGGCGATGGTTGAGGCGGCCCCGGAAGTGGTGGAGCAGTGGGGACGGCGCGGGCTGGAGTGGGTGGGGCGCTTTGGCCGCACGGCGGTGCTGGAGGAGTTTGAGCGGCGGCTGCTCGAGATAGCCCGGCGGCGGTGATGGAGGCGGGGCGTAACAACAGCCTAACACCGCAGTTGGGCCGGGAGCCAAGGCGGGAGAGCGCAGGGAGTTCGGAGAGAAACTCCCTGTGCCGCAATCATTGACGCGCCTCGGCCCCATCGAGCCGATGGGCATCGGCTTCAGGAACTGATGACGAGGCTTGTGGGAGGACCGGTTTGCCGTGGCGAGCTTCGCCGAGAAAGGCGTTCCCCGGGCTCACGTAACTCGCGCGATCCGCATCCTCACATCGTCGCGTAGTCGCTCGATGGCGGCGGAGGTGAAGGCGGTGAGGTCGGGAGCGGGCTCGGCCAGCAGCGGCGTGAGATCCATCGCCCAGGTGATTCCGGCCAGCCGGTCGGTAACGTGCGAGGAATGGAAGGTGGCGTGTGCGGCGCGGCGGCCGAGGGTGGCTAGGTCGTAGCGCTTCCCTCCTGAAATCTGGGAGTCGAAGGCGCGCAGCAGGTCGGAGGCCAGCTCCGGCCGCCGGCCGGAGTCGAGGACAACCTTGTCGGTATCCACCAGCCAGTCTAGGTCGCGCCATACCTCGCAGCCGAGCACTCGGCCCGGGCGGTGCGCCACCGGCAGTGTGCGCAACGCTTCGAGACAGCGTGCGAGCACCGCCACATGGGTGTCGTGCTTGTCGGCCGGGTTGTGCAGATACACGACCTGGGGCCGGCAGCCCGCGAAGATGGCGGCGAGATCGGCGGCCACCCCGGCGTGTCCCGGGCTCTTGGCGTTGGCGCTGGAGTGGTCAAGCTGGAGCTGGATGGAGTAGCCGCCGAGCGCAGCGGCGCGGCGCTGCTCCTGGCGGCGGGCCGCCTGCATCTGCTCGTCGGTGAAGTTCGCGTACGGGCCGGTGCGCGAGGAGCCTGCACCGTTGGTGACGATCACTCCTCCGAAGGCGAGGCCCGGCTGCTCGAGGCAGTCGCAGATGCCCGAGTGGGCCATGATTTCGATGTCGTCCTGGTGCGCGGCTACACAGAGGTGGGTGACGCGCGCCAACGCTGCGGCGGGTTCGCCGCCGGCGGGCACATAGACATCGGCATCGGGACGGGAAAACTTCATGGAGGGGCGGGGATAGGTTACGGGTTTGGATTTTCGGGCCGGTCTTCCAACTCGCTACCCGCTGACCACTACTCGCTACTCACTACTATTTCAGAGCGCCGACTCGGTGGGAGGGAATAGCGGCATCGGGTATTCGCCGCGTACGGCCAGCTCGAGCAGGGCGGCCTGCACACGGGGCTTGTCCTCGCGAAACGTTACACCGAACCACTCCGCAGTGGTCGGGCGCACCTCCACGCTGGCCCCGCCGGAGGCGATCTGCTGCGAGACGGCTTCCGGCAGATAGAACTCCGACTTCAACTCGCCGCCGCGGGCCGCGATGAACTCGCGCCACTGGCGGTCGAGCGCCGGGAAGAACGCGGGGGTGAATGCCCAGCAGTTCATCGACACGATCTCCTGACCGGTGAACTTGCGGCCTGGGCCTACGTCCTCGCGGCGGATACCCGTGTTCTCTACAACGGTACGCAGGCGGGCGTCGGGGCCGGCGGTGCAGACGCCGCGCGCCACGGCGCCGTTTTCCGAGAGGGTGTTGGCCAGCCGGTAGCCGACCATCGCGAAGGAGGAGGCGGGCGCGGCGTCCTCGGGTCTCGGGTCCTCGGTGATGGGTGGTGGGGTGGAGGCGGACGACTTGAGGAACGCGGCGAGCTGCACGAAGGCATCGCGGCCGAAGAAGTCGTCGGCGCCGATCACGGCGAAGGGGCGGCGGATGGCGTCGCGTGCGCACCAGACTGCGTGACCGGTGCCCCAGGGCTTCTCGCGTCCTGCCGGGATGGTGGCGCCGGGAGGGAGCGCATCGAGTGCTTGGAAAACGGTGTCGACTACGATGTGCCCGGCGTATTTCGCCACCACCTGGGTGTTGAAGGCCTCGGCGAAGTCGCGGCGGATCACGAAGACCACTCGGCCGAAGCCGGCGCGGATGGCGTCGAATACGGCATAGTCCAGGATGGTCTCGCCGCCCGGGCCCACGGGGTCGAGCTGCTTGAGCCCGCCGTAGCGGGATCCCATGCCGGCGGCGAGGACGAGGAGAGTCGGTGAAGGCATCGGCCGGAGCGAAGCGGAAACCTCGCGTGCTGGCAATGCGGAGGTGGGGCAACCAAGGGCAGTCGCCTCGAATTGCGGTGCGCCCTGTGAGCCACTTCGCCGGGGCGGGCGCAGTGGCTCGCTGGCTGGCCTTCGCCCTCCGGGTTTCCCCCTTTACTACCCCTGCCCAAGCCGTAGCTTCGCGGCATGCTCGGTCATGCTCCCTCACTACCGCTTGCGTTCTTCGGGCTCGGCACGCCGGAGATCATCCTGATTTGCTTTGTCATTCTTTTGCTCTTCGGAGCCAAGCGACTGCCCGAGCTTGCCCGGGGCCTGGGTAAGTCCATTCAAGAGTTCAAGAAGGCATCCAACGAGGCCGAACGCGAGATCCGCCAGTCCATCGACGAACAGCCCAAGTCCCCGCCTCCGGCCAAGCCCTCGGCCAGCATCCCGCCCGCTTCGAGCAACAACTGAGCGCAGGGGCAGGCCCCGCATTTCGCTCCCCCTTACCGGCGACCTCTGTCGCCGGTTTTTTATTTCCGCCGGTGCTTGATCGCGGTCTTGGCGCAGCCGCATTGCCCCTGTGAACAGGGGCTGGCGCCGCGCCGGCGCAATCCCTGCCACAGCAGGTAGCCCAGCGCCGCTCCGGTCAGCGCGAGGGCGATGATAGTCTGCCAGGTTTCGTTCATCGGAATCCCATTCCTCAGTGGAAGCCCAGCGCCAGCCCTATGTGGCGCGCTGCGAAGCATGCGACCCAGGCGGTCGCTGTCATGTAACCGATCTGCACCAATGGCCATTTCCACGAGCCGGTCTCGCGCCGCACCACCACGATCGTGCTCACGCATTGCAGGGCGAATACGTAGAACACCATCAAGGTGAAGCACACCAGCGGAGTGAACAGCACCCGCCCGTCAGGCCAGCGCGCCATGAGCAGGGCCTGCCGCAGCGGCACCGTGCTGCTGTCCTGCTTTTCGTCGGCGTTGAAGATCACCGCCATCGAGCTTACGAATACCTCGCGGGAGGCGAACGAGGTGATCAGGCCCACGCCGATCTGCCAGTCGAAGCCCAGCGGTGCGATCGCCGGTCCGATGGCGTGGCCAAACCGCCCGGCATAACTGTGGGCGATCTGTTCGGCGGGCGTGGCGCCGGGCGAGCGGGGGAAGGTTGTCAGCGCCCAAAGGACGATCGAAATGGCCAGGATCACCGTGCCGGCCTTGCGCAGGAACATGAAGGCGCGCTCGCCCATGTGCAGAGATACCGACAGCAGGGAGGGCAGGCGGTAGGGCGGCAGCTCCAGGATCATCATGGGAGTCTCCCCGCGCAGCAGGGTGTGTTTGAACAGCCAGGCGAAGGCAAAGGCCCCTCCCGTTCCCAGGGCGAACATCGCACACATCAACTCGACCTTTGTCGCCACCGGTACCCGTTCCCCGGGCACCAGCGCGGCGATGAGCAGCAGGTACACCGGCAGCCGCGCAGAGCAGGTCATCAGCGGGGCCACCAGAATGGTCACCAGCCGGTCCTTGCGCGACTCTATCGTGCGGGTGGCCATGATACCCGGGATGGCGCAGGCGTAGGAGCTGAGCAGCGGGATGAACGACTTGCCGTCCAGACCCACCCGGCTCATCAGCCGGTCCATCATGAAAGCGGCGCGCGCCATGTACCCGGTCTGCTCCAACAGCCCGATGAAGAAGAACAGGATCATGATCTGGGGCAGGAACACGATGATGCCGCCCACCCCGGAGATCACCCCGTCGGTAAGCAGGTCGCGCAGGTCGCCGGCGGCCATCGCGGCGCGCACCACCGTACCCAGCCAGGTGACACCCGCATCGATCCAGCCCATCGGATACTCGGCCAGGGTGAAGATTGAGAGGAACATAGCCGCCATCACCGCAACCAGAGTCACCCAGCCCCAGACCGGATGTACCACCACCTCGTCGATACGATCCGTGAGCGAAAGCCCCGCTGCGGCCTCGGACTGCACGACCTCGCGCACAAAGCCTCCCACCGCCTCGTAGCGGGCGGCCACCAGGGCGCCGCGCCAGTCGCAGCCGGCCGCCTTCCATTTCGCCTCCCAGCGATCGACCACGGCCAGCACTTCGGCAGCGATGGGCGCGCCTGCCAGTGTGAGAGATTCGCGGTCGCCCAGCAGCAGCAATGCCTCGGTGCGGGCAGCGGCATCGCTGCGGCCTTCGCGCCGGGCTATCTCGGCTACAAGCTCGGCCAGGGCGGGGGCCACCTCGGCGGGCACTTCCCAGATGGGGCGGGCCGGGGCTGCCAGCCCGGGCCGGCTCATCGCCAGGCGCAGCTCTACGAGCCCCTCGCCTGAATTGCCCTGGCACCGCACCACGGCTACGCCCAGGCGGGCCGACAGCGCCTCCGCGTCGATCCTGAGGCCTTTGGCGGTGGCCAGATCCGTCATGTTGAGTGCCACGATCACCGGCAGCCCGAGATCGAGGATCTGGGATACGAGGTAGAGATTGCGCTCCAGGTTGGTGGAATCGACGATACACACCACGCGGTCGGGCCGCGGGGTGTCGCTGCGCCGGCCCAGCAGCACATCGCGCATCACCGCCTCGTCGGGGGAGCGCGCCGCCAGGCTGTAGGCGCCGGGCAGGTCGATGATCTGCATACGCCTCCCGTGCTGCGAGTAGCACTCTCCAATCTTCTTCTCGACGGTGACGCCGGGATAGTTGCCCACCTTCTGCCTAAGGCCGGTGAGCGCGTTGAACAGCGTGCTCTTGCCGCAGTTCGGGTTGCCGACGAAGGCGAATACGGGTTCGGACATGGTGGTGGGCTAAGGGTGGAGCCAGGGCGGTGACGGCTCTGCGGGCACCGGATCGCCGGCGAGGGGAGGCCCGTTCAGCGGGCCGGTGCGACCTGGGGCTCCACCTCGATGGATCCGGCCTCGCCGCGGCGCAGCGAAAGATTGTAGCCGCGGATCTGGATTTCGAGCGGATCGCCCGAAGGGGCGGCGCGCAGCAGTTTCACCGTAGTGCCGGGCAGCAACCCCATCTCGCGCAGGCGCAGGAATACGTCGCCGCCATTTGGCACCTTGGTGATCACGGCCGAAGCCCCCGGGGCTAGTTCGGAGAGAAACATAGGATACGCGCTCAGCGCCCTCCGCCCGCAGCCGCCGCCAGCGGCTGCACCTGTATGAGTTGTGCGAGCTCATGGCTGAGGGCCAGTTTGGTGCCGCAGACCTCGCACATCACGGAGGTCTTGCCGGAGATCTTCTTCACCGTCGCTGCCTCGCAAAAGCCAAGTTCGCGCAAGCGGTGGTTGATCGCGTCCTTGCATCCCAGCTTGAAAATCTCCGCCTGCATCCCCGGTGCGAGCACACAAAGCGGCACGGTTACGGGGCAGGCGGGATGAGGAGGGGGGGGCATGGCAGAGTGGTTTATCGGAAGGCTGAGACTGGTTCTCAATCGAAATGATCGGAGCGTGCCTTTCTATCAGCCGGTCGCATGCCAGCTCCGGAGAAGAACAGCCCTCCTGTTCGGGCGGGCCGCCTGCAGCTGCGATGCTGAGCCGGGGCCTTTGGGGAATGGCGGCGAGCGGCTGAGCCGCAACGGTTCATCTGAGGGCAAGGGCATGCCATGCGTGCGGACCTCCGGGGGAAGCTGGAGGCCGGATACTGAAGGCGCGCGTTTCATCGCAAGGTCCTGGCTTATCTCCGCATATGCTCCGGTTTCGCGGGTTCTTGCATCCGCCTTTCTGTAAGCTGCCTCACACCAGTTCCGTTGGAGGCCAGATCAGAGCCATAATGCAGTCGAGTTGCATGGTTGCGGCTGAAGGTTCCGACCATTCCGGCCTCGTGCCCGATTCTTCGATGCGCAGCCTTGCCGTCGAGCCCGCGCTCCCCATGCTGGCCCCTGTGAACGTCGCGGGCATTCCCTACCGCACGATTTGGCCAGACCCCGGCGGCAACGCCGTGGGCATCATCGACCAGACCCTGCTGCCTCATCGCTTTTCCACGACCCGGCTCTCCTCGCTGGCCGAGGTGGCCCACGCCATCCGCGCCATGCTCGTGCGCGGCGCCCCGCTCATCGGGGCCACCGCCGCCTATGGGCTGGCGCTCGGTATGCGTCACGACCCCTCGGATATTGGGCTGGCCGCCGCCCGCGCCCTCCTGCTGGCCACCCGGCCGACCGCCGTGAACCTCCGCTGGGCCCTCGCCCGGGCCCAAGCCGCCGTGGCTCCCCTGCCGCCAGCGCAGCGCGCCGCCGCCGCCTGGGCCGAGGCCGGGCGTATCGCCGAGGAGGATGTCGCCCTCAACCGCGCACTGGGCGAGCACGGCTGCGCCAGGCTGGAGCAGCTGGCCCGCGAACGCGCCCCCGGCCGCCGTCTCGAGATTCTCACTCACTGTAACGCGGGCTGGCTGGCCACCGTGGATCTGGGCACCGCGCTGGCGCCCGTCTACCTCGCGCACAACCGCGGTCTGCCCATACATGTGTGGGTCGACGAGACTCGCCCGCGCAACCAGGGCGCCAGCCTTACAGCGTGGGAACTAGGCGAGCACGGTGTGCCTCATACCCTTATCGCCGACAACGCCGGTGGCCACCTCATGCAGCATGGCCAGGTAGACGCTGTGATCGTGGGCGCCGACCGTGTGGCCGCCAACGGAGACGTGGTCAACAAGGTGGGTACCTACCTCAAGGCGCTGGCCGCACACGACTGCGGCGTGCCCTTCTTTGTGGCCGTGCCCAGCCCCACCATCGACTGGAGTATCACCGACGGCTCCGGCATCCCCGTGGAGGAGCGCGGCGCCCGCGAAGTCACGCATATCCACGGGCTCGATTCCCGCGACCAGCTCGTCGAGGTGAGGATTTCCCCTCCATCGACCCCCGCGGCCAATCCGGCCTTCGACCTCACTCCTGCCAGGCTCATTACCGCGCTGATCACCGAGCGCGGAATTTGTCCGGCCACCACCAACGGACTGCGGGCGCTCTTCCCGGAGCTCGCGCCCCTGCCCCCGATGGCATCCTTCAACCCTGAACTCCCTTCATGACCCTCGACTACTACCAGGTCGATGCCTTCGCCGACCGCGTATTCACCGGCAACCCTGCCGCGGTGATCCCATTGAAACGTTGGCAACCCCTCAACGTGCTGCTGTCGCTGGCGATGGAGAATGGCCAACCGGAGACGGCCTTCTTCGTGCCCCGCGGCGAAGGTTTCCACCTGCGCTGGTTCACCCCCAAGGTTGAGATGGACCTCTGTGGCCACGCCACCCTGGCCGCCGCGCACGTGCTCTGGAACCACCTCTCCCACGCGGGTGATCCTATCCATTTCGAAACACTTAGCGGCCCCCTCACCGTGTCGCGCGAGAGCGGCCGGCTTATGCTCGATTTTCCCTCGCGCCCGCCGGAAGCCACCGAGGCCCCCGCTGCGCTCTTGGAGGCGCTCGGGACGAAGCCGTTCCAGGTCTGGAAATCGCGCGACTACCTCTTGGTCTACCGCAGGGAGGAGGAATTGCGCGCTCTCGCGCCCGATTTCGCCAAGCTCGCCACTCTCGACTGCCTCGGGGTGATCGCCACGGCTCCCGGCAAGAGCGTTGACTTCGTATCTCGCTTCTTCGCACCCAAGGCCGGCATCAACGAGGACTCAGTCACCGGCAGCGCGCACTGCACGCTCACCCCGTACTGGGCGAAACGCCTGGGCAAACCGCGCCTGCGTGCCGAGCAACTTTCTGCCCGCGGCGGCCGGCTCTGGTGCGAGGTGGTCGGGGATCGGGTGAAGATTGCCGGCCACGCCGTAACCTATATGAAGGGACAGATAGAGGTTTGAGCGGTAGCCAGCAGGGTGGGGGACGTTTGTACTTGGCCGACCGCACCAGCGGAACGCCTGTTCAAGATAAGCAAATGGCTTGCCGGGAGGGTTTGCCTCGACTCCGCACGGCCTTCCCGGCTGGTGGGAGAGGTGGTGTCCGAGCCGGTTCGATTCCCCGGCAGGGCGATACGAACGAAGCGCAGCGGAACGCCTGCCCAACATAGCCGTACCCAGGCAATCATGCTGCTTTGCGCTCGGGAAGAGCACGAACTCCGGTGTCCTGTCGTAGGAGCGTGCCTGCACGCGATCTGCGCTCTTAATCGCGTGCAAGCACGCTCCTACGACGGGAATGGTTATGGCTTAGCCATAACGAATATGTCCGCTCGTATGGTCGGACCTTGTGCCCATAACGCCTAGCCGTGGGCGGCGCGGCATGCCACGTTCTCCGCTGCAGGGAATGACGGAGGGGGAATCAGGAGTCAAAGTCCCGTTACATTGCGCCGCTGGCTCGCGTATGGCTATTGGCGGGTATGCTCCGCGCCAGATCTCAAGCCCGATGAGCAACCCTGAATATTCTCCCAAACCGAGTTCGCTTGGCCACCCCCTACTGCGGTGCTCCACACGCATCCTTCTTTTGGGGCGCTGGTGGCGCTCGGCGCGACCGCCCTGTTTTCGCCGCTGTGTGCTGCGGCGCCGGCAACCTGGTTGAGCCGCGGCATCGGCGCCGGAGGCGCTCTCTACTCGCCCTCGATCAACCCGGCCAACAACAGCGAGTATTACGTCGCCTGCGACATGAGCGGGCTCTACCACTCGACCGACTTCGGCAACTCGTACACCACCGAGCCGTTCGCCAAAATCCAGGGCGGCCACGATGCCGCGGTGCGCTTCACCAGCGATCCCAACATCGCCTACTGCCTCTCGTACACGGCAGACAACTCGGTGCCGATGAAAAGCACCGACGGTCGCCAAACCTGGGCCCCGCTGGCTGGCAACCCGTTGCCGGGCGACACCCTTTATGGCCTTTGGGCCGACCCCGCCCGCACCGACCGCGTCATCGTGACCGGTTACTCCACGATCTATTTCTCCGGCAACGGCGGTGCCTCATTTACCCAGATCCCCGCCGCTGTGGTCGGCGGCACCGACACCCTCGTGGGGGGCGTATTCTTCGACGGTGCCAGCATTTACATCGGCACCAGCTCCGGTCTCCTTGTCTCGACCAACGCAGGCACTTCCTTCACCAACGTGGGCACCCCTGGGATACCGTCCGGCGAGGGGATCTTCTCCTTCGTCGGCGCCCGCACTGGCGGCACCATGCGCTTCTTCTGCCTGACCGGTGCCAGCGGCAATGTGTATCCTGGCCTTGATGTTGGCGCCGACTACTGGGGCTTTATCCGCGGGATCTACCGCCTCGACAACGCCACCGGCAACTGGACGCGGCAGATGACTGGAATCGATACGGGCAACCAGTTCCCGATGTACCTGGCCATGGCCGCCAACGACATCTCCACCGTCTACGCTGCCGGGGGCAGTTCCGCGAGCGATCCCATAGTCCTCAAGACTTCCACTGCCGGAGCGAACTGGACCAATACATTCCACACCGACAACAATCAGAACATCACCACCGGTTGGTCCGGCCGCGGTGGCGACCGCGACTGGTCCTACGGCGAAGTCGCGCTCGGGCTCACCGTCGCCCCCAACGACTCCTCAAAGGTCTTGCTCACCGATCTCGGCTTTGTCCACCGCACCGGCGACGGTGGCACCACATGGCAACAGGCCTACGTGAGCCCTGCCGACCAACACCCGGCCGGTACCACGGCGATCTCCCGGGCCAGCTACCACAGCATCGGGTTGGAAAATACTTCCTGTTGGCAACTGGTCTGGAGCGACGCCCAGAACGTGTTCGCCGCCTACTCCGACATCCGCGGGCAGCGCAGCACCGATGGCGGCGCAACCTGGTCGTTCAATTACGCTGGGCATTCCGGCAACACCATGTATCGGCTCGCCCGCCATCCCGATACCGGAGTGCTCTACGCCGGCACCTCCGACATTCACGACCTCTACCAGAGCACCCGACTGGCGAACAGCCCGCTCGACTCCGCCGACTCCAACGGCAAGGTCTTGTTCTCCGCCGACAAGGGCGCCAACTGGCAGACACTTCATTCCTTCGGACACCCGGTGTTCTGGGTTTGCCTCGACCCAACCGCACCGAACCGCCTTTACGCCAGTGTCGTGCATTCCACCGCCGGGGGCGTTTTCGTCTCGGGCAACATCCAAAACGGCACCACGTCCACTTGGACCAAGCTCCCCAATCCGCCGCGCACCGAGGGGCATCCCGCCTCCCTCGTGGTGCTCAACGACGGCAAACTCGTAGCCACTTACTCCGGCCATCGCAATCCAGGCTTCACCGCCAGTTCCGGCGTCTTCCTCTACACTCCGTCCTCCGCCACCTGGTCCGATGTCTCCGCCCCCGGCATGCTCTACTGGACCAAGGACCTCGTGGTCGACCCGGCGGATCCGTTGCAAAACACTTGGTACGTCGCCGTCTTCAGCGGTTGGGGTGGAGCTCCCAACGGGCTGGGCGGGCTCTACCGCACCGCCGACCGAGGTGCCCATTGGACGCGCATCAACTCCCTCGATCGGGTCACCTCGATCACCTTCAACCCCACTGTTCCCGGCGAGGCCTACCTCACCACCGAGACCGAAGGACTCTGGGTCGCCGCTGATATCCGCGCAGTGGCTCCGGTATTCACCCAGGTCGCCAGTTATCCATTTCGCCAGCCCGAGCGGGTATTCTTCAATCCCTTCACCCCGTCGGAGCTTTGGGTATCGAGCTTTGGCCACGGCCTGATGCTGGGCGCCACCACCGCCGACCTGCTCGGCGGCTTCTCGCTGCGGATCGCCCCCATCCCGGGCAGGACCGACCGCATCAACCTCGTCTTTGGCCCGGTGCTCGCCGGCCGCACCTACCTGCCCGAGTGGTCCGCCGACCTCTCCGCCGGTTCCTGGGTCCCGCTCACCACCACGAGCCAGAGCGACACCGGCACGGAGCGCACCGTGACCGACACCGCCGCCACCGGAGCGCGCAAGTTCTACCGCATCCACATCACCACGCCCTAGCCGCGACCATGCGAGCCGGCACTACCAAGCTGATACCATGCGGAGCGGCTTGGGCGATACGCGGCAGGTGGCGGCCCGCAGAGGGGCCGATTGATGGCTCCGGCCCTTGTGGCGTGGTGCTTCCGCCTGCCGGGCGCAGGCATTTGTGCGGTGGGTTGGCGGAAATCGACCTGCCCGAGCGATGCGAGCGCGGCACGGCTGATTTCTTTTGTCGCGCACTGTACATCGCCATTGAACATGTCGGCATGCCTCAAGACGCCGCCCCGGCTGAATCCCTCTCGCTTGGCCACTTGAAGGTGCCCGTGGATGTAGCGTTTCTGCACGCGGTGAACTCCTACACCGTAGCCATTGCGCAGATGCTTGCCTTCGGCACCGAGAATATCGGCCGGCTGGAGTTGGCGGTGGAGGAGGCGTTTACCAACGCCGTAAAACACTACGCCGCCGAGCGTGGCCAAACGGAGAATATCCACGTGGACTTTACGCTGGCTGGGAGATCGCTGGTGATCTCCCTGCGCGAGCGCGGCGCCCCCTTCGACCTAAGCGAGGCGGACAACTACGCTGCAAGTTCGGACGATCTGCTGGACCGCCCCGGGCTAGGGTTGCTGCTCATGCGCCATTGCGTGGACGAGGTCGAACTCCGGGCCGATGGCCACGCCGGCAAGGAGGTGCGCCTGATCAAGCATCTGCCGCCCGCAGCCGTCGTGCCGGCCGCGCTGCGTGTGGCCGGCGATACCGCCCTGCGCCGGCTCCGCCATACGGTGACCGAGGCCAACTCCGAAGTGCGCGCACCCACCGAGGCCGATCTGCCGGCCCTGCGCCGGCTGGCGTGGCGCTGCTACGGCTACAGCTACAACACCGCCTTTTACGACCTCAACCGCCTCACGGCGCTGTTCCATGATCCCTGTTACCTGCCGCTGATCGCCGTTGAGAATGGCACCGACAACGTCTTCTCCCATCTGGCCTTGAAGCTGGAGGAGCCCGACGACGTTGTGCCGGAGCAATGTATGGCTTTCAGCGATCCCGGTACACATAGCCCGGGCGTGGTCGCACGCCTGGCGGCGCGGTCGTGGGACATGATTCTGGCCAACGGATACCAGGGAATGTATGCCAACGCCCTCACGAGCCATCCGATGTCCCAGCGCGGCCTCACGATGTATTGTCAGACCCAGCCCTGCGCCATGCTGCTGGGGTTTGGGATCCGCGAGATGAGCCCGCAGGAACTGCCGGTGGCCAACCAGCCACGGCCTTCCGCTATCGTTCATTTCCGGGCTGCGAACCGGGATGCGGCTGTAGTGTATCCCCCCGCCCGCCACCGGGAATTCATTCAGGAGGTGTACTCATGGCTGGAGCTGCCCCGCAGTTTCGGGGATCTCCTGGCGGTGACGATGCCGGAGACTTCGGTGATTCGCCTTGGGCGCAGTGACGAAGCAAACACGATCACCATTGCCGTCCGCCGGATTGGAGCCGACTGCCTGCCGCGCATCCGCGAAGCGATGAACGAAGCACGTAAGAACGGCATCGAGGCGATTTGCCTCCGCCTCCCTCTCGCCTCCCCCGCAACATCGCAGATCGTGGATGCCTGTGAAAGGCTCGGCCTGTCGTTTGCGGGGATCATTCCACTCCTCTGCGCCGGAGAAGACGTACTGCAGATGCAATGGGTGGGCGCACCGCTCGACATGGATGGCATTCGTATCCATGGCGACCGTGGCCGGCGCGTGTTCGACTACGTTAGAACCTGCCTGGGCTACTGAGCCGTAACCAGGCAATCGGACTGCGTTGCGCTCGGATAGTGCACCAACTCCGATGACCGTCGTAGGGGCGTGGGGGG
>CAJCBL010000243.1 GCA_903960515.1 uncultured Verrucomicrobiota bacterium
CGCTCGAAGCCTCTCTACGCTGGGCGCTCCCCACTCGCTCCGCGAGTCAAAGTAGATGAGTACCTGGACACCACATAGCTTCAGACAGGCCGCGGCTGCTCAGGGGGGCTCCGCGGATTCAATCCAAGCGCTAGTAGCCGAGGGGAATCGCCTTAGTTCTACCTTGTTAAAAGTGCTTGAAGGCCCGATTCGGCGATCGTAAAGTGCTGGAGTTGAGGCCGCTAAACACCCTCAGCCGACTACGCCGGGTCGCCAACCGGCTCAAAAAAAGATGAAACGCTCAACGTCCACGCCTGCGCTGCAAGGCTTTCGGATGTATGCGCCGTGATCGCTCAATTCTTCACCAACGACCACGGAGACCTGAGTCCTCAAGCCAGGACCTATATCGCGGGCCTCCTGACCCGCTGTCCTCGCAAGAATATGGAGCGGATTTGCGAGGAAGTTCCCGGGGCGGTGTTTCAGAATCTCCAGTACTTCATCTCGGAGAGTCCGTGGGAGTACTCTCCACTTTGGAAGTGGATCGGAGAGCGAGCGGCCAATCTCCTTGGGGGTGGAGCCGAGAACATGCTCCTCATCGACGAGAGCGGGTTCAGCAAGAAGGGCGACAAGTCAGCTGGCGTTGCCCGTCAGTACAACGGGCGTGTCGGCAAGGTCGACAACTGCCAGGTCGGTGTGTTCTCGGCACTGAGCTATGGATGCCGTGCAACGCTGACCGGCGCGCGGTTGTATCTACCGGAAGACTGGACTGAGGACTCCGAGAGGTGCGATGCCGCCAAGATCCCCGAAGCCGAACGACGATTCCGAACGAAGCCGGAACTCGCCTGGGAGCTGATCGAACAGATGGAGATGGACGGGATTCCGTTCGGATGGGTCGGAATGGACGCGGTGTACGGGCGGGACCAAGGGTTGTTGCTGAAGATCTCTGGAATGGGCAGGAAGTTCATGGCTGACGTGAACCACGACCAGAAGGTGTGGCCCGTAGCACCGGAGTCGCAGGTGCGGCCAGAGAACATCACCGAGGACGGGGCTGTCTCTGTCGATTCGCTATGGGCGCTGGGAAAGGGAGCGGCCCGGAAGTTCAGGCTGCGTGAGGGGGAGAACGGTCGGGTTGAGGTTCGCTTCTGGACGAAGAGAGTGTGGATCTGGCCGCAGACATCCGAGATTCCAATGGGCGTCTGGCTGTGCGTGACGGAGAGATCGGATGGAAGCGTGAAGTACAGCCTGACAAACGCTCCAGAGGAGATGGGGTGGGAGGAGTTGGCGAAGCGACAAGGGCAGCGGTACTTCGTTGAGCGGGCGTTCGAGGATGGGAAGAGCGAACTGGGAATGGCGGACTATCAGTCGCGACGTTGGTTGGCATGGCATCACCACATGGTGCTGGTTGCCGTGGCGATGGTTTTTACGTTGGGTGAGAGGGAACTCCTTCGAAAGGATGCACCGATGCTGTCCGTCCGGGATATAGTAGACCTCATAGCCTGGTACTTCGAGACGGGGCGTACGGAGGCAGAAGTCGAAGCGGCCGTCCGGGATCGGCACCGGCGACGAACCATGGCGATGAAGAGCAAAATGCGCCGAAAATCGGGCGAATCGGGATCACTAACAAAGTAGAACTAAGCGGTCACCGTGGCGAACGGCGACGCTGGTTTAGTCCACCTTGAACTGGCGATTCGACATTCACACAGGCTGCTCCTCTCGGAAAGTCCCATTTGGCTGGGCTGAGCTGGAGGCAGGTTGCCCTGAAGTGACCACCGAAGATATTGATTCGACAGGATTGAGGTGTTGCCGCAAATTGAAAGCGCTATCGTGATTCTCTGCTTCCAGCCACATCTGATATGACCCCCTCCAAGGGGTTCCCCGGGTATTCCCGTGGGGGTGTAGCTCAATTGGTCAGAGCAGTCTCTTTATAAGGGTCAGGTTGTGGGTTCGAGGCCCACCACCCCTACCAACTCCTTCGGTTTCTCTTTGGTTCAAGGCTCCCCAGGCACGGCTGTGAATGGTGCCCCATGCCTCTTGCAGCCTTTGTTCTGACCACTCTCGGCATTTCTGAGAATACGCCGAATTCGAGGAATGGTTTGCGCAGACAATCACACATCCTCTTGCGGGATGATGAGGGGTTACCGATGGTGTCGAACTGTCGACCCGGTCACTGAGTCATTGTCCAAATCATCAAGAACAACCGGACTGCATGAACGAAGAACGTTCGAAGCACGAGTTCACGTGCGATTTTGGGGGTGGCGTCAAGGCGACTGCCACGATTGATGTCAATGCCTTGAGGAAGGGAAGGGGGACTTCGCAGTACCTCTCGGTGGTGTGGGAGGGGAAGCCAAATTCCACCCACACCACGGCCTATCGTGCGTGGATGCTATCGGTACAGC
>CAJCBL010000244.1 GCA_903960515.1 uncultured Verrucomicrobiota bacterium
CCTAGAACCGATTGTTCGGTAGTGGTTGGATAGATCCGATGGTCTGGAAATCGCGAAATATGCCCAAAGCAGCCGAAGTCCGACAGGCTGCTAGGATGCGATCAGGAAGCCGCCTGGGCCCGGCCTGGAATCGTTGCCGACCCCGCGCGCAAATCTGCGCGGGCTCCCGCCAGGACGGAAGCGGCTCAACCAATCTCTCGTTGCTCGCAGGGAGCGGGCGGAACGGGCGGCGGCAGATACTCCCTGATGAAGAGGCGCATGATTACGTCGTTCACGAATTCGCGGCGGACATGACGGCCATCGGGTTCGTCACGGATGTTCTTCGCGCGCCAGACTTCCTCACGCGGCCGAAGGGTCGACAGTTCGTAGGCTGGGAAATAGTCGATCTCCATCGCGAGTTCGTGGCGCACCGCGGTGATCGCTTCGGTGGCGACCGAGCGGAGGGTCGATTTGCTGTAGCAATTGACCATGAGCGCGTCGCCGCCCGAGAACGTGGCCTTGAGGGGCACAGGGGATACCGAACAGATCACGCGGAGGCGGGGATTGAGCAGGTGAAGGCACCGTAGCAGATCGGTCAGGGCACAGAGATTCTGGGCGTGTGTAGTTATGCATGCTCGGAAACGGGCTGGCTCCCGCACCATGCCGACCGGCGGGGTCTGATTGAGCCAGACGCCAGCGGTTTCATCTCGCCATACTTCGACTAGGCCTAGGGTCATTACGATCACGTCCGCAGTGATGATCTCTTGGCGGACCTGTTCTAATACCGCGAGGTGCGCCGAGGTTCCCTCTTTAATCGAATCGAACAGCCGAGAGGGATTGCTGTGCCCGTCGAAATATCGACCATCCTGAAGCGGCGCCAGCAAGTCCCCGTTGAATCCCCCGTCGAGTGCCCAGTTGAGCGACTGGAGCATGCTGAAAATGTTATATTTGTGGCTTTGGCCCCCGTCGGTGCTTAGAAAACCGCGCTGCTGGAGCGTATGCAAAACTTCGGCGGCGAAACAACTCCCGAGGACGAAAATGCGATCGTTCCGGTTCAGCTGGAAAGACGGCGACACCTTCATCCCGAGGTCGAAAGCGGCGAACCGATCGGGGTGGAAGAGTGCGGGTTGTTCGAGTTTGAACTGATCAAGGTGAAGGACTGTGCCCATGCGTTGGCCAGTAGGCCTAAAAATGCTGTCGAGTCCAGTATGGACCTGCCCGCGTAGCTATCGAAGGGGCAGGGGTCTTGTGCCCGGTGTGCGGGGGATTGTCGCGTATCGAGTAGTCGATGCCTGAGTGGGAGCTTCGGGGACCTGGTTGTGGGGTTGGGATGAGCACGTGACCCTCCTGTGTGTCGGGTCAGAACGGAGTCCAGGCGGCGGGGTTGACTGACAGCGATAGGACCGAGGCGGATGTGCGTGTGGATCCGTTCATATACCAAAGGCAGAGCCTGCCATCGGTGCCCTTGAAGAGGATGTCGGCCTTGCCGTCTCCATTGTAGTCGGCTGCGGCGGCCGGGACCCAAAAGGTGAGGTTGGCGGTGATGGCCACGATCGTCGAGGCGGTGCGCGTGGTCCCGTTCATGAACCAAAGGCTGAGCCTGCCATCGGTGCCCTTGAAGAGGATGTCGGCCTTGCCGTCGCCATCGAAATCGGCTGCCGCGACTGGCACCCAGAAAGTAGGGTTGACGGTGAGGGACAGGATCGACGAGGAGGTGCGCGTGGCGCCGTTCATGAACCAGACGCAGAGCCGGCCATCGGTCCCCTGAAAAAGGATATCGGCTTTGCCGTCGTCATTGAAATCTGCTGCGGCAACTGGGGTCCAGAAGGCGGAGTTGACGGTGAGGGACAGGATGGAAGTGGAGGTGCGAGTAGTGCCGTTCATAAACCAAAGGCAGAGTTGCCCAGTGGTTGACACGAGGAGGATGTCAGGGGCGCCATCGGCGTCGAAATCGGCCGAGGCGACTGGGGCCCACGTGGCGGAGTCGAAGGTGGAGGGGAGAATCGAAGAGGAGGTGCGGGCGGCGCCGTTCATGAACCAGGTGCAGAGCCTGCCGTCGGCACCTTTGAAGAGGAGGTCGGGCTTGGCGTCGGCGTTAAAATCGCCTCGCACTCCGCCTACGGCTTGGCGGTAGGCGGCGGTCACCGCAGCGTTGCTTGCCAGCACTAGTGCGTTGTCGGCAGAGGTTGAGCCCCCAGTGGCGACACCGGTGGCCACGCCTTGGTAGCTGATCGATGGATTTGAGAAATAGGGGATGCGGATGCCGGGCGAGTAGGCCATAACGGTGCGGTACTGGACGCCGTCGTTGCCGTTGAAACGCCAGCCATAGTTGTATCCCGTGGCGGGATTGCCGGCATTGCCGCGGTCATGGTTGCCACCGAAATTATGGCCCACTTCGTGGGGAAAAGTGAGGCCGGCATCGGCCCAGTCGTCGGCGACCACGCAGAAGGCATATGTGGTGAAGTTGGACAGCCCGTTGCCGAGGTATCCCACTCCGGCTGCGCCTGCGACGGTGCTGCGACGCACCAGACAGACCGTATCGGCCCCATAGGTGTTGCGCAGGGCGGCCACGGTGGCATCGCTGTGTACCCAGGCTATATCGGTGCTCATGCTGGAAGAGCTTTCCGTGTAACTGACTTCCGCAGTGCCCACGAGTCGGAGGGTCAGGGCCACATCGCTGTTGGCATAACAGCGGTTGGCTGTGGCTACATAGGCCGCGATAGCGGCGCGCATCGCGCTGGCGCTGCCGGCGTAGGCCCGAGCCGCCGGTGTGTATACTATAAGAATATCCACCCGGGTGGTGGTGGCGTCGGCTGAGACGGTCGGGGCGGGGATCACATCGGCCGCGATCGGAGCCAAGTCTTCGGTCGGGACGATTGGGGCGGATTCCTCCTGGGCGGGAAGGGAGCACAATAGACCGCAGGCGACGAGGAGCGGGAGTAGATGTGTTTTCATGGTCGAGTTCTATCAGGGCTGGGAAAGGGGCTGGGCGGCGACGGCGGCGATGCAGTTGGCACACTCGGGAGCACGGTGGAGGTCGACTTCGGTGATACGCACCGCTCCATCGTCGGTGCCGCGAATGCGGAAGGCGCGCCCTTCGGCGGGCAAATGCACCATGCCGGCCTGCGCGAGGCCTACGTAGCTGAGGATAACCGTGCTGCCTGGTTTGCCCTCGACCACGCCTTCGAAAACGCCCTCGGAATCGCCTGCGGCTTCGAAATGGTCGATCAATATTGTGGCCGACTCTCGTGGACTGAGGGTGAGGCGGATGCGCTCAACCGGCAGGCGCGCCGTGGGATTCGCCCGAGCGAGTGCGATGAGCGGCGTATCGAACTGACCTCGCCATCCGCCGCGCACGGACGGATCGAGGGCGGGCTGACCCGCTGCTGTGGCTGACGCAGGCAGAATCGGTGCGGCCGCCAGGTCCGGAATAGGGGAGGCGCTGGCACCGCTCAGGGGGCGAGGCTTGGCACAAACAGGCGCAAAAGTGGCCGCGCTAAAGGCAGTGTAGCGTCCGATGGCGACCCCAAGGATGACGAGTCCGAGCAGCGCGTAGCCGATACGTTTGGCCATGCACTCCTATTTCGGCCCGATGAAACTCCGGTAAAGTGGAGCAGGCCGATATGAAGAATCGCCCCCCTGATCCCGGGGGGAAGGCCCTAGTGCTTGGCCTGCGCGCCGGCGAAATCGCCCCGGCGATGTTCAGGTGGCCTTGGCAGTGGGCTTTGGCGGGCGCCGGCGGCGGAAGAGCGGCCGGAAGGCGAACATCCATGCTTCGTAGCGGGCGAGCAGCGCGGCGGGGGCGGGCAGGGGGACCGTGCTGACACGGCGATCACAGAGGGCGAGTGCCAGCCCCTGAAGTACGTACCATACGGTGCGGATACCGCCGGTCCGGCGGAAGCGCTGGAGGTTGCGGCAGGCGATGCGTGCGATGAGGCGGAGATAGCGGGTTTGGCGGAAATACTTTCGTGCCATCAGCACCTCGTTGCGCGTGGTGTAGACGATGAGTCGCGGTGAGGTGCGGCCGGCCGTCTGCGCCACCCGATGAACGACCCGGATCGATGCTTCACGGTCGATCTCGTATCCGGCGGAGAGGAGGCGCACGGCGAGGTCCCACTCGTCGGCATAGATGAAGAAGTTTGGGTCGTGGCCGCCGGCGCGCAGCAGCGCGGCCTTGCGGAAGGCGACCCCGCAGCCGATGAAGCCGACGGAGGTGCCGCGGCGATACGCCGGACGATCAGGACAGGGGAAGGGGCCGCCTTCGACGGCGAGCGGGATGGCGCCCAGATCGGGTTCGGCGGCGAAGCGAGCGGCGAGCACTTCGAGAGAAGCGGTGGCGAGATGGGAGTCGTCGTCGAGTTTGATCACGATCTCGGCCTCGGTGGCGGCGGCACCGAAATCCCATGCGCAGGAACCGATGTTGTGCGGCAGGGCGATCAAGCGCACGCCGGCCATCTCGGGCAGGGCGGTGAGGGCGGCGGCGTTGGCGGGCGAGGAGCCGTTGTCGACTACGATGAATTCGTGTTTGGCGCGCAGCGCCGCCATGTGGCGGAGCGATTCGGCGACATCGCCCGGGCGATTGAAGTGGAGGATGACGACGGCGGTCTTCATCGGGGATCGCGTGGAACGAGCAGCGCCGCGGCGAGCCAGGCGAAGGGCAGGGCGAGGGCGAGGAGGAGCGTTTCCGCTGTGCTGCGCAGCCAGAGGCCGGTGCGGGATACGCTCTGGAGCTCCGCGCAGTACCGGGCGAGGAAATGACCGCCGGTGCTGCAGCTGCGCGCAGCGGTGAAGACATTGGCGTAGCCCGAGCCGCGGCGGTTGCCGAGCGGCACGACTACGGCGGCAAAGCGGCGCGAGAGGCCCAGGCGCGGCGGGAAACCCTCGGGGCCGAGAACAACGGATACCACTTCCGCCACGCGAGGATCGGCGAGCAGTTCGGCCTTCCGGTTCGGGCTGGAGAGCACGGCCAGCGGGGCCTGTGGCCAGCGGGCGCGGCATGCCGCCAGCACCGCATCCATCTTTTCGATGGAGACGGTGCGGAAGATCAGCACGGGGGAATCCGAGGGCTGCGGTGTGCTCATTGGGTGCAGGAAAGCCGAGCGCGGCTCTGCTAAGTGTATTGGTTGCCCGGTGGTTGGGCGCCGGGGCGGAGCGCGCTCAGGCTTCGTCCAGTCTGCGATTGATGATAAAGCTGTTCCGCCAAGTGCCTTCCTTGTGGTACTCGGTGGCGATCCAGCCGGGCACGGTCACCAGCCATTCGCGGAAGGCGCGTTGCTCGCCCTTTTGGGGGTGCCCGCGGAATTGGAACCAATCATCGAAAATGATCACGGTCCCATCCTGCAAGAGGGGGGTGATGAAGTTGAGGGCGACCTTGGCCGACTCGTAGAGGTCGCAGTCGATATGGACGATCGCGGCGCTTTGCATGCGGTGGGCCTCGCGGGTCGACGGTGTCAGGGTGTCCTGATACCAGCCTTTGATGAAGGAGACCCGGTCGAGGTCTACGTGGGCGGTCGCAAGATTCGTGCGCACGGTATCCAGCGAACAGGAGTAGTCGCCGCGCTTGAAGGGGCCGTTCTGATCGGGGCCCTTCACATCCGGCAGGCCCTCGAAGGAGTCGAAGGCGAAGAAGCGCCGGGTCTGCCAGATCCGCTCTTGGTTGGCCCGGACCTGGTCTGACATCAGAAAACCGTACTGTTTCAGCGCCTTTTGGTGGGCGTAGCGCTGAGCATGGTAGGCTTGAATAAAGGACGAGCCGTCGTAGACGCCGAACTCAAGGTAGTCGCCCGCGCCGAGCCCGAACGCGAAATCGGCCGCACGGGCCTCAAGGCCGGGAGCCCAGAAGTAGCGGGAGCTGTCGATTTCGCCTGCCGGGGCTGGATTGGGGGTGGTGGTGGACATGGTACAGAGGTGGTGACGGTTGACGGGAGCGTGAAGTGATCGGAGGGACGAATGAGCGAGGGGCGGGTCGTGTTACCCGAGGTAAGCAAAGCCAGCGCGCCAGTCGGGGTTGATGAGGGCTAGCTGCTCGGGGCGGAGTGGCCGGCGGGCGGTGGGATTGCGGCGTAGCAGGGCGAATGCGTCGCGCATCGCGCGCAGGTAGATGCCGGTGCGGTGCAGTACTGTGTAGGCGGCCGCGCGTTGAAAATACCGGGCGGCGAGCGGCCGGGCTAGCGGGGCCGGGGCGTAGCGCAGGAGGAAGAGCAGGAGGTTGCGCGTGTAGTGGTAGGCGTGGCGCGCGCTGCTGCGGTTGGCCGGGGCTGAGCGATGGACCACGCAGGCGGAGTCGGCCTTGAGGATCGGCCAGCCGGCGAGCAACGCGCGGGCGGTCCAGTGCAGTTCGTTGGTGAATAGGAAGAGCTCGGGGTCGTAGGTGCCCACTTCGGTTAGCGCGCGCCGGTTGAAGAGCACGCCAGCGGAACTGAAACCGTAGGAGGGCGCCAGGAGCGCACCGGCTGTAGGCGCTCTGGGAGGACCCCAGCCCCTGCGTACGCTCAGGGCGATGGCGGCCGCGGGGCAGCCGGCGGCGAGTTCGCGGCTAAGCGGTGCGAAGGTTTCGGCTACGGGGGCGCTGTCGTCGTCGAGCGAGAGTACCCAGGCGCCGGTGGCGGCGGAGTAGGCGAGGTTGCTGCCTGCGATGCCGGTGTTGCCTCCGGTCTCGATAAGCCGGGCGGTGGGAAACTCGGCGCGTACCATCGCCGGAGTGCCGTCGGCGGAGGCGTTGTCGGCCACGATGACCTCATGCCAGAGCTCGGGAGTGCGCGCGAGGATGCCGAGCGTGCGCCGCAGTTCGTCGCAGCGGTTGTAGCTCAGGATGGCGACGCTGATTGAGGCCGGGGCGGGAGCCATGGGGGGCGGCGTGCGGTCGGGGCTCAATGCTGGTGGATACGGGAGACGGTGGCCAGGGCGGCGGCGATTACCTGGTGCATGTCGTAGTAGCGGTATTCGCCCAGGCGGCCGCCGAAGGTTACCGGGAGCCTGGTCTCTTGCTTGAGCGCCTCGTAGCGGGCGAAGACTTCCTGGTTCGCGTCGGTGTTGACCGGGTAGTACTCGGTCATGCCGCGTTGCCAGTCCTGCGGATACTCGGTGGTGAGCAGCGTTTTCGGGCAACGCAGGTTAAGGTCGAAGTGCTTGTGCTCGAGCTTGCGGGTGAATGGCACGTCGGCCGCGGTATAGTTCATCACGGCGATGCCCTGGGCATCGTGGACATCGAGCATCTCGTGCTCAAAGCGCAGCGAGCGGTATTCGAGAAGGCCTGCGGAGTAGTCGAAGAAGGCGTCCACCGGTCCGCTGTAGATGACATGGTCGAACTTGCGCAGCCAGGCATCGCGGTCGGCGAGGAAGTCGACACCGAGCTCCACGTGGATGCCGGCGAGCATGTGCTCGAGCATCGCGGTGTAGCCGCCCACGGGGATGCCCTGGAAGCGGTCGGAGTAGTAGCGGTCGTCGTAGGTAGTGCGTACCGGGAGGCGCTTGATGATGGAGGCCGGCAGTTCGCGCGGGTCCTTGTGCCACTGCTTGGCGGTGTAGCCGCGTATGAACAGTTCGTAGAGCTCGCGGCCTACCTGGCTGAGGCACCAGTCCTCAAGGTTGGCGGCGTCGGGGATGGGGAGGCGTTCGCGTACGAGTCGTGCCTCGGCCTCGGCCGGAGTGGTGACTCCGAAGACCTGATGCAGCGTGAAGAGGTTGATCGGAAACGAGTACACCCGGCCGGCGTTGGTGGCGTGGAGACGATGGATGTAGGAGTTGAACGCCGTGAAGCGGTTCACATACGCCCAGATCTCGGGTGAGTTGGTGTGGAAAATGTGGGCACCGTAGACGTGCTGGTGGCAGCCCGCCTCGGGGTGGTAGCGGGTGAAACAGTTGCCGCCTATGTGGTCGCGCTTCTCAAGGACCTGCACGCGGTGCCCCGCGTCGGCCAGTTCACGTGCGCACACGGCACCGTAGAGCCCGGCCCCGACGATGAGAAATGACCGTGCCCGGCCCACAGCGGCGGTGTGGGAGGCGGAGGCCTCCTCGCCGCTAACGGTCTGCTGCGCCCCGAGGGGAAGGTGATCGGGTGGACGGCGCGATGACGGAGCACTCGACATGTTGGTGAACGTATCCCGAAAAGGCGGAGGTTGGATGATCGCTAGCAGGAAAACCCCCGGCCGCTCTCGGCCGGGGGCGGTCCCCTGTATATCAACCAAACCGGCTGATAAAAAGTCGCTTCGCTCCGGGTTCTGGGTTCCGGGTTTCGGGTCGAAAGGAGCCGAAGCCCGAGGTCGAGGAGCGGAGCTGGAAGGTTGAGAAGGGGCGGCGAGTGGGATTTCGGCCGCCCGTGGTCTGTAACTTGAAACCTAAGACTTTGAACTTGCGACGTGGGCACCGCGCCCCTTCAGCGCAGGATCGTCTGCCACTGGCGGTCCTTGGCCTGGTGGGCGGCCTTGAGTGCGCCGCGGGCCACCTGCTCCTTGTAGTTGGGACCAATGACGGAGACTTTCGGGTTCTCGTAGCCGTCCTCGATGAGGAGGGTCTGCAACGCCACGCCCAGGCCGCGCACCAGGCTGCCGCCGCCGGTGAGCACGATGTTTTGCAGCAGTTCGGGCACCGCGTCCGGATCGGCGCGGGCGATGAGGCCGCGGGCCAGGTCGAGGATGTGCTTGAGCAGGGTGTCGCAACCAGCGCCCACCTGCTCGGTGACGTCGAACTGGCGGGTGCGGCCGGCCACGACCAGGTCGATCATCACCTGTGTCTCCGGACTCATGACGAAGGAGTGGCGCTCCTTGGTCTCACAGACCTTGTGCAGCGAGATCTGGCAGTCGGGGTAGGTCTGCAGGATGGCGGTGGAGATGAGCTGGTCGATGGCGTCGCCGGCGAAGGTGGTGCTCACCTGGTCCTCGGGAAGCGGATAGTAACCGCGCATCAGGCACAGGTCGGTGGAGCCGCCGCCGATGTCGATGAAGAGCGCGTTGCGCACCGGGTCGGCGTAGCTCACATCGCCCAGGCGGGACTCGTCGCGCAGGCCCAGGGCGGCCAGGAAGGGCTCGGGGATGAAGAGGACTTTGTCGAATACGCCTGTGAAGGCCTGGCGCAGGGTTTCGCGGGCGGCCGGGTCGGCCTTGGCGGGCACGCCGATCACGGCGCGGATCTCGGTGCCCGGGGAGGTGTTGAGGCGCGAGCGCAGGTGGCGGGCGAAATGGCGGGCGCTGGCCAGGTCGGCGATGTTGCCGCCCTTGAGGGGGCGCACCAGGTTGAGGTAGAGCTTCCGCTTGAGCGCGTCGTGGCCGAAGAGCACGGTGGCGTTGCCGGGCAGCACGCCGTCGAGGATGCCGTCCTTGGCATAGCCTACGATGCTCGGGATGGTTTCGCGGATACTGATGTCGGAGGAGTTTGGTGAGCTGGCCAGCAGCGCTGAGGTGTTGGTGCCTAGGTCGAGGCCTACCAGCAGGGTTTCCTGCTTGGTCTGCGTGCTGTGTTCTTCGAGGAGCGCGGAGTTGGAGGAGGACTTCATGGGACTTGGTTTGGTTGGGACTGAGTTTACAGGGAAGGGCTGTGGGCTGCGTGGACGGCGCAGCGGTCGAGCTCACGGGCGATGTCGATCATATCAGCGACCTCGCCCAAGGGGATGCGGCGCGGGGTAATGGCGGGGAACCACATGGGGGCCGGGGACGGCACGGCGGGCGCGGCAGGGAAGGCGGAAAGGTAACGGGTAGTGGCTGCGGCATGATCCTCATTGAGGAAGCGGGCCATGAGCCAATGGCTCTCGACGCGAGCCTGCTCCTCGGTGAAGAGCTGGTTGAGGCGGGCTTTGGCTTCGGCAGAGGGCAGCGCGCAATCGCTGCTCCACGCGCGGATCAACGGAGGGAGGGTGTGCTCAAGGATCTCTGTCGCACGCAGATGGCGGCCTTGGCGGCGCAGGATGCAGGCCTCGCGCACCTGCCCTGCGATCTCGCGCCAGAGGCGATCGGCCTCCGGTGAGGTGAGTAGCGTGGGGGTGTTGCTTGGCATGGCCGCCCAGATTGCAGGGGCGATGCCAAGTTTCGAACGTGTTGTGGATCAGCGTATAACGTATTTCATTGGCTCTCGGTGGTGAGGCGGTACCCAGGTTGAAGGGCGGAAATTGCCTAGTCTTGGGGAACGAAGTTCCCGTGGGCGGGGGCGAAGGCGGGAAACTGGAGAGCGGAGACCAATACTTGAGTCCGGAGACCGGAGACATGAAGGCGGCGGGGCAGGGCGCCGGGTGCCCACCGGGGCGGTCACCGGGGGGGCGTTGGCCCGAACCGCGAAGCTTGAGTCCGCTGGTAAGTTGAGGCCTGGAGTCCCGACCGCCGGGGAACGCTGAATACTGAAGTCTCGTTGCAGGGTGCTCGCTCGTGGACGGGTGTGCGTCGGTCACCGGTTTCCGGGGTCAGCCTTCCGCGTTCCGCCGTCTGCCTTGCTGTACGCGGCACTATCGCACCATCGGTGGAGAACCGATCCCGGAGAGAATTCCGGCGAACTGCAGGGTCACAACCCGGTTGTTACTGCTGCGGATGCCGCCGGCGCCACTCCCGCACCGTGGCGATAACGATGCCCGTGCCCGGCGCCCAGATGAAGAAATAGAAGCCGAGTGTTTGCACTCCTGTGACCGAGAGTTGCCATGGTTCCTGGTGGCTTCCTAAGGCCAGTCCCGCCAAAGGCCAAAGCGCCGCCCCGAGGATCGCCCCTACGAAAGTGATCAGCACCGTCACCCAGAGGAAGACGATGAGGAACTGTTGCACAGAGCGGCCACGGCCAACGGCTGTCATTTCCCCCGGGGTTGTGTCGGTTTGGGGGGCCAGTGTCGAGGCCCTCAATTTGTGACCAGCAGATGGGCACGTGGAGGCTGCGCGGGCCCCACGGCGGGGGTGGCACTCGCGCGGGCCGGTGGCGCCGTGGGCTGTAGCAGTGCTGCGGATGCCGGCGCCGCCCTGCCGAGCTGTGGTGCGGTGGCGCTTACGGCAGGCGCGCCAAGCGGCAGCGCGGGCTCCAGGCCGGTTCGCTGGCGGAGGACTCATTATTTGTTTCCCAGCGGCAGGCGGGCGGGGCTTGCTCGGGTCGTGGCTGAAACGAACAACACGGAACTGAGCTCTCGAATCCAGGCCGGCCGGCAGGCCGTGCAGGCGCAGGTGGGGTTTCTCCACGACCAGTTTGGTCGGGCGGCCAGCCACTGGAAACACGACGGGTCGCGCGTGACCGATGCCGACCTGGCGATCTCGGGGGCGATATTTGAGGAGTTGGGCCGGCGCTTCCCCGGCGACGATCTTTTCAGCGAGGAATTGTCGGTGGGCTCCTCGCCGCTGCCTCGCAAAGGCGAGTGGTCCTGGGTGCTCGATCCGATCGATGGCACCAACAACTACGCGCTGGGCGTTCCGGTGACAGCGATCTCGCTGGGCCTGCTGCGCGACGGCGAGCCGGTGTACGGCTTTCTCTATGATCTGGGCCGGCGTTCGTTCTTCCATGGCGGGCCTGGGCAGGGGGTGTGGGATGGGGATGTGCGCTTGCAGCCGCAGTTTGGCCGCAGCGGGCGGCACGAGCGGATCATCGCCACTCATTCCCCGGTGGATGAGCGCTATTTGCCGCTCATCTCCACCATCCTCACCAAGTACAAGCTGCGCGGCTTCGGCAGCGGGGCGCTGCATCTCACCTACGCTTCGCTGGGGATGATCGACGTGTGTATGGATTTCACGGTGAAGGTGTGGGACATCGCGGCGGCGGCGGCGATCGCCCGGGAGACCGGGGCTCCGATGCATTTTTTGGCGACCTCGCCGTTCCCGCTGCAGCAGTTCGACCTGAAGATGAAGCCGGTGCCGTACTGTGCTGGAAGTCCGGAGGCGATGGCGGAGATCGTGCCGCTGGTGGAGCGCCTCCTGGGTGAGGTGCATCGCGGTGGCAAGCCTGAGGCCTAAGGGGACAGAGGCCTAAGGGGACAGAGGCCTAAGGGGACAGGTAGAGGCCTAAGGGGACAGGTTACGAATGGGCGCCACCCTGCCTACGGAGGAGAATGACTCCGAGCGAAGACATTGTCGGACTGCATGGGCACGGCGCCCCCAGTAACCATTCAGCCCCCACTGAAGACCCGTTTCGTCTCGGACGGAAAGAAACAGGACGCTGGTTCCTGGGTGTTGTAGGCGCCTGGCTTCACCAACAATGGACGACTCGGTTGCCTGAGCCCTGCTAGGCGCCGAGCAGTTCCCAGCGGCGGGTACGGGGGATGTAGAGCGCGGCGGCGCTTTGCCGCTCCTGTCCGCGAACCACCTCGACCGTGGTGCGCCAAGCCGGCTCGGCCACGAGCAGCAGGGCGTCGACATGCGGATGCACCACTATCTCGTGACGCGATACCTGGTCGGCGCGATGGCGGGCGTGCTCTGCGCGGGCGGCCGCCAGGCGCTCCTCGGCCTTGAGCTTGGCGCCGGCCCGCCGGCTGCGCGTTTCAAGCTCCCTAGTGTAGTTGTCGAAATACTCGTCCACGCGGTCGAGCTCCCGGCGCAGGTGTGCCTCCTGCCGCAGGCGCAAACGCTCGATCTCTTCCGCAAGGTCGTGCCGGCACGCTTCGGCCAACAGCCCGCTCCAGCGCTGGAGGTCGGGCGCCGGCCAGCCAATGTTGGCTCCAGTACTTGGATCCAAACGGGAGAAGCCCAGGTCGCGGGCCAGCTCGGCGTCGGGGGCACCGCCGGGCAGGCCTAGGGCCACCCGTTGCAGGGTCCAATGCTGGTCGATGGCCTGGATCTCGCAGCGCGCCAACGCCACCAGGGAGAAATGGTGCGCACGGGCCAAGGGGGCGGTAAGACGCCAGCGCCCGGTGTCGGGAAACTGGTTGCGCCAGAGCCGTTCGAGCACGCTTGGCTCGGGGAGCCGGGCTGCGGTCTCGCCGGCCAGCACCGCCCGCTCCAGCACCAACGGGGCGGGCCGCAGGGCCTCCGCCAGCGCGAAGGTGAGGGGGCAGCCGGGGAAGACCTCGCCGGCTGCGCTGCGCGGCCCGGAGGCGTTGGCGGGCACAAACTGCAGTTCGCCCGAGAACATGGCACCGTCGCGGTTCCACAACGCCGCGCCGCGCCCCTCGGCCACGACCTCGAGCCGGTCGTGCCACGAGCGTGCACACAGGGCCCCGAGGCCTGCGAGGCCTTCCTCGTAGAAATCGGCCAGGGCGCCGGGGTCGTAGGGCAGACGGTCGAGTTGCATGGGGGGGGGCTCAGAGCGATTCGAAGTCGTGGGCGAAGAGAGTGTCGTCGAGCTGCTTGATCTCGCCGTACTTGGCCCGTGCGCTCGCCAGTTCGTCGCCCAGCGCGGCCACGGCGCGGTCCACCGCGCCCTCGTTTTCCCGCCAGCAGCGGAACAGCTCCTCCTCGAACTCGTCGCCGCTGTACCGGTCGCCCAACACCAGCCCGGTCTCGCCCACCACCAGCTCGAAGAGGTTGAGCTTCTCCTGGAGCAGTTGCAGGAGGTGTTCTTGTAGCGTGCCGGCTTGGACGAAGTTGTGGATGGCCACCGGCTCCAGTTGGCCGAGACGGTGGAGGCGGCCGATGCGCTGCTCGATCTCCATGGGATTCCACGGCAGGTCGAAGTTCACCAGGATGTGGCAGAACTGGAGGTTGCGGCCCTCGGTGCCGCTGTGCGTGAGCAGCAGGGCGCCGCCCTCGCGGCGGAACTCCTCGGTGAGGGGCTGGCGCTCCGGCGCCGGGGTGGAGCCGTTGATCACAAAGGTGCGCACGCCAGCGGCCCGGAGGTGCTCGGCCATGGCCGCCTGCGTCTCGAGGAACTGGGTGAATACCACCACTCCGCCGGCCTGCCGGGTGAGCGGCAGCAGCAGCGCGCACTTGCGCCGCCAACTCTCCTCCAGCGGCGCGCGCTCGCCCCAGCGGCGGGCGGTTTCGCCGTCCGGATATTTCTTCAGCGCGGCCCGCCACGCAGCCGGGCTGCTGCCGGCGGTTTGCAGCAGCAGCCGCCCCCACAGGCTCGCTTGGCTGGCGGAGAGCCGGGCCAGCCCGGTGCGCAGCTCCGTATCCCACGCCCGCCAGAACTCACCCTCGCCGGCGGCAGGCTCGAACAGCACGGTCTCGGCGCGGCGCGGCGGCAGCACGATGCCCGAGTTGGCCCTCGTATTGCGAATCATCACCTGCCCGAGCAGCCGTCGCAGCTCCTCGGGGTCGCGGGGCCGGTGCGGGTTCTCCGGGTCCAGGAACCGGGCACGGAACTCGCGCGGCGAGGGCAACTGGCCGGGCTTGAGCAGGGTTACAAGGTTGTAGAGCTCCTCCAGCGAGTTTTGCACCGGAGTGGCGGTGAGGAGCAGCATGTATTGGCGCGGCAGGGCATCCACGGCCTGCCAGGCCTGCGAGGTGCGGTTGCGCAGGTAGTGGGCCTCGTCGACGATGAGCAGATCCCAGTGCACCTGGCGGGCCACGGCGAGGTGGGCGGGCTGCTTGAGTGTGTGAAGGCTGGCGACGATGCCGGGGTTGTCTTGCCAGAACCGAGCGGGATCCGCGCGGATGGCGGTGCCGTTGCTGGTGGCCGTGGCCAGCCCGAACTTGTCGAGCAGCTCCTCCTCCCACTGGTCGACTAGCGAGGGCAGTGTGAGCACCAGGAAGCGCTTCACCATGCCGCGTGTAAGCAGTTCCTTGAGCACCAGACCGGCCTCGACGGTCTTGCCCAGGCCCACCTCGTCCGAGAGCAGCGCCCGGCCGCCCAGCGGCCCGATCGCCCGCAGCGCGGCGCGGATCTGGTAGTCGAGCCGCGTGATGCGGCAGTGGGGCACGCACAGCAGGTCGTCGGATTGGTTGGACACCCACCAGGTGGCCGCCCGCTCAAGGAGTGAATACTTTGCGAGATCCGCCAGCGGGAGCGCAGCCTGCTGGCAGGCCAGCGGCGGCAACCGCAGCGTGACCGGCACCGCCGGCACGGGCAGGCGAGGGCGGGGCGCCGGAGCAGGTGGTGGCGCGGCGGCCGGGGGCACCTTCTTGGCCTCCAGCGCCGCCTGCTGGTCGCGCTTGGCCCGCTCCTGCGCCGCCCGGGCGATGGCGGCATCGCGCCGCGCCTGCTCGGCCTCAAGCTTCTCCTGCTTGTGCTGGAGTCGGCGGGCCGCGCGATCCATCTCATCCTGGGATTCGAAATCGCAGCGCTGCATGAGCCTACCCATCGGAGAATTCCGATACTGCATCGCCTCCGCCATCGCCACGAGGTTCTCCACCAGCCAGCGGTACGCGGAAATCTTGTCTCCAAGCGGCGGTTCCATGGTCCACTCGGGCTCGCCAGTTCCCTTTCCATGCGTCTTCCACAAAAAAGTGAGACGGTTGCGATCGGTTAAAAAGCGCTCGAACCAGCGCGCCAGCGGCCGCTCCACCTGCTCAACAGCAAACGACGTGTGCTCAGTCTCCACCGGGCCGTCCGTAGCAAGCTCCCATTTCAGGCGATACGAGCCTCCGTGGCGCACCGCGCCCCGCCCTGCGACCACTCTGGTTTCGGGGTCGGACCAGACAAACTCCGCCACTCCGTTCACCTGGTCGAAGGTCACGCGCAGGTCGAGCAAGCGAGGCGTTGCAGCCTGGCGCCGCGCGCCCCGGACCGCCGGGCCGCCTGCTGGGGCTATGCCCAGCATCATCCCAGCGAGGACACGAGCCGCCTCCTTGCCTGCCTCGTTCGCGTTGGCGGCGGGTTCCATGTCAAACGCCTTGCCGGGTGCCATGCCGGGCTCCACGGCGGATTCCACGAGGCCGGCAAAGGAGCGGACGTGCAGCGCGAGCCACCGCCAGGGATCGTCACCCTCGGGGACGGGTAGGGGGTGCAATTTTTGTGCCTCCGCCTCACTGATTTCCACAGCGCTGAGCACGCCCATGCGTAGGGCCGAGTCGGGCACCGGCGCCCACTTGCGTATCCTTCGGACAAAGGCCGAAGTCGATGCCGGCGTGGGGCCGCAACGGTCGGTGAGGCGGCGGCCAAGTTGCTCGACCTCCAAGGAAATGACCGGAAATGGAGCTCGGTATCCGGTAGGCCGAAGCTCGCCACGGGCTACGCTCTGGCCCGCAGTATTTGTCCACTCGAACCGGAACAGGCCCGCCGCCACGTCGAGCGTGACCTGCAACCCGGTCGACGGAGGAGCCGGGTGCCCCGGCACCCCTGCGGGGGGAGGGAGGGCTGGAGAGCTCGGCGTGGGCATGCAGCCGATCGCAGAGAAGGCGCGCAAAGCGGTCAAGCGCTGGCACTGCGCGCAGGCAGATTCGCACGGTGGCGATGCTCGAAGCCTCGGAGTCTTTGCTAGTGGCCGGCGGTGCCGTGCGGCATCGCTGCACGCAACTGGGCGCCGACACCTGCCACATGTTTTGGCTGGTGATCAGGGACGTTGGATGCCGCGAGCCGGAGTTGCCAGTGTAATGCCGGAATGGTTCCGGCTGTATCGCTACAGGCTACAGCACGGTGCGCAGCAGGCTGAGGATGCCGATGGTGAGCGCGGCGAGCGATTCGCCGGCGATGAGGCCGCCGCCCACCAGCGAGGTCGTGCTCATGTCGGAGGGCAGATCGGAGGGCCCCGGGGCGTTCTTCTTGGAGAATTTCTCCCAGACTTCCCAGAGCGAACCAGCGACGCCGCCCGCGACCCACCAATACGTAGTGAGCAACGGTACGAAACCGCCGAAGCTGGAGGCGTACGGACTAGGGAGGATGACGGCATCGTAGAAGAAGTCCTTGGTGCGCCAACTGAGCCAGCCCGTGCCTGCACCCGCCAGCAGCGCTGCGACTAGCGAGAGGGCGACGACCGCGATTCCGGAAAGATGTTCTTTGGCAACGTCTATCGCCCAGAGGTGGACGAGGTAGGCCACGAGTATTGGCACCGCGATCTGGGCGATCACTACCGCCACCCGTCGGCCGGCGGTCCAACGGCGCAGAATCTTCCGCAGGCCTTCGGTGGCGAGCCCGATAGCGATGCCGATCTGCAGGGCCGTCATCACGTGTGCTTGGTGAGTGGTGATTCCGCGCAGCGCTCCGACGAACTTGTAGGTCATGGAGCTGTTCCAGCGGCTGGCGCCGTCGGTAGCCGTCTGGGCAAACTGATCGATGCGGAGCGCCGGGTAGGCGTTCATGAAGAGCTTGGCCAGGACTACGCAGAGCACCGCGCCCATCGCGATCCCGATGACTTGGTAGCGAAATTGGATTACGCGGTTGGTGCCCAACCGCCACCCCGTGGAGCGGTCCTGCTGCATGTCACCACCGGATGAACACGAGATGAGCATGATCGCGCCGCACATCAAGCCGACGCCCGGATCCTTCAGCCCGAGTGCGGCGAGGATGAAGACGGTGAGCACGAAGGCGCTGGAGATGGGATTGCTGTCGGAGATGCCCGCGGAAATGCCGTTGATTAGCACAAAGACGAAGGTGAGCGCGACCGCGGCGGCCACGAACCCGATTGGTTGGGCGAGCACCTGGCTGCCGACGAGCACGACGGCGACCGCCCAGAACCCGACCCAGAGCGTGAGGCGCGTGACATTCACGCGTTTCCAGTCCTCGGCCGGTGCGTCGGCGGTGGTGTGTTGGGTCCGGAACTGACGGACCGCTCGCACGATAATGAGCCCAATATCGATGATTGCTGCGCCTAGGATTGTCCCAAGGGCGATGATGAACCCAATCTTGCGGAACTCTTCGCCTTCGTGGAGCCATTCATGGCGAATCAGCATGGGCTTGAGCCATTCGCCCAATTGGCCCACGACGAGCGCCGGTATCGCAATGCGCGCCCCCACGATCATGCCGGCGCCGAAGGTGGAAGTGGAGATGCCCCAGTTCCCGACCGCGAGAGCTAGGTCCTTACCACTGTCCAGTAGGATCCTAACGGAGATGATTTTCAGTGAGATCAATCCGCCCGCATAGCCGGCAAACGCCCCGCCGCCGAGCTGGGCGATGGAGCGCTTGAGCAGTTTCGGGTCGGTGAGCGCGCGCAGGATGTTGGCCACGGCCAGGCCGGAGGGGAATGCGAGCTTCATGCGATCCACCACGATGGGCGTGTAGAGCATCCCCACGCCCACGCCGAGCATGCCGATCGACAGGATATAGAGAACGAGTTTCCACGGCTCCGGCTCGGGCAGTCCCATCCATGCCATCGCCTGGATGAGCACGACCATGCCAGACATGCCCGCCACCGAGGCGGCCATCGTTTGCATGTAGTTGGCCCCGTGCTTGCCCTCCGGACCGTAGGGCAGGGTAACGGCGCTGCCGAGGATACCGGCGAGCACCTGGCCTCCGATGAAGAAGCCGATGGAGAAGTTCATGAACGCCGCCGATACAGCGCCCAGCGGGCCCAGGATGAAGATCGCCACGAAGGCGAGCAGAACGTAGTAACCGGGGGAGCCGATCGGGGGCAACCAGCGGCGTGCTCCGGGCTGAGGGGGAGTAGTGTCGGCCATCGAGGAGCAGCATTGCAGGTTCGGTGCTCCCGGTGCCAATCCTATTTGCGGGGTGCGTACGCAGCGGGAACCCACGATCGGGGTTGAGTTTGCGCCGGTTTTCTCTCCTCATGCGGCGCTTTCAAATCGAGAAACCCTGGTCCTTCATGAGCGAAGTGCAGCACGAAACCGTCTATTTCAGCGGGCATGTCCAAGGTGTGGGCTTCCGTTACGCCACTCTTGATGTGGCCAAAGAGTACGAGGTGGCTGGCTTCGTGCGCAACCTGCCCGATGGGCGGGTGCACATGGAGGTTGAGGGGATGAAGCCCGAAATCGAGGCCTTCCTCAAGGGGGTGGGCGAGGCGATGCCCGGCTATATCCGCGAAATGGAGCGCAGGAGCGCCCGCCGCGAGCCCCAGTTCCGCGGGTTCTCCATCCGCTGAGGCGCAGGTGACGGGGAACATGGGTGAAGGCGATGAATACCAGCGACACCCCTTCGCCCCGCCCGCCCGCCCTTGATGTGCGGCACCTCACCAAGGACTTCCCTCTCGGCCTGGGCCGGTTGCGGCTGCGAGCGGTCGACGACCTCTCGCTCTCCGTGGCTCCGGGGCAGATCTACGGGCTGCTCGGGCCCAATGGCTCCGGCAAGAGCACCACCCTGAAGGCCCTGCTCGGGCTGCTCGCCCCCACCTCGGGGGAGTGTTTCCTGTGCGGTATCCCGAGCGAGGATTCGGCGGCGCGCCGAGCGGTGGGTTTCCTGCCCGAGGCCCCGTACTTCCAGCGCTTTCTGAGCGGGCGCGAACTGCTGCGCTTCCACGCCCGGTTGGGCGGCCTGCCTCGGGCGGGGCGGGAGGCGCGCCTGGAGGAGGTGCTGGCGAGTGTGGACCTTACCGGAGCGGCCGACCGCCGTGTGGGCACCTACTCCAAGGGAATGTTACAGCGTATCGGCCTTGCGCAGGCGCTCGTCCACGATCCCGAGGTGCTCATCCTCGACGAGCCCACGGCGGGCGTCGATCCGGTGGGCGCGGCTGAGATCTCCTCGCTGATCCTCGCGCTGAAGGCCCGTGGCAAGACCGTCCTGATCTGTTCCCACCTGCTCACGCAGATCGAGGAGATTTGCGATCGCGTGGCCATCCTGCACCGCGGGCGCCTGTTGGCCGAGGGGCCGCCCTCGGAGTTGGCCGGTCTTGGCGACCGGCAGTCGCTCGTGGTGGAGAATCTGCCGCCGGAGGCGCTTGCGGTATTCGGAGACTGGTTGGCCGCTCGCGGTGGAAAGCTGCTCGGGGTAGAGGCGGCGCCGGCGCGGCTCGAACGCTATTTTCTCAGGACGGTGGCTGAGTCCGACCCACATGCTGCCGCCGGCGCTGGCGTTGCTGCCCCAAACCCGCTCCGCCGATGAACAACTCTTTGCCCTTCTCCCTCGGCCGGGTGGGTGCGATCGCTGGAAATGCTTTTCTGGAGGCGGTGCGCCAGCGGGTGTTTTTGTTCATGACCCTGTGCGCCGCAGCGTTGACGATCGGCAGCCTCGGCCTGAGCGAGCTCAACTTCGGGGCGTCGGAGGCGAAGTTTGTCGCCGACTTCGGGCACGGGGCCCTGGTGCTGTTTGGCTCGGTGCTCACCATCGTCAATGCGGTGCAAGTGCTCGGGGGTGAGCTAGAGCACCGCACCGTGCTCACCGTGCTGGCCAAGCCTGTGCGCCGCGGCGAATTCGTCTGCGGCAAGTTCGTGGGCTCCTGGCTGGTCGTGCTAGTTTTTTGCGTACTGGTAACGGCGCTGCTTGTGTTTGTCCTCTGGTTGCGGGTGCCCGCTGCCCAGCCCGGGGCTGCGGGTGAGGCGCCGCAAGCGGCGGCGCAGGGGGTGGGCTTTGGTGGGGTAGCGCTGGCCGGCGCGCTGCAGGCTGTGAAGTTCGGGCTGCTCACGGCCATGGTGCTGCTGATCACCAGCTTTGCGCAGACCAATTTCTTCGCGCTGGCTACAAGCTCTCTCGTGCTCGTGGTCTGCCATCTCCAATACCTCGCGCACGATGCCTGGCATGCCGGCCATGGCTGGGGCGTGCGTCTGGGCGGGGGCCTCATCGGGCTGGTGTTTCCCGATTTTCAGCTCTTCGGGGGCGAGGAGTACCTGGCGGCGTCGGCCGGGGAGTTGCTGGCCCCAGCCACCCGGGCGGCCGCCTACGGGGTGGGGTACACGGCGGTGTTTCTCGCGCTGGCGGTGTGGAGTTTCCGGAGGCGGGAGATCTGAGCGATGCGCACGTTTCCCATCGCCCCCCGGTTGGTAGTTGAGCGTTCGGGTTTGGGCAGGGGAATTGCTCGTCGGAGGGCTTCGAGGTTCTGCGGGTGGGGCGAAGCGGCTTTCCATTCGGGCCGAAGGACCATCGGAAGCTCCGGCTCCACGATCAGGCGACATGTGCCGGGAAGGGAGTCGCCATGACTGTGGCTGGTGTCCGCGCTGTGGGTGTTTCGCTGCTGGCCTGCGCGGCCCGGCCGGCGCTCGCTCTTGGTGTGCTTGCGGCGGCGGGGTTGGCGCTGCGGCCCTTGGGGGCGGCAGCGCGGGCGGGGCAGGAGCGGCTGCAACCCGCTCCGGGGTGGGGCTGCGCTCAGGAGGCGCAAGGGCAGGGGATCACTCTCGGGATGCTTGGCGGCTTTCGCTCCCTGGCCGCCGACCTGCTCTGGCTGCGCGCCAACGCGTGCTGGGAAGGCTGTGATATCGCGGGCACCCGTAGCGCCCTTGCGCTGGTGGCGGCCGTGGATCCGCGGCCGGTGGACTTCTGGATCAACGGAGCCCGCATGATTGGCTACGACATGCCTGTCTGGCGTATCGATGCACTGGGCGGTGACGAGGCCGTGCCGGCCGTGGTGCGCCGGCGTTACGCCGAGGAGCAGGCCCTTGCGGCCATCGCCCATCTGGAGCGGGCGTTTGCATCCCACCCGGGCGATCCGCTTATCGAGATCGAAATCGCCAATCTCCAACTACAGCGGCTGGGGGATGTGGCGGCCGCGGCTGAGCACTACCGGCGGGCGGCCGTGCAGCCCACCGCGCCGTTCTACGCCGCCCGAATCCACGCCGAACTTCTGCGCCGGCTCGGTAGGGAGCGCGAGGCGCTGCGCTATCTGGTCGCGCTCCATCCCGGCCTGCCGCCGCGCAATCCCTACGCGATGGCCGACACCGTGCTCGAGCGCATCCGCGAACTGGAGGTGAGTTTGCGTCTCGCTCCGGCGGATCGCTACCGGCCGAGGGAGGAGTGAGGCGGCAAAGGGCGGGCCCGGCTGCGCCACGCCGCGCACTCGTTGGAAGCCCCCGAAACTGAGAAGCGCCCGGCCCGGCCGTGACGACTCCACCTCCCGGCCACGTGGCCCTCGCCCTCCTGGCTTGGCTCGGGGCTCTTGTGGCGCAATCGTAGCCCCAACATGAAG
>CAJCBL010000245.1 GCA_903960515.1 uncultured Verrucomicrobiota bacterium
ACCCGATCTCTACGCTCTTTGCGTTCTTTGTGATTAGTATCTTCCGCATTCCGGCTTCATGTTTCAGCCCCCTCTGTGTTCTCTTCTGCCTCTGTGCGCTCTGTGACCGGGTTGGGTGCCGTTCTTTGTGCTCTTTGCGTTCTCTGCGGTTAACCTCTGCGGAAAGAAGCGAGGAGCGGGTAGCGAGTAGCGAGAATGGGCGGAGCATCGCCCCTATCTAATCTCTGCACTCTTTGCGTTCTTTGTGGTAAACAGTTTCCGCCTTCAGCTTTCAGCCTTCAGTCTAGAGTAGGCATGGAGGGGCCGACGCCGGCCGGCCTATCCTCCCCGCGGCGCTACGCAGCAGAGCCGAATGGCTGCGCCACCCAACTACGCGGAAGGCCTCAATGGCTGCCCCTTTTAGCTGCTGGGGACGGCGCTCCGGGCTTGGCTTCAGCGGTGAGCGGAACCGCTGCGCGGCCCCGTTTCGAAGCCCCTCCCTGCCCGGCCCCGCCCCACGCCAGAACCGCAGGGTATTCGGAAAGTGTCACCTGGTGTCGATTTCGGAAAGACGATTTAACCCATTCACCGGCAAAGCATTGCGGTGTGTGTAATGGTATTCATAGACTTCTACGACATGACGAGAACCCTTCGTGTTGGTATGGTGTGGACGCCAGACCCCGGACCGCCGCCCCCCCCGACGGCAGATGGCTCACAACCCAAACCCCAACACGACAATCGTTTCGAATATGAAATCTGGATCCCGTTTCGGTATAGGCAGGCTTCGAGCCTGTGCTGCGGCCCTAGGGCTCGCATCGCTAGTCACATCGGTTATTGGTCTCGTCACCCCTGCTGCCGCCCATGATTGGCAGTGGATCTCCTCGGACCAGTATGGCACCTGCAAAGACTCCGTGAAAGCGGAGATTTCAAACGGTGTGTGGGGCGCCAACGATGGCTGGAAGCAGACCATCTACGTCTTCAGCCACTGCGATTGGGAGGTTAAGTCCAACTTGAAGGCCCAGCAGTATATCGGGTCCTATCCGCGAGCCTCGGTCAAGATCGGCAAGCCGGTGAGCGAAGTGGCCAACGCCGCCCAGCCGCTCGTGACTTACTTCGATGTGACTACGGACCGCAGCGGGCAGTTCGATCACGCCTACGACATTTGGGCCGACGGCGAGCAGTACGAAATCATGATCTGGAACGACTGGGGTGGCGGGCTTAACCCGATCGCCGAATCTTACTCTGGCGGCAACCCGGTGCCGTGGCGCCAAGCCAACATCAATGGGACAAATTATAATGTCTACACCGGGAAGGGTGGCAGCGGTCCCTATTGCATCTCATTCCTCCCGACTGGTGGCATCCCGGTCAATAAGGTGACCCTTAATATCTCCGAGTTCCTCAAGTGGATCACCTCACAGGGCTACTGGAAGACGCCCAATCCCACCCTCACCAGCGTGCAGTTGGGCTGGGAGGTCTGCGATACCTACGGCCGTGAGATGACCTTTACGGTCAACGATTTCGAAGTATGGCAAGGTACGCGGCCTCCGCTGCCCCCGGGGTTCCCTCCGGACCGGGACCCGGTCTATCCTATGCATCTCAATGTAGGTGGCGAGGATTCGGGTGTATTCTGGCAGGACGGGTATTCGTTCGGCGGCAGCACCTCCTTCACGGTCGCCACTATCGATATGTCGGCACTCCCGGCCCCGAAGCCGGAGATGGCCGTCCTCCAGGACGATCGCTGGGGTGTGTTCACCTATACTTTCACCAAGCTCACCCCCGGTGCTGACGCCGACGTGAATCTGTTTTTTAACGAGACCTATTGGACCGCCGCCGGCAAGCGTCAGTTCAATGTCGCCATCAATGGCGCCGCAGTGCTGACCAACTTCGACATCTACGCCACCGCCGGCGCGAAGAACAAAGCGGTTTTCAAGACCTTCAAAACGAAGGCCGATGCCGCCGGCAAGATCCTGCTTTCCTTCACCAAGGGTTCTGCGGATATGCCTTCGGTCACCGCGATCGAGGTTATCTCCGGTCCCCCGACCGTTGCCGTCGCCGTGGCACCGACGACCAAGTCCGTCCTGCCCAGCGGTTCCGCTGATTTTACCGCGACTGTGACCAACGCGACCAATCCCGCCGTCACCTGGAAGGTTGACGAAGTGGGCGGCGGCAGCGTGAGTGCACTTGGCCACTATGTGGCCCCCGCTACGCAAGGCGTCTATCATGTACGCGCCACCAGTGTGGAAGATCCCACAAAGTCGGCCGCCGCTACCGTCACGGTCGCCCCGGTCACTGTCAGTGTGGCTCCCGCTTCCATAAACCTGGCAACTGGCGCCTCCACCACCTTCACGGCGACCGTCACCAGCACGGACAATACGGCCGTGCGTTGGACGGTTGACGAGCCCACCGGCGGCAGCGTAAGCACCACAGGCGTATATACCGCGCCCGCTATCGAGGGTACTTTCCATGTGCGTGCCACCAGCGAGGCCGATCCCACAAAGTCGGCCGCCGGTATCGCCGTGGTCACTAAGATCCCGCCGCCCCCGGATCTGTTTATCTGCACCGGCGGCCCGGCCTCGGGTAAATTCGTTGCCGATGTGTATTTCTCTGGAGGCACGGTTGATGCGCCAATGACGACTGCTGTCGACACATCGTCGCTGACCACTGTGGTCCCCCAGACGGTTCTTCAGAGCCAGCGCTACGGCCCGATGACCTATACCATCCCCGGATACATTCCGGGCATGCCCTATACGGTCACCCTGTACTTCGTTGAAAACTGGTGGACAGCCGCCGGCCTCCGGACCTTCAATGTCGCGATCAACGGCACCTCGGTGTTGAGCAATTTCGACATCTTTGCTACTGCCGGCGCCAGGGGCAAAGCCGTGGAGAAGAGCTTCAAGGCCACGGCCGATGCGAGCGGCAAGATCGTGATCGCCTTTACCAACGGCTTGGCCAACAACGCCAAGATCGATGGTATCGCGATCACCACCCCGCCGAACGCCCTGCCGACCATCAGTGCGATCGCCGACCGGACCATCGAATGCAACTCGTCTACCGGCGCCTACTTCACCGTCCGTGACGTGGAGACACCCGCAGCCAACCTGATCTTGGCGGCGAGCTCGGGTAATCCGACACTGGTTCCGCCGGCCAATATCTTCTTCGATACGATGGTGGATGCAAGCGGCGCCGGTCCCAACCGCACCGTTGCGGTCACCCCCGCCGCCGGCCAGTCCGGAACGGCCACGATCACCATCACCGTCACAGATGCCAATGGAGGCAGTGCTTCCACCTCGTTTACCGTGACGGTCAATCCCCCGGATCGTGATTGCATCCTCGATCGCAATGAGGACGGCATTTCCGATGTATGGGCCTCCCTGTATCCGACGGCCGGCCTCCCGACCGCCGATCCGGATGGCGATGGGGTGAGCAACCTCGACGAGGCGAAGGCGGGCACCAACCCCCTCAGCGCGGCAAGCCGCTTTGCGGTGACCACCTCGGTGGATGCCTCTGGCAATCTTGCGCTCCGCTGGCTCGGAGTCAGCGGCAAGCACTACTTCATCGAGACCTCCGCTGACCTGACCACCTGGACGGCACTTGCGACTGAATATGTAGGCACTGGTGCCGAGATCGTCGCTATTGTGCGCTCCGCCGCCTCTGAGGCCAGCACGCGCGCCTTCTGGCATGTTGTCGTCTTCGACGTAGATACCAACCACAGCGGGCTCAACGACTGGGAGAAGACCCACCCAGAAGCCGTGGCGACTATCAGTGTGACAGCCCCGACCAATGGTAGCATCACCCCCGCCGGCAGGCAGTACGTGGCCAAGGGCAGCAGCCTGGCCTTCGCCATCACCCCGGCCGCCGGTTACATGGTCGACCAGGTGCTGGTGGACAGCCAGAGCGCGGGCTCTGTTGGTGCCTATACGTTCAGTGATATAAGCGCCGGTGCCCATAGCATATCCGCCTCGTTTAAGCCCGACGGGTCACTTCGCGTCAGCCCGTCCAGTCTCAAATTGGCCGGCTCCGCCACCTTGACCGTCACCTCGGTTGGGGCTTGGACTGTCAGCAGCAGTCACGATTGGCTCACGGTCACCCCCGCTGCCGGCACTGGCAATGGGACCATCACCGTCACCGGCAGCGTGAATCCCGGCGCCACCGCTCGCAATGCAGTGATTACCGTGATCGGCTCCGCCGCAAGTGGGATTCCGCCTGTTGCTACGGTTCCTGTCACCCAGGGACCCGTCAGCAATCTCGCCCTCGGCAAGACCGCCACGGCATCCACCACCGAGGCCAATTCCGCCGCCGGGGCCACGTTTACAGCGTCCAACGCTGTGGACGCCAGTGCGACCACCCGCTGGTCCAGCGCAGCCAGCGATCCGCAGTGGATTATGGTCGACCTTGGCAAAACCTATCAGTTCAGTCAAGTGGTGCTTGTCTGGGAGAACGCCTTCGGTAAGGCCTACGAGATCCAGACATCATCCAATGGGACCACTTGGACGCCCATCTATTCGACCGCCACTGGAGACGGAGGCACCGACACCATCGACGTCACAGCCACCGCCCGCTATGTGCGGATGCATGGCACGGCGCGCGGCACGGCATGGGGCTATTCGCTCTATGATTTCCGTATCATGGGCGACCCGGCCGATGTCGGTCCCACTATTACCACCGAGCCTGCCGCGCAGACGCAGCGGGAGGGCCAGACGGCGACCTTCACGGTGGCTGCCACGGGCCAGGGCACACTGACCTATCAGTGGTTCCGCGCCGTCTCCGGTAGCACCACCTTCGCGGCGATCAGTGGTGCGACCTCGGCCAGCTACACCACCCCGGTCCTCGTCCAGGGCGTAGACAATGGGGCGAAGTATCGTGCTCAGGTGACCGACGCCACGAGCCTGATCTCCAGCGATAGCGCTGTGGCACTGCTCACCGTCAAGGGCCTCGGGCCGGATATCACCAAGCAGCCAGCCGGGCAGACGGCCAAGCCTGGCGAGACCGCCACCTTCACGGTGGAGGCCTCCGGTATCGGTTCGCTCAGCTACCAGTGGTATCGAGCCAACCCCGGCAGCATGACCTTCGCGCCGGTGAGCGGGGCTATCGCCAGCAGCTATACCACTCCGGTGCTCGCGATCGCCACCGACAACGGCGCGAGCTATCGTGTCGTTCTCAAGGATAATTCCAATAACTACACGACGACCAGCGACATTGCCGCGCTGGAGGTTATAGATTTGATAAAGGGGGACCCCGTTCGCTACTATGGTGAGATGCAGGTCTCTGGTAACCAAATTATTGGGTCCTTGAGCAAGAAGCCATTCCGTGTCACCGGTATGAGTTTTTACTGGAGCCACTGGGCGGGTAAGTTCTATAACCGCGGGACTGTAGATCGCTTGATGGATGATATGGGCTGCGAGATTGTCCGCGCTGCGTTCTCGGTCTCGGACAATGGAGTTCCTCAAGGCAGTTACGGCGATGTCGACAATGTGGTACAAGCCGCAATCGATAGGGGGCTCTATGTGGTCATCGATTACCATTCACATGGCGCGAATCAGAACACTCAAGCGGGCAAGGATTTCTTTGCCCGGATGGCGCAGAAGTGGGGCTCTTATAACAACGTGATCTTTGAGATCTTCAACGAACCGAGAGACACCCCGTGGACCTCGATCAAGCCATATGCCCTGGCGGTTATTCCTGAAATCCGCAAGTATTCCGACAATCTAATCATTGTTGGTAGCAATGAATGGAGCCAGCGCGTTGATGAGCCTGCGGCCGATCCCCTCATGGATCCCAACGACAGGACAAAGTTGGCCCCCAACGTTGCCTATACCTTGCACTTCTATTCCGGTACCCACAAGCTGTGGCTGCGCACTAGGGCTGACGCCGCTAGGGCGAAGGGGCTCGCGCTGATGGTCACCGAATGGGGTAGCTGTGATGCCAACGGTGGTGGTGCCATCGATTATGACGAAACGCGGTTGTGGTTCGCCTGGATGAAGGAGCATAATATTTCTTCAATGGGCTGGGCGGTGAATGATATTCCCGAAACGTCCAGTATCTACTCTGGTAGCGGTTACAGCGCATCAGGCACCTTCTTGAAGGAAATGATTTGGGATGCTTCACGCAACGCCCCCTGGAGGCCGTGAGGTAATCGAGCTTTAGTTCGGTCACTTTAGTCGAGGGGCAGTCCATAAGGGACTGCCCCTTTTTGCTTTCGGATCGGCATCACTCGCAAGTCGGCGAGCGGAATCGACAATATCGGGCGGACTAGAGGCGGAACGCCCCCCCCCTTTTTTTAATGACAATTGGGCTCTGCCATGCCGGCAGGGATCTGCCCAATATGGACGCGACTTGGGGCGGAATGGGCCGTCTCGCTGGCAGCACAACCCGATCTCGCGCCAAGGCTAAACATAACAGTTGGGCACAGAGGCCACAGAGATAAGACATGAGAGCACTGAGAGTAATGGGAGAAGATGCCCTTTAGGCACGCTCACCATTTGAGTGCTTCTCTGTGTTCTCCTTCCGCCTCTTCTCTTCCTCTGTGACCAGTTTGAAATGCCGATTCTAGGCTAAGGCTTCCATTCCCGAGGTCCCCCTACGGATTTCCGGGGTGGGTGGGATTTCCCGGGTTCATTCGGTGGTGGTTACTCGCAGGCGCAGGAAGAGCTTGGCCATCGCGGAGATGGGCGTGGCGAGGCGCACGGTGATTTGCTCATAGGTGCCCATGTCGACTTGGCTCGTCACCGTATGCGCCGCTTCCGCCCAGGAACCGGAGCTCAGGTCTGGCGAGGCGATGATCGTGAAGGTCAGGTCTGTGGCCTGTTTGTTGCGGCGATAACTGAAGGTGGGATAGCCGCCGGACTCGCCCATCACCGGACTCCCGCTACCGGCATCGGAGGTCTTGGGGGCTAGGGCGAAGGCGTATTCCAGTAGATTGGGCAGGCCGTCGGCGTCGGGGTCTGCATTGTTGCCGCTGATGGAGGGAGCGGCCAATTCGGTGGCGTCGAATTTCGTCTTCTTCCAGTAGCCGTATGGGGTGAGTACGTTGAGGGAGAATGCCTGCTCGGCATAGCCCGCCGCATGGTCGCTGGCGCGGGCGGTGAAGGCGTAGGCGCCCGAGGCTGTGGGCGTGCCGGACACCACGCCGCCGGTGGAGAGCGAGAGTGCGGCGGGCAGCGAGCCGGAGACTACGGACCAAGTGTAGGGCGCGGTGCCACCCGTGGCTGCAAGTGTCTGGGACCAGGCTATATTGACCACGGCTTGCGACAGGGCCGCCGCCGTGGTGATGGCTACGGGACTGGCCACGGCCTGGATGTCCATATAGTTGATGTAGGTGATCTCGTTGTATTTCCCGAGAGTGAGGGTGAGTTTCTTGTCCTTCACCTGCACCTGGGCGGTGCGTATGATGGCTGTGCCGGTGGTGGCTTCGTTGTTGATAACGCGGGTTCCCTCCACCCAGACGGTATGATAACGGGGGTTGGAGCGGGAACCGACTCCAACGGTGACGTTGTAGATACCATTGGGCAGATCGTATTCGAAGACGCTGTTCCTTCCATAGTCCTCGATGATTTGGCTTTCGAGCAAGTCGGCGGGCGGGAGGTCCCACCATTCGTCATAGGTGGCGTAGAAGCTACCGGGAACTGGCACGTCCGCCGGGCGGAACCAGCCGTAACCGTTGGTCGCGCTATAGAGGTCTATGCCAATCTTCTGATAGGTATGGCCGTTGAAGGTTACGGTGCCGGTGGGCCTGCCCAAGGGGGCCTGGAAGTTGATATAGTAGTTTCCGGGGGCACCATCGGAGCGGCTGTGCTGGGACTCCGGAGAGAGCGAGGGGAGCGAGGTGATCTCACCTCCCAGATAGAGGCCGGCCAGGCGCCGGAGATTGCACATCATACCGCCGTCGCGGTTCACGGCCACTCCGTCGGCACTAACGATAAGGTTGACGAGCGCGTCTGCCGCGTTGGTCTGGTCCGGTTGTGGGTGCTGGCTGTTGTTGAGCAGGCGGAAATATTCATAGTCCTCGAGGCCGTCGCGGATGAGTTCGAGGCGGATGGAGGATACGAAGCGATGGCCGTTGGCACCGTAGGCGATGTTGGAGTTGTTTTCTGTGGGCGGATAGATGAGTGAGTATTCGCCGTTCTGGTTGTTCGGCCGGGGCGTGGTCCACGGATTGTCGCCCCAGTTCATGAAGCTATAGTAGCCCAGCCCACGCAGGCGGTGCTTCCAGAGAAACCATCCGCACATTCTGGATTCCGCGCCCGGGTGGTCGATGGTGATGGGGTTGAAGCGCGGGGCGTAGGTGCTCTTTAGCCAGTACATCCAGGTAGCCTCACCGTGGTTTTTGAGGCGCTCGGCAGAGATCTCCGGATTGAAGAACATGCCGTAGTGGGCGAGCCAGATGTCGATCTGGCCGTCGCTTACATAGTTGGCGTGGTTGTAGATCTCCGGCTTGGGTTCCTCGGAGACCATGAGCTTGAGGTTAGGCGCGGCCTGGCTGAGGTAGCGCGAGTACCAAGCCATGGCGTCGTAGTCGGCCTGGTCCTGGGGCTCGTTGGCCATGTAATAGTAGGCCTTGTCGAGCAGATGCAGCCTGGTGAGGTAGGCCTGCACGTCCTGAATATAGTTGAACCACCGGGTGTTGTAAGCTGAGCCGGGGTTGTTGCCGGTGTACCAGTCGCCGGCGGTGGGGGCGAGTCCGGCGAAGGGGGCGGGGCGCTGCTCTACGGAGGGATCGTTGGACTTGCAGCTGGCGGCGGCCCACATCGGGAAGCCGGCCCCCGCGTTGAGGTTCGCACCATTGAGGTAATTGTTCGCTGGGCTCTCGAAGCCCCAGATGCCGTCGTTGTCGGCAATGGTGCGGGTCTGGTAGTCGTAGTTGATGAACGGAGCCGCCCCGCCGGAGGTGAGGCCGCCGGGCCAGAGCGGGTTTTGGGGTGTGATATGGTGATCCAAGAGGAACTGGTTGATGCGCCTCACATAGTCCCAATATTCCGGGCCGGTGCCGGCCACGCCGTATTTGCTCTGGATGGTGGAGTAGCTCACGCTTTGCCAGAGCGAGGGCACGCTCAGTTGGTCCGGCAGGGTGAAGCCGAAGACATGCAGGCGAACTGGAATATTGATGCCGGCGATGCCCATATTCGCCGTATAGTCGCCAGCCGGGGTGGTCTTGGGCACCTTCACGCTGAACCAGAACGCTGTATTTTGGTTCGCGGTGACCTGGACGGAGGCTCCGCTGGCGAGCGGCCACAGGGGGTCTGGATATTCGCCCGTCTGCCCGAGGTAGTCGGTGGCGGTGGTGATGTTGACGTATTTGACCTGATAAAGTTCCACCTCGATGCCGGAACCGAAGTTGCCCACGGTGATGGTGGCGTTGCCGGTCGACGTCGGCTGATAGGCGATGAGGAAGGGCTCGAACTCGTTGCGCGCGGCGAAAACCTTCACCTCCGAACCCGAGGAAGCCGGCACCGCGGCAGACTTGAAGGGTTTTTCGGTGGGCGCAGCCGTCCAGAATTTCTGGGACCCCGTGGACTGGGTGAGCTTATAGGAATAGTTCTCATAGGTCGTCTGTGCCCCGGCTGGCCCGATACAGACGCACAAACCCGCGGCCAGCACCGCGGAGGAGGCGAGGGTGCGGATGGTGGAGTAAAGTTTCATGAGGGGGAGCTGGGGCTGGGGGCCAGGAAGATGCTTGCGGTGGGCGGTTCTAGAAGCGGCCGGTATTGCCAGGAGAACCGATTCGGGCCGGTGAATGGGTTGCTCCGCCGGGGCAGGGGAAAGGCAACTCTGAGGAGCGACGCTGGACTTCCGTCGCGAAATTGAAATCCGAAACTGGAAACAGCAGAGGAGAAGCGCGGGTCGCGGAATACGGATGACGGAGGGAGTGAGTGTTCACCGAGGACGGCCGAGGCCGCGTCCCAGGCCGAGGTTTGAAAGTGGTGGGGCCGCACGGCGAAAGGCGGATCCGCCCAAGGAGGCGAAAGGGGCGGATACGGGCGGGACAGCGAAGGCCTGTTTCATTTTCGACCCGTCCCTAACTCGGATTTTCCGACCTGACTCGGAATTTTCGACCTGTCCCTAACTCTAACTCGGTTCCTGGCCGGGGCGGTTCATGTGGTTTTCGACCTGTCCCTAATTCAATCCCGGGCGGGACAGCGAAGGCCTATTTCATTTTCGACCTGTCCCAAATTCGATCCTGTCCCTAATTCGATCCTGAAACTGGAAACCGCAGCGGAGAAGTGCGGGTCGCTGAATACGGATGACGGAGGGAGTGGGTGTGAACGGAGGAAGGCCGAGGTCGCGACCCAGAACTGAAGGCAGAGGCCTGGGGCCGAACGGCGAAAGGCGGATCCGCCCAAGGAGGCAAAAGGGGCGGATACCGGCGGGAAAGTGAAGGCCTGCTTCATTTTCGACCTGTCCCCAAACTCGGATTCCCCGACCTGACTCGGATTTTCGACCTGTCCCCAACTCGGTTCCTGTCCCTAACTCGGTTCCTGTCCCTAACTCGGTTCCTGGCCGCGGAGGTTCATGTGGTTTTCGACCTGTCCCTAATTCAATCCTGTCCCGAATTCAATCCGGCGTGGCCAACTGGATGAGTCACCTCAGCGCGGCCGGTCGCGGGGTATTCGGGCGGCCGGGGGGACCGTGGCCCAGCACTAGCGGCTTGCGCCGGGGCGGGGCGCCCATGCCAATGGCGGGGTGTTCATCCTCTATCCAGCCATCGATCTCAAGGGCGGCCGCTGCGTTCGCCTCACCCAGGGCCGCGCCGATGCGGCTACGATCTATCGCGAGAACCCGGCCGAGGTGGCCGGCGAGTTCGCCGCCGCCGGTGCGGCTTGGATCCATGTTGTGGATCTCGACGGCGCATTCACCGGCGCACCCCAGAACGCCGCCGCCGTGGCCGGTATCGTGAAAGTGGCTCCCCGAGTGCAGCTCGGCGGCGGGATGCGCACCCGCGAGGGGGTGGCCGCGGCCCTGGCCGCCGGGGTGAGCCGCGTGGTGATCGGCACCAAGGCCTGGGAGGACGAGGCGTTCCTGCGCGACGTGGTCGCCGCCCATGGCGACAAGATCGCGGTGGGCATCGACGCACGTGACGGGTTTGTGACGATCAAGGGCTGGGTCGAGAAGACCGCCACCCGCGCCGTGGAGCTGGCCAAGAAGGCCGAGGCGTTGGGCGTGCGCACCATCATCTACACCGACATTGCCACCGACGGCATGCTCACCGGTCCAAACTTCGCCGCGCTCACCGAACTGCTCGCCGCAGTGCGTTGCCAGGTGATCGCCTCGGGCGGGGTGGCGAAGCTCGACGACATCACCCGCCTGGCGGCATTGGCCAAGCAGTACGCGCATCTCGACGGCGTGATCGTGGGCAAGGCCATCTACGAGGGACATGTAAACGTGACCGAGGCGCTCGCAGCGGTGCGCTGAGCCGTGGCCCTCCAAGCGGCCATGACGATTTGCCGCAAGCGCTTGATCGAAGTAGGGCCAGTCTCCGACTGGCCCGCAATTCCGCTGATCGAGTGGTGGATTCCCGACGTGAGATCCGCCGTGAACCGATAGTCCGCGCCAGCGCGTGGCTCCATCGTCTGGTGACTCGCCTGCTTGGGTACGGGGGCTCACGGGCCGCAGCCACGACCCCGCTACCGCTCAACCGGGGATCTTCTCGGCCAGCTCCTCCAGCGGGTAGGTGACGATCTCGGCCAGTGTGGGATGATACCAGTGTGCGCGGAGCAGATCGTGTACGGTGGCGCGCATCGCCAGGGCCACGCTGAAGAGATGGATGAGCTCGCCGGCATCCTTGCCCACCATCTCGGCACCCAGGATACGGCCGGTGGCCGGCTCGGCGACGACTTTCACATAACCGTACTTCGCCTCCATGAGGATGGACTTGCCGTGGTCGTCGAACGGATAGCTCGCGGCCAGGCAGGGGGTGCCGGCGGCGGCCTGTTCGGCCTCGCTGCGGCCAACCACGGCCACCTGCGGGTCGGTGAACACGACCTGTAACAGGCCGGAATAGTCGACGGGTTTCAGCCCCGGGCGCTGGAAGGAGTGGCGCGCGGCCAGCTCCCCCTGGGCCACGGCGGTGTGGACGATCTCGAAGGGGCCGGTGCAGTCGCCCCCGGCGTAGATGTGGGGCTGCGACGTTTGCTGCCACTCGTTGATGCGGATACGGCCGTTCGTAGCTGTAGTCACGCCGGCGGCGGCGAGGTCGAGTGCGGCGGTGCAGGGTTCGCGGCCAAGGGCGTTGAGCAGGTGGCGGGCGCTGCGCACACGCGTCTCCCCATCGTGGAGAAACTCGACCTCGAAGCCGTCGGCTGTGCGGCGCACCTGCCGGAGTGCGGTGCCGGTGAGCAGCTCGATGCCCTCGTCGGTGAAGGCGCGCGCGACCACGGTGGAGGCCTCGGGACTGAATTCTTTGAGTACGCGGGGCGAGCGCTGGATCTGGGTGACGCGCGAGCCCAGGCGGGAGAGGAGTTGGGCGAGTTCGCAGGCAACCACTCCGCCGCCCAGCACAACCACGCTCTCGGGAAGGAAATCGAGCTCGAGCACGTCGTCACTGGTCCACGGTTTGGATTCGGCGAGGCCGGGGATCGCCGGCCAGCTCACCCGGGAACCGGTGGCGATCAGGATACGGTCGGCGGTAAGCGTGTCTCCGTTGTCGAGGGCGATGGTGTTCGAATCCACAAAGCGGGCACCGGCGCGGTGGATGGCGTAGCGGCCGGAGTTCATCGCCTGTTCGCGGTAGGCGGCGAATTCGCCGATCACCTTGAGCTTGCGCGCGTGTAGGGCGGCCATGTCGGCTCCGGCCGAGGGGATTGTGAGTCCCAACTTCGCAGCGTGGCGGGCGAGGTGGAGCACCTCGGCGCTGTAAAGAAGAGTCTTGGACGGCATGCAGCCGCGCAGGATGCACAGGCCGCCGAGCTGCGGAGCGGAGTCGACGATGGCTACGCGGTCGGCGAAGTCGCGGGCTACGCGGGCGGCGTTGAAGCCGGCGCTGCCGCCGCCGAGGACGAGGAAGTCGTAGTGGGGCATGAGAGTGAGGTCGGCGATGTTGGACGGCAGGAGGTGTGCTTGCACGCGCTGTTTGAGAGGGAGCGATACCGGGGGGCGGGTGCAATCACTCCGGCCGAGGATCGGCGGTGCCGAACGCTTGCGGATAGGCCCGGTAGCACACCGGCTTGCGGCAGTTGCCGCGGTGCGGCCCCCGTGTAGTTGCGGAGGCTGTCACGGCGAGCGGCTCCGGGGGCGCGAGCCAGCGCGCTGCCCTGGGCGAAGACTGAGGGCGCGGCTCAAGTGTGGAGATTGCGGTAGAAGTCCAGCAGGAGCGCGGCGGAACGGGGCCAGTCGAATTCGCGCAGGACCAGTTTGCTGGCGGCACGGCCGGCGGCGGCGAGGGTTTCCGAAGGGAGTTCCAGCGTGCGCCGCAGCGCGGCCGGGTAGTCGCTCCAGGCGACGCTCCACCCGGCATGCTCCTGGTCGAGGCGGCTCCAGGGAGTGGTGTCGGTAACGAGGGCCGGCAGGCCTGCGGCCATGGCCTCGGCCACGGCCGTAGTGGAGGTCTCCAGTCGGCTGGGGCGAAGGAAGAGGCGGGCTATGGCATGGGCCGGCGGGGCTTCCGCGGGAGCGGCGACGATCACCTTGCGGCCGGCACCCAGGCGGGCGGCGAGAGCGTTGAGCTCGGCTGTATTGGTACTTCCATGGGGCCCGAGTACCAGAAGCAACCAGTCGGCCGTGAAGGTGGCAGCCCAGGCGGCGATGAGTTCGCGGGCCCGGTGCTGTCGGTCGCACGGGGCATGAAAGAGGGCGACCGGACGCACGGCCAACTCGGGCAGATGCTCGTGCCACCAGACGCGAGCCTCGGCGAGCTCGGAGTCGGCGGGCGGGCGGATACCCACTGGGGCCACGCAGATCGGCTGGCGGAAACCGCAGGCGCGGATGGCTTGGGCCTCCTCGGGGCTGGTGGCGTGCCAGCCGGCGGCATGCTCGAGCGCGAGGGGATGGAGCAGCAGCCGCAGGGCTGCGCAGCGCAGGCGGGCTCGATGGGTTTCACCCAGGCCGAGCAGTCCGGCCGGGGAGAGAATCAGGGGGGCGCCGTGGTGTAGGGCGGCGAGGCGCGCGTAGTGCAGGGAGCGTTCGCCGAGGCAATGGGCGTGGAGCAGTTCCAGGGGTGTGCCCAGGAGGTGGTGGCGCAGTGCGCGTGAGTGGCCGAGCCGCAGCGGCCACGTGGCGCGCAGGGAGCGCAGTTCGATTTCTCCCTGGCGGGTGTGTCGCTCTGCCGGCCCTACCGCGACCACCCTGACCATCGCGCTGCTGGCCAGGGCTTGGGCTTGGGCCAGCGCCAGCACTTCGGGCACGAAGGCGGAGTTGGCGGTGGGCAGGTGGGGGGAGAGGTGAACGATTCTCATCCGTGGAGGGCAGGGAAGCGGAGCGGGAGGTAGTGTCAGTCCACCGGTGGCGCAACCAGGGGGGCGATTCTGTCGGCGGAAATTGCGAACGCCCGGGCCGGACCAATTCGTATCCGTTCAGTGGGATGGATTCGCCCCTTGGTGGGCGGGGGCCGCGGTGCCGGTGCTTGCTGGTGACTTAGAGCGCGGATCGGGTGCAAGCACTCTCCTGCGAACGCATGGCTGCGGCCTCAGTCGTTGGCCAGGGCAAGGGCGAGCTCGTCGAGCAACTGCTCGCGCACCAGTTCCCAGCAGAAGGTTTCTTTGGTTGCGCGGGTGGCGGCCTGGCGGGCGAGCTTGAGGTGCTCGGGGAAGGCGAGCCAGGCGTCGATGGCCGCCGCGAGCGCTACGGGGTGGTCGGGGGGCACCAACTGCATTGCCCCCAGCGAATTCCCGGCGATCTCCTTGTGGCCGGTGGTGTCGGTGGCTACCACGGCGAGGCCGGCGAGCATGTAGTGGAAAGTCTTTTTCGCGATGGTGAGATCGCGGCCGCGGGTGGCACCGGATTCCAGGGCCAGCCCGATGTCGTGGCTGGCGATGCGCGGCAGCATCTCGCTGTCGTGCACTGTGGGGTGGATGAGGATGCGCTCGCGCCACTCCTCCGGCACCAGCCGGGCGAACCACTTCTTGTCGGCCCCGGCCAGATCGCCCCGCAGATTGAGCTCTGCTGGATACTGCAGGTAGCGCAGTGCGGCCATGAGGGTGGTGAGGCCTCGCCCCGGGGTGAGGCGGCTGGAGAACCAGTGCAGCGATGGGGCGCGGTGGTTTTTGCGATCGGAAACCGGAGGGGCCGGGGCGTGCAGCGCGGCCATCGGGAAGGCGTTGTAAACGCAGTGGGGCGGCTCCACCCCGGCGAACTCGCCTAGCGCCCGCGCCATGGCCCGCGACGGTGCGATGCGATAGCGCGCGCAGTGAAGTATCCTGTGCTCGAGCGCACGGATGGCGTCCACCGGCTGCTGCGACTGCTCCTCGGGGCGGATGACACCGGAAAACCAGTTCTCGAAGTCGATGCCCACGCGCTGGCCCTTGGCGGCGAGCTGGGTGGCCACCCACATCGTGCCCTCGGAGTGGGCGATGGTGAGGTCGGCCTCGGCGGCACGGGCCGCGCGCAGGTGCTCGCGGATGCCGTAGCCCAGCCCGGCCGGGCTGAAGCGCCTGCTGCGTCTCCAGGACTCTACGCCGATGCGGCGGCGCAGCCGTGGGAGCAGGCCGTGTTTGCGGAGGTTAACTACCGGTTCGAAGTGGTAGGGGGCCTTGAGCAGCAGGCTTTCGTCGCGGGCGATCAGGGTTTTGTCGAACCATACGCCCTGGATGGAGACATCGTGGCCGGCTTCGATGAGGGCGCGGGCCTCGCGCAGAGCGCGGGTGTTGGTGCAGAGGTGCGAGCCGATGAGGATGCGGATTCGGGCCATGGGTACAGGAAGGGGCGCCGCTGGAGATTGGAGGCAGGGCAGGGCGGTGGGGCGAGCCTCAATGTGTCCGGCCTCCGGGCGGTGGAAGCGCTGGGTGCTGTTTGACGCTGTGCTTACAAGCGGTGAGCGCCGGGGGGCGCGCGCCGTAGCCTTGCGCTGGCGCCGCTTTGCGCTCGGTGGGTGCCCGAAATCCGTGGAGCGTGCGTGCACCCGATCTGCGCTCTGAATCGCGTGCAAGCACGCTCCCGCATGGTCGCCGCTCAGGCGCAGATGGATTGTTTGATCTCGGCGGCCTTGGCTGGGGAGAGGAGGCGGGCGATCAGGGCGTAACCGAGGTCCAATGCCGTGCCGGCGCCGCGAGAGGTGAGGATGAGGCCGTCCTCGACCACGCGTTGGTCGGCCAGCAGGTGGGGGAGCTCGTTGGCGGTGCCGGGGAATGCGGTGTAGCGGCGGCCGGCTAGCAGGCCGGCATCAAGGAGCACGGTGGGCGCAGCGCAGATGGCGGCCACGGGCCTGCCGGCGGCCACCTGGGCCTGCACCAGCGGGACGATACGAGGATCGGCGCGGAGATGTTTCACCCCGGGGCCGCCGGGGAGAAAGATGAGGTCGTAGCTGTGTTTGGACGCTTCGGTGAGGGTGGTCTCCGCTAGCACGGTGACGCCGCAGCGGCCGGTGACGGCGAGCTCGTGCGCGAGCGAAGCCACGACCACGCGCACGCCGGCACGGCGTAGCAGGTCGATGGGGGCGATGGCTTCGATCTCCTCGAAGCCGTGCATGAGGATGGCGAGTACTGAGGGCGTGGTGTTCATGGCGGGAAGCAGGGATGAGAGCTGCGGGGGGGCAGTTCACAGAAGCCGCGCAGAGGGTAAAAGGCTTGGCGGGGGCGGCAACGGTGATTCTGTCGGCCGCATGAGCGACTCTTCCCTGTTGGCGGTGCGGTCGGTGGCGGTGCTCGGCGCGGGGTATGTGGGCGGGGCCTTTGTGCGCGAAGCGGTGGCGGCCGGGTTGCGGGTGTCGGCGCTTACGCGCAACCCGGCCAAGGCGGCGGAGTTGCGCGGTGCCGGCTGTGCCCAGGTAGTGGAGGCGGATTTGGCCGGCGACGGGTGGCACTCGCAGTTGCGCGGGCCGTTCGATTTTGTGCTCAATTGCGTGAGCGCCGGTGGCGGCGGAGTGGCCGGCTACCGGCACAGTTATGTGGATGGCATGCGCTCGCTGGGGCGCTGGCTCGCCACTCAGCCGGCCGGAGGCACGGTGGTGTATACAAGCAGCACTGGCGTCTACCCGCAGGGAGAGGGGCAACGGGTCACGGAGGAGTCGCCGACTGAAGGCGCGGGCGAAACCGGCCAAGTGCTGCGCGAGGCCGAGGTCGAGCTGGGGCGCGGCGCTAGGGAGGCGGGCTGGCGGTGGTTTGTGCTGAGGCTGGCCGGCATCTACGGGCCGGGGCGCCACGGCATGCTCGACCAGTTGCGGGCAGGGGCGGCGGTGCTGCCGGGGGATCCCGCGCACCATATGAATTTGATTCATCGCGACGACGCGTGCGCCGCCGCCTGGAGTTGCTTCGCCGCGCCGGCGGCGGTGCGCGACGAGATCTTCAACGTGACCGACGGCACCCCGGCCCTGCGAGCCGAGGTGGCCGAGTGGATGGCGCAGCGGCTCGACGTGAAGTGCCCGGGCTTTGGCGACGCAGCGGTACCGGCGGCGGGGGGCAATCCCTTCGGGGCTCGGCGGCGAGGGCCGGACCGGATCGTGGACTCGACGAAACTGCGGCGAGTGCTCGGCTGGTCGCCGAAGTTTGCGGACTACCGGGCAGGGTACGTGGAAGGGATGTTGAATCCTGAAGGCTGAAGGCGGAAATCGGAAGGCGGAGGCCGCAACGGAGGCGAAGCGGAGGTTGCCGTTGGAAGTTTAGGTTGAAGCGGCAAGCTGCGGGTGGGCCAGTTGGTAACTGGCCTTCCGAAGTGGGTTGAGTTCCGCACTCATCATTCTGCGCTCTGGGTTGGCGAAGCCAGCAGAGCGGCGGCCGGTTGCTCACCACTCGCCGCCCAGGCCGCGCTTTTCGGCGGCGGCGGCAGTCCGGAGTTTTCCGTTGCATCTCAGGAGGGCGGAACGGAGCCTTCGGGCCAACTCAAACCCCTTTTATCTTACCATGGCTGGCTTAGGCAAAATGTTGAAACAGGCGTCGAAGATGCAGAAGCAGATTGAAGTGCTTCAGCAGGAACTGGAGAAGCGAGAGATCGACCTCTCCAGCGGAGGCGGCGCTGTGAAAATCAAGATCAACGGCCAGGGCAAGTTCGTCGCCCTCGCGCTAGACCCCGAGTTTCTGAAGGAGGACGCCAAGCTTGTATCCGACACCTTGTTGGCGGCGGTGCAGGAAGCCGCTGCGAAGGCGAAGGCGCTCAACGAATCCGAGATGCACAAGGTGACCGCCGCCTTCCAGATGCCCGGCATGTTCTGAGTGCGGAATTCGGAATGCGGATTGCGCAGTGGCAGGCTCGGAGTGCGTAGTACTCCAGCTGTGGTGTAGCTCACCGCCCGGCGGCACTCTGCAGGCCGCCTTCGGATAGTCCGACCAATCCGCAATTCGCAATCGTAACTCCGCAATCCCATGACGCCCGCCTTCGAGATGCTGCAGAAGCAGCTCAAGCAGTTGCCGGGACTCGGATACCGCTCGGCCGAGCGCATCGCGCTGCATCTGCTCGTCGAGAAGCCCGAGCGGCTGCCGCAGTTGGTGGCCGCGCTCCAGGCGGCTGCCGGCTCGGTGGGCCGTTGTGAGACTTGCGGCAACCTGGCGGAGGGCGGCACTTGCGCCGTCTGTGCCGATGCGAAACGCGAGGTAGGTATTGTGTGCGTGGTCGAGCATGTGCCGGACTTGGTGGCGATCGAGCGCAGCGGGGCGTACCGCGGCCGTTACCATGTGCTGCACGGCAAGCTGTCGCCGATCCACGGAGTCGGGCCGGAGCAGCTCAACCTGGGCTCGCTCGTGAGCCGGTTGCAGGGCGGCGAAATCCAGGAGCTCATCCTGGCGCTTTCCAACGACATCGAGGGGGAGGCCACCTGTCATTTCATCACCGGGAAGATACCCGCCGAGGGCGTGAAGGTGTCGCGCATCGGTTTCGGCCTGCCAAGCGGGGCAGGGGTGCTCTATGCCGACTCGGTCACGCTCAAGAGCGCACTTGAGGCGCGGCGTGCGTATCGGTGATCGCGTGGCGCAGCGGGCGATCGGGCAATGTCTCCGCTTTTCGGTCGCACGCGGCTTTCGCACGGAGCGACGTTCGAATTCCACCGGGCGGCGTTGTTCGCTCGCTCCTCGCTTCGCTATGCGTGATCGAGGGGGCAGGGACACTTGGCCGGCGCTATTCGGCGGCAAGGTGGGACTGAGTGGGCTTGCTAAGGGCGCTGGGGGCCGGCCTCGCGCGTTAGCGCCAGATGCTGCGGCAGGTTTGTCCGCGCGTCGAAGCGGGTGACTACCCCTGTCTTGGCTCGCAGGATTCGGGACCGGTCCCCGGAGCAGGCGGCTTCCATCGCGCCGCGCATCGCGGCGGCCAGGCGGGCGGGATCTCCGGGCGGGCATAGCCAGGCGTCGCAGGGGCCGAGCATCTCGGGCACGCCGTTCACGTCGGTCGAGGCGATCGGAAGGCCGAATACCGCCGCCTCCAGCAGCACCCGGGGGAACGCCTCCTCGAAGCTGGAACAGACAAAGACGTCGGCAGCTCCGTAGTAGGCGAACGGATCATCGACCTCGGGGACGATGGTCACGTTGGCCAGGTTGCGCAGGGCGATGTCGTGCCGGAGCGAGTCGAGGTAGAGGCCTTCGCGCCCGCCGACCATGAGGTAGTGCCGCGGCGGGGGCGCCACGCCCGAGCCGGCCAGCTCACGTTGCAGCAGCTCGATGGCCCGGATGTAGATGTGCTGGCCCTTGCGTTCGCATACCGAGCCGATGTTGGCGAAGACGAGGGCGGCGGCCGGAATGCCCAGGCGGGAGCGCAGGGCGCCGCGCGGGTTGGCTGCGGTGTAGCGCTCAATGGCCGCGACATCGATCCAGCTCGGCATGAAGCGGAAGTTGCCGTGGCGTTCGAGGCGGGCGTGCACGGCCTGCGAGGCGGCGGCGATGAAGGCCACGCGGCTGGCCAGCCCGAATGCGGTCTCCACTTCGGGGATGAGCGAGGGAGCCAGCAGCGGAGCGAAGAAGCGGCGCACCGGGGCGCTTTCGTGGATGTAGAGCAGCGAGGGCAGCCCGAGTTTTCGGGCGAGATGCACTCCCCAGAAAGCCACCATCGTGTTGGCGACCACCAGGTCGTATCTGGCGGCGGCGAACACCGGTGCGAGCGAGCCGATGGTGGAGTGAAAATCGGCGGCAGTACCGGCGGTCAGGGCGGCCTGCAGGTCTACGATCTCGACGTTGACTCCGGCGGCGGCGAACCGCTCCTGCAGCGGGCCGGCGGCCGGGGAGATCAGGTGGACGCTGAAGCCGGGTTGGGCGGCGAGGAAGCGCGCGTATTCGAGGAAAAAGAGCGGAGCGCCCTCGAGGTTGAGGTTGTGCGTGGCCAGCAGCACGCGCAGTGGCCCGGTGGACGGTGGGCTGTCGACAGTAGGCTGTGGGCGGTGGGTGGTCGACGGCGCTCGGGGGGCGTCGTCGCGGTAGGCGGAGAAGGCGGCGCGCGCAGAGGAGATGAATCCTGTGGTGGGCAGGCTCTGGCGACGAGCGGCCCGGTGCAGCGCAAGCGCGCAGCGGGCGAAGAGCGTACCCGAGAAGTTGGGCAGCGCGGGCTCGGCCCCGGCGACGATGCTCGGGCGGAAACGCCGGGTGAAGACGAGTTCGCACTGGCCGTTGTCGAGAGTGGCGAAGATGCGTAGCGCGGCGGGCAAGGGCATGCCGGCAGGCAGGTCCACATTGCCGAGGAACTGCGAGTGCTCCGAGCCGCGCAACTCGGCGAATACGCCCGAGACGTCGCGGCGGGGCTGGCCGTGCAGTAGCGGCACCGGTGACTGGGGGTCGAGCACGGCGGTGAGCGCGGTGATCGCGTGTTCGCGGTGGGCGAGCCAGCCGGTGACGGTGAGCCGGCCGTACTTGAGGCGTCCGTGCGCGGTTGGTTCCTCGAGTTTCCCCCAGAACGGAGGGTTGGGTTCGGTATCCAGCGGCTGGGACCGGTGGGCGGCTACAACCTCGAAGGCGAGGGCGGCCAGCCGTGCGCCGGGCCGGCGGCGGTGGGCCTGGAGTAGCTGGCGCAGCAGTGCGCTGTAGTCGGGCGCGGGCTCGGAGGGCGGCGGTGGTGCTTCGCCTGCCACGGAGATTTGGATGTGTGCGACTTCCTCCCATTCGCCTCCGAGGTCGCAGACTTCGATGCGGAGGTGGCGTGCGCCCCGGTGCGGTGCGAGCAGAAAGGAGAACCCTGCGGCCGGGGCGTGGGCGTTGCCGGCCACAGCTTGCTGCACGTCGGGGCGCGGCAGGGCGCACAGGCCCAGGAAGGGCCGGTGGTCGACCCAGGCGCGCACGTCGGCCGGTGCGCGGCCGGTGCGCGAAACCAGCCAGCCGGCGATCCAGGATTTGCCGACGGGGAAACTCCAGCCGGCCGGGTGGATCTCGAGTGCGTGTTGCCAGTCTCCGGACATAGGGATCAGACGTGGACGGCGGTGGTCTCGCGGGCGAGGGCGAGATGCAGCGGCAGCAGGCGGTCGGTGGTGAAGGTCTGCTCGAGGCGGCGGCGGGCGCGCTGGCCCAGTTGCGTGGCCCAGGCCGGCTGGGAGAGGAGCTGCCCCATCGCCTCGGCCAGCGCCCAAGTGTCGCCCGGGGGAACGAGAACGGCCTCCTCGTCGTGTCGCACAATATCGGGCACGCCGTGGACGGCTGAGCTCACGATGGGAAGCGAGAAGGCCATGGCCTCGAGGATCACGCGCGGAAACGACTCCTCGAAACTGGAGCACACGAATACGTCGGCCGCACCGTAAAACGCCGCGGCATCCTCCGACTCGGGCACGACGGAGAGGTTGGGCCGGTTGAGGGTCACGAGCTGGGCGGCCAAGTCGCGGTCGTAGTCGGTGTTGCGGCCTCCGATCATGAGAAAGCGAACACGCTCCGCCGGAGGATGCAGGCGGCAGAGCAGGTCTACGGAGCGGGCAAAGAGGATCTGGCCCTTGCGATCGCACACGGTCCCCAGGTTGACCACGAGGCGCTCGTCGGGGGCGAGCCCGAGGCGGCGGCGCAGTTCGTCGCGGCTGCGCGAGGTGCGGAGGGCGTCGAGTGCGCGCAGGTCGATCCAGCCGGGCGTGATACGGTAGTTCGCCCCGTCTGAGAACGCGGAGTAGTAGCGGCGGGTCGCCGCAGTGAGGAAGGACACCCGGGTGGCGGCGGCGAGGGCCTGCTCGATCCCGGGCAAGGCCGCCGGATTGCGGCCGGGGAAGAACGCAGCCGGCGTGGTGCTCTCGTGGATGTAGAAGAGGGAAGGCCGGTGGGCGGCGCTCGCGGCGTGGACGGCCCAGTAGCTTGTGAGCGTATTGGCCACGACCAGATCGCAGGCGGTGAAGTCCACCTCGCGCACGAGCTGGCGGAGCGCGTCGCGCTGGGCGGAGGGGGTGGCGGAGCGGGCGAGCGGGTCTAGATCCACCACGCGCACCGTGGCGCCCAGCTCCTCGTAGCGGCGGCGCAGCGGGCCGTCGCGGCCGGTGACTACGGTTATATCCGGGTGCCCGGTACGGCGGCAATGTGCTGCGAACTCGGCCAGAAAGAGCGGAGCGCCCTCAAGGTTGAGGTTGTGGCTGACCAGCAGAAGGCGGCGCGGATCGGATTGCCCGGGAGGGGCGGAGAGCAGTTCGCCGGAGAGCCCACCCATCGAGGGGCCGCGGCGCGGAGCGAGTGCGTGGAACGCCTGCCAGACCGGACGCAATTCGGGGAGGATCGCGCGCAGATTCTCGATCGCCACCCGACGGCGGCGCAGCGCGGAGTGGAGGGCATGCGCAGCCTGGAAGAAGGCCGTGAAGGAAAAACGGGGATAACCGCGCTTCTCGGTCTCCACATCCCAGAGCAGCGTGTGCTGGACGTTGCACAGGTGCCAGGAGCCGTCGGCCAGTTCGGCGTAGAGGCGCAGGCAGCGCGGCTGGGGGAGCTGCGCGGGTGTGTCCACGAAGCCGTGCCAGCGGCAGTCTGCGGAGTTGGCAAACTGGGGGAAGCGGGCCGGCACGCCAGCGTAGTCGCCGGCCGCCTGAAGCTCCTGCACGGCCTGAAGGTCGAAGGTGGCGAATACGCGCCGTATCGGCTCCGTCTCGTGGAAGAGCCAGCCGATGAGGTCTACCCGGCCAAAGGCGCCGCGGGCCAGCGCGGCCGGCTCGTCGAAATGTCCGTGGAAGGGGGCGTGCGCGAAGCGCGTGGTGCACGGATGCGGGATCGCGGCGGCGAGCTCGGTGGCCAGAGAGGGCCAGTCGGGGTGCTGTTCGCCGGCGGCGCGGCGCAGCAGCAGGTGCAGCCCCCGGGCGAATTCCACGGCGCGCAGCGGGGCGTGGGCCGGCGGGGCCACGGTGGAGCCCGGCGCCGGGCCCGCGGTAAGCTCCAGGGTGTGTACGGCGAGCCATTCCCCGGCGAGCGTGCAGACTTCGAATACGATAGAGTTGGAACCGGCCGCCAGGCGAAGCGGTTGCTCGAAGGCGGCGAGCAGGTGCGAGTCGCGGGAGCGGAAGTGCACGGCGAGGTCGCGGCGCGGCAGGCCGTAGACTCCGGGGTAGACGCGGGTGCCCACCCGGGCGCGGAGATCGGCGAAGTGTTTCCCAGGCTTGGCGACAAGCCAGCCACGGCAGACGACGCGCCCGGCAGGGGGCGTTTCGCCCGCGGCGGGAGACTCAAGGCAGAAGAAGGCGTGGGGCGTCTCGATCATGGGACGCAGAAGGGGAAATGGAGTGAAGAAATGATGGATCGGGGGATCGAAGACTGCCGGTGCCAGTGGTAGCGGCAGCGGGCTTGCACGCGATTGTGCGCACGGATCGCGTGCAAGCCCGCTCCTGCTACAGAATGTTGAGTTGTCGGGGTGCTCACGGTGTCAGCCCAAGGCGGTTTCGCGGCACAGGGCGAGGTGGCGTGGGAGCAGGCGCGTGGTGTCGAAGTGGCGATGCACGCGCGCTCGCGCCATCGATACCATCCAGCCGTCGCCGGCGAAGTGTTCGCCCAGAGCCTTGGCCAGGGCGGCGGAGAGTTTCGCCGGGTCGCCGGCGGGAATGAGGTGGGCCTCGTCGTTGCCGGTGAGCATCTCGGGGATACCGAACACGTCGGTGCTCACGATCCGAACACCGAAGGCCATCGCCTCCAGCAGCACCCGAGGGAACGACTCCTCGAAACTGGTGCAGGCGAGCACGTCGGCCATGCGGAAGAAGTCGTCGATGTCGCCGCGCTCGGGCAGCACTCGCACCTCGTCGAGCCCGAGCAGGGCGATGTCCTGCTGGATGGATTCGAGGTAGAGGCCGTCGCGCGCCCCGATGATGAGGAAGAGAGGGAACGGTTGGCCCGGGAAGGCGGCGGGCCAGTCCTTGCGCAGGCGCTCGATGCCGCGCAGGTAGATGTGCTGGCCCTTGCGCTCGCACACGGAGCCCACGTTGATGACCAGAGGAACGTCCGCCGGGATGCCGTGCTTGCGGCGGAGCGCGGCGCGGTCGCTTGTGGCGACAAACTTCTGGATGCGTGCGAGGTCTACCGCGCTGGGCACCAGGCGGAAGTTGTCGTGGTGGTTCTGCTCCTGGAATACGCACTCGGTGGCGCGCGCCGCGAAGCAGACTCGGGTGGCGTCGCGCAGCGCGGCCTCGGCGGGTTCGCGCAGCCGAGCGGGCAGGCCGGCGCGGGCGAAGAGCTTGTCGAGGGTGCAGCTCTCGTAGACGTAGAGCAGCGAGGGCTTGCCGGCGCGGGCGGCGAGGGGAACCGTCCAGAAGGTGAGTACAGTGTTGCCTACTACGAGATCGACGTCGGCGATGGGGTGCGCGGTGGCGAGGGCTGCCACGGCGGCGGCGCACTGCGCGGCGTCGGTGGCCGTGAGGATGGCGGACACGTCCCAGATCTCCACGGCGATGCCGAGCTGCTCGTAGCGGCTGCGCAGCGGGCCGTCCTCCGGGGAGACGATGCGAACGCTCACGCCGGCCTGGGCGGCGTGGTGGCGGGCCTGCTCGAAGAGCAGAATGGGTGCGCCCTCGAACTTGAGGTTGTGGGTGACAAAGAGCATCCGCAGCGGGCGCGCGGTGTCCGAGTAGCGGTGATGGTAGGGGTTGAGCCGCGGGGCGGAGGGCGGGAACTCGTAGGTGTCGCTAAGGAATGGATCGCTGTGCGCGCCGTGGCGGGCCACGAAGGCGAGGTGCTCCTGCTCGGCGTAGTCGCGGCCTCGGGAGGCGCTGCCGAGGTGCTGGAGCACGGCCTGTGGCGATACGACCACCCGTTGGCCGCCCGCCACGGCGCGCAGGCAGAAGTCGACGTCGTTGTAGGCGACGCGGAACTCGGTCTCGTCGAAGCCGCCGAGTTCGCGGTAGAGGGCGGTGCGGGTGAGCAGGCAGGCGCCCGTAACCGCGGCTACATTGCGCGCGGCGTGCGGCAGGAAGAGCAGACCGAGGTCCTCGGAGGGTTCGCGCTCGAAGAGTGTGTGCGGAAGGCGGTCGTGCCGGCTCAGGCCTATGCCGGAGTGGTTGATCGTACTGTCGGGATAAAGCAACTTCGCTCCGGCTACCCCAACGCCCGGCACGCTGAGCCAGCCGGCGAGATCCTCAAGCCAGCCGGGGCGAAGCGCCTCGACGTCGTTGTTGAGGTGGAGCAGCAGAGGCGTCTTGGCCTGCGCGGAGCCGAGGTTGACCAGGCGCGAGTAGTTGAAACCCGCGGGATCGGCCGCGAGGTCGAGCACGGTGCAGCGCAGGTCGGTGCGCCCCGGCAGGGCGCGGAGCAGCTCGATGGTGGCGGGATCATCGGAGCCGTCGTTGACGACGATGATGCGCACGCTCTCGCGCGGCGTGGTGCGGGCGAGGGAGTCGAGGCACCGGCCGAGGAGATCGCCGCGGTTTTTTGTCGGGATGACGATGGTGACCGGGTTGGCGCGGAGGATACCGGAGTCCCAACGCAGTTGATGCAGGCAGCAGGCGTAGCGCGTGGCCCACTCGGGCAACATCGGCTCGGCGCGCAGGCCCCGGCGCTGGCAGGCTTCGGCGATGGCGCGGCGGGCGGCGTCGAAGAGGTAGCCTTTCTGGTCGCCGCGGGAGGCCGTGCTCTCGGCGTGGGCGCGCCAGTGGTAGCAGACAAAGGGGATGTGGACGACGTCCTCGTGTTGGATGCGCTCGAAGCAGCGCAGGAAGAGGTCGATGTCCTGCGCGCCGTTGAATTCTGGACGCAGGCCGCCTGCGGCCGCCACGATGCTGCGGCGGATGACGGTGAGGTGGTGCGTGTAGTTGTGCGTGATCGCCATCTCCGGGCTCCAGTCGCCCTTGAACTGCGGGTCGAAGCGGCGGCCGGTGTCGTCGATCTTGTCCTCGTCGGTGTAGAGGTATCCTGCGGTCGGGTGCGCCAGTACGGCCTGGGCGATGTGCAGGAGGGCGTCGGGGGGCAGGAGGTCGTCGTGGTCGAGCAGGGCGATGAACTCGCCGGAGGCGATCTCGAGGGCGGAGTTGGTGGCGCGGGAGATGTGGCCGTTTTCCCTGCGAAAGACCGGGCGGATACGGGCATCGGCGCGCGCGGCCGCCTCAAGGATGGTGCGTACGTGGGGCTGCGGGGAGGCGTCGTCGGCGATGCAGAGTTCCCAGCGCGGGTAGAGCTGGGCGCGCAGGCAGTCGAGAAGCTCGCGCAGGTAGCGTTCGGGGGTGTTGTAGGCGGGGACTACGACGCTGATCAGGGGGCCGCCGGCGGAGACGGCCCGGGCGGCGTCGGCGGAGAGTGCGGACAGCAGGCGCGCGGTGGGCCGGTTGTGCCAGGCCCAGCGCGAGTAGGGATCCTGCTGGCTGCGGCGCACGACTACGGCCGGCGGCGGCGGCGCGCCGGCGCTGCGCCCAAGCGAGCGGTCGAGGTCCGCGCGCAGGCGGCGGATTTCCGAGAAGGGATAGTTCCAGTCCTGCAGCTTGTAGCGGCCCAGGAAAGCGCCCCGCAGCAGCGCGAGTTTGCAGAGGAAGAATGCCAGTGGGCGGAATACGGGTACGGGGCCGCTGTGCTCGTCGCGCCGGTCGAGGAACATGCGCCGGGAGAAGACGAGCAGGCGGCGGCCGTCGGGTTGGTCGGCGTAGATGCGCAGGTGGGTAGGGCCGGGGAGGTCGGCGCGCACATCTACCAGGCCGTAGAAGCCGGCGCGCAGGGCGTTGGCGTGCTCGGGGTGGCCGGCGGCTACATCGGGGCGCTCCTTGGGGTAGATGAGGCGGTTGCCCGAGCCCGCACCGGTGGTGGCGTGGAGGCGGGCGATGTCGAAGCCGATGCCGAAGGTCCAGCCGGTGACGCGGAATTTGTCGTACTGCGACTGGAGCCAATAGCCGGGAGTCTCGATGAAGCCGTGGACGCCGTCGCCGCGCGGCACATCAGTGGTGAATACGAGCACCTCGCGCAGCATGCGATCGGCCTCGCGGCACATCGTGAAGAAAGAGGCGTGGTGGCAGCTGCGGTAGAGGTGGTGGAGGGTCTCGTACACGTAGGCGGTACGCAGAACCTTGGGCGCCTGGGCGGTGGGCGGCAGCGCCGCAAGGTCCAGCGCTGTACGGAAGAACTCGTGCCAGACACCGGCGGAGTCCTGCCAATCCAAGGCCACAGAGCTGGCGCCGGTCCACGCGTGGGCGGCGATGCGGAAGCCGCTGCGGCGGGCAGCGGGATCGGCGGGGAAGCGGGAGGCGAGGTCGTCGCGATCGAGGCCGAAAAGCCCCAGGAAGACACGGCGGTCGACGCGGGCGCGGACATCGAGGCAGGTGGCTCCGTCGCTCGGGTACAGCCAGCCGGCCACCTCCAGGGCTGGCGCGGTGATGCGCCAGGTGGTGGGTTGGTCGATGCTGAAAGTGACGGTGGGAGCCGGTGCGGACATTGCGAAGCGGCAAGGTCTTACCGGTGCAGCGGCAAGACAGTAAAGACTCTTCCCGGGGAGGAGGGCGCGGCCATTTACCCATCGGCGTGGAGGAGCCGGTGATACGGTAGCGCCTTGGGCCGGGCGCTGGGGTTGGGGGAAAGCGGGCGGCTGTGCGTTTTCACCGGAGCGGCCGCCTCCGATGTATCGATTGCGGCGTGATCGGTAAGCAGCAAAGTTTCCAGCTCTACCGGCCCTTAGCCCGACCTCCGCAGCTGGCGTATATTTGGGGAATCTCCAGCCGTTTGGCGGCCTGCAAGCTGCGTAAGTGTCTGTCAGTACGACATCGAGTTTCCGCAAAGTGCGTGTAGTCCCGACCTTTGCCCCACCTTAGCGATGAATCAACGAGTTGCGTTTCCATCCCCCGCCAGTTGCGGAAGTCGGGCTAGTATACAATTGGTGGAGTCTTTACGCGCGGCTCATCGAGCCCCAGCAGCACCACGAAGCAGTCGGCAGCCAGCTGGGCGGGGTGGCCTGCCAAAGCCAGCCTGCTTGCCAACGCCGACTGGCCGTGCGGTTGCTGGACGGCGAGGGCCCAGTGTTGCGACCCCGTATGGTCCGCGATGCGACATTTTTGCGAGACCTGCTGGCAACTGCGCAGCAGCTGGAGCCGCTGGAGCGCTGGCGGCGGATTATGCGTCATGCATTTGTCGAACAAATGAAAACCGCCGGCCCGGCGCCCCTGCCGCTGCCGGTTGCGGGCGCTAACGTTTGGTATCTACCAAGTGCGGACGCTATCCCAGCGTCGGTAGGCTCCAAACTGCTTCTCTTAGGTTTATGCTTCTGCCGGCACCTGCCGGGTGGCACTACTTTGCCAATACCCACAGGCTGTAATTACTGTCAGTGTACACCCTGGAGCCGAGCGCTGGGAAGGGGAAATTCCCTTTTGTTTCAGGCCAGACAATATGCGTGATGGCATGATCCTTCATCAGTTTCTGCAGCGCAGCCGGCGAACCGTCATAGACTTGCCGTGCAGCCTCAATACGGACGTTCCACGCCAGAAACTCGCTGTCTTTCGTGGGATGCGACTTGCGGGTTGCAAAAACGGGCACGCCGGCTTCGAGGCGAATGCGGGTTTCCTGCGGCGGAATCAGATACTGACTGCCCGCCGTATGGTACTGCCGGAGAAAGCGACAAAGCCCATAGTCTTCCCGCTGCGCCTTTCTGTAATATTCAAGGCCCAGATGCAGCATCCCCGCTAGGCAGGCACAGAGGCAGGCGGTAGCGAGCCATTTTCTAAGGGCTCCTGCCGGCGGCATGCTGAAATAGTATTTATCCGCCAGCCGCTCAGCCAAAGCGGCCAGCAGCACTACCCAGCTGAGCGGCGCTAGCAGCACGGACACACGCCAAGGTGCGGCAACCGCAACCGTGGGGTTAAAATCGACGAGAGCCCAGCCCACGGCCGCTGCAACAATCCCTATGAGCATGAACAGCAATTGCCCTGCAAGCTGCCTGCGGCCAAGCCAGGCTGCGCAGAAGCCGGCAATAAAAAATACAGCAGTTCCGAGCGGATGCCAGTGGGTGGGCAGGGCATGATGCGGGATGCGGGTCTCGGCCATGAGCCGATAGGCTGCGTCGCGCACCGCCGGATCGCCCGACGTAAGGGCCGTGGCATTCCACAGGCAACAGGCGCCAATGCCGGCCGCCACCAGCAGGGTAAACAGCAGCCGCCGGCACCACGGTATGCCGAGAGCCTTGTTGGCGGGGATGCTGACGAGCGCAGCGGCAACGAAGGCGGATGAAATAAGATATGCCGGGTGAAAAAGCGGTGCGGCAATCAGGCAGGCCGCGGCTGCTAGCAGGCGTTTTGTCTGGTAAGCCGCAATAGCGGCAAGCAGCAGCACGCCGAAGCAGCACGGCTGATAGTAATCGCCCAGCATATACTGGCCAGCAAGGCCGTCGGGTATGATGCTTTGAAAAACCCCCCGCAGCCCGATAGTGTGCACAAGCAGCCAAAGCAGGCAAAACAGCCACTGGGCCCGCTGCTTTGTTTCGTTGCTAGAGAATAGGCTTTTTGCCAGCTGCACGCCTAGCAAACCGTAGGCAGCGGCAAGCAGGAAGAATGAGAGATGCGTCCCGGCATACAGGCCTAAGAACTGGTATTGCCACGCGAGTAGGTGCGAAAAGAGGGGGAATGGGTCGGTAATGCCCGCCATCCAGTCAGCGGCAATATCGCCGTACCCCGCAAGGGCAAGGCCAGTAATGAATTTCGTGTTCTGATTGCTGCTGAAGAGGGCTCCCTGGGAATAGGCAAGGCCGAAAATAATCGGATACAGATAGAGCCATCGGGAAAGGGGGGCGGTGGCTTCGGCTCTTTGAAATAGCTTCATAAGATTGTTTAAACACAGAGCGATTTGCAGGTCAGGTATTTGGATGTATGGATGACGCCGTTGGCCAATGGAGTTAGATACTGGAATCGGTTCCCCCGGAAAACCATCCGACTACTTATGAATCGAAGAAATGCCGTTGTCTGATACATGGGGGAGGACGGGAAAGGCTGTTGAATTGGGGTTGATTGATCATATTGAGGTGCTAAATTGCAGCCGCAGTAAACTAAGGAATTTTATCGGCGATTATATAGTGTAGCCTGAAGTGAATCAGGTTGGGTGTGTCAATGTTTACGGTAAATGGAATTGGTCGGATTTTGCGAAGGCGAAACTACTATTCTTGCGGACTATTCACAGCATGGTATAAAAGTTAGGGCTTCCGCGCTAGAGGTAAGAGGTTAGGAAGGTTTTGTGAAGGAGCCGCTTATTGTAGAGATGCCGCGAAAATACGTTTGCGGCCCGCCCAGCTTTTGTTGACTTAGCATGTGTCCTGCGGCATTTCATTTGTTCAAAAATTAGTAAACTTTGGCCGGATGCAACAAAATTCGAAAGCCGCCGAAATTAATATTTTAGCCCACTTCTGTCCGGTTTTTGGGGGCAATGGAATCTTCAATGGAATCATTACCAATGGATTAGGTGCACGAAAATTGGTTCTTCGCTGTTTCTAGTAGGTAGTGCAGGGGTGTCGAGATTGCCCGATGTGAAGTATAGCATGGCGATGTGGTTCTTGGTAGAGCGGAACCCTCTGGCCTTACGTTTGACCGCAGAGAAGACGCTATTGAGCCCTTCCATGAAGGCGTTGGTGGTGTGATGGGTCCAGTGAGCGAGCACCCCCTCGATATGTCGCTCGATCACTCCTGCGGTCTTCACCATCGCTGCAAATTGAGGCTGCAAATGCTTGCCCGCCACCCAGCGTACCCAACGGCGCCACGCCCGCAATTTGCGCCTGGCTAACGCGGTGCCCGGGATGGCGTATATCTCCTGCAGGATCAGGCGCATCTGGTGCGCCTTCACACTGGCCAGATTGCTCTTTAGCGGCCCTAAATAACGGGCAGCCTGCGTAGGCGTATGGTTAGTGCGGTTCTTGAGGGCAATTCGAAAAATTGACCTTTTGACAGTCAATAGCTAGCGTGTCTTTCTTGGCTCATATAATGTGAGCACTTTTCAAATGGGATTCTTCGATGAGGGCGATCGTTTAGCCAAGCTGACCAAGCTCAATGACCCATTGGTATCGCTGAAATCTCATATCGACTTTGAGATATTCCGCCCCCTCCTCGAGCAGGCAACGCGCAAGGAACGCCAGAGCCCCGCCGGGCGCAAGGCCTATGACGCTGTGATGATGTTCAAGATTTTGGTGATTCAGCGTCTTTACAACCTCTCCGATGAGCAGGCCGAGTTCCAGATCAATGACCGCTATACTTTCCAGCGGTTTCTTGGGCTGCATCTGGGGCAAAGCGTTCCTGACTTCTCGACAGTTTGGCTGTTTCGCGAGGCGCTCAGTATGGCTGACGCTATCAAACCCTTGTTTGATCACTACGCAGATCTGCTGCAAAAGCGCGGTCTGATCACAAATACCGGGACCATTGTTGACGCAAGTTTTGTCGAGGTTCCTCGTCAGCGCAACACGCGTGAGGAGAACGCCTTGGTAAAGTCAGGCGAGACTCCAGCGCAATGGAATGATGCCCCTCGCAAGCTCTGCCAGAAGGATGTTGACGCCCGGTGGGCGAAGAAGAACGAGCAGTCATTCTACGGTTTCAAGAACCACATTCGGGCAGATGCTGAATCCAAACTGATCACAGACTATGTTGTGAC
>CAJCBL010000246.1 GCA_903960515.1 uncultured Verrucomicrobiota bacterium
CAATAAGCGCGAATTGAAGCCTCGTATTCTCATTTCGTTGCCAAAAAACCGCGCCGCGAACTCGTATACGTTCCTGTAGCCGCTTTGGGTGCTCAAAGTCCGACAGGCTCCTAGGCGATCGCATTCGAGCTCTTCTTCCTGGGGACTGGCAGGCCTTTTCGCTCTGGGGCTTAACGGGGGACTTCCTACCCACCGCTTACAGCTTGACTATGCAGTTCGAGCATAGGGGCGGATCTTGTAGGCGTACTATATCTGGAAGTACGAGGGATCCTTGGCAGCGAAGAACGCTGGCACGACGCACCGCTGACGTCGATACGGCGCGGGCGCGAGGGCCGACCCTACAATCGGACTGCATTGGCCCGGCTGAGCCGAGGGCCTGTAGTGGGGGGCTGGGGGACCGGGGCGACATGAGGAGGGGCGTGGTTCTCGTGTCGGGTTGCCTGGAACCGGTTGCTGCATGGGCCGCCTGATGTGATGGCGGCTCGGTGACTCGGTAGGGGAGTGCAGCGGCGTGGCTCGTTCACTGCACCGGCTTGCTGCTGGTACTGGGCTCGCGGGCGAAATTCGGCTATTTCTGCAGAGCGAGCACGGAGACCGGGATTCCGTCTGCACGAATTTCGATCTGTCGGGAATTGAGGATCCTCACATAGAAATTTTGGGTGTCCCAAAAATGGCTCATCGGGGCGGTGGACATGCGCTGGCGCGTCGTATCGAGGCTCTCGCCGCTCATATTGGCGCTATTCATACGGAAGGATTCCAGCGCGAGTGTCGAGGTGGTGTCGGTCGTGAGCGCTCCGTTCACGGAGATCGGATCTGTGTTGGGAGCCAACTTGTAGAGCGTGCAGTCCAGGCGGATATCCAGATTCGTTTCGTTGACGATGAGGCAGTCGGAAATCAGTAGAACGGGAATTCTATGGTTTGGGAACACCAAGGTTCCCATCCACTCGTGCTTGCCCTTCATTGTATTTCGCACCTTGGGTAGAAAAGTGTCCAACGTGGCGAGTGCCGTCGCTCGCTTGTCGATTGGCAGTCTGGCGACCGGCCAGGGCAGCATGCTGTCGGCGATGTCCTGAAGGATGGGCTTGGTGAGCGCCTGCATCTGTGTTTTGAAGTTGGGATCCGTGATGTCGACTACGTTGGGCCGCCGGTTCCATATTTCGGCTATACGCTGCCCGAGCGCTGCTTGGCCGTCGGGATAGTCTCGCACGATCATACCGGAAGGTTCACCGGGAGGGCTGTCGGGAGCGCGGTACACGACGCCATTTAGATTAGCGAAGAGTGATTCGGGTTTAGTCCGTGAGTAATAGTCTTTGGCGAAATAACCGGTGCACCAGCCGCCAGTGCCCTTAGCCCGCACTTTTCGCACGTAGGTGGCATCTATTTGGAGGAAGAAATTGAGGCTCATCAGCGACCGTACATCGAGCTGTTTCCATACCTGAGCCTTCGGAACGGTCTCGTACTCGTTCTCGGTGAGAACATAGCGGGCGCGAAACCCGAGAAAACGAGGGGTGTCGGTTGGGTTGATGAGGACTTCAGTCCAGCCGTGGCTGCCCGAGGGGAGGAACTTTGTGGCGGCGGGCGGGGCCTTCGGGGGCCGAGGGCCGCATGCCGAGAAAATGATGGCCGTCGCCAGGCCGAGGAGGGCGACGGCGAACCGCACTTGTGTTGGCGTACGCATCGGTATGAGTCGTCAGCGGATTCGGCGGAAGATGGTTTCGGGGATCCCCGGGCCGGATACCCGCATGGTCTTGGTGTCTGCGAGGACGAACCGGCAGCCACGGAAGAATTTTTGTGTATCGTACTTCTGTTTTTCGGGGTCGAAGGCGAAGGGCTGCGCCCTAGCCACTAGTTCCTCGATGCGGAGCACCGTCTCCTCGCTGATCCCGGAGCGGTCCTGGAGGGTCAGCTCCAAGCGATCCGGTGTGGATATGAACGCGAAATCAAGTTCGTATGCGCCTTGTTCCCCGATGGTCTTCCCTCTGGTGTCGAGGAAAGTGGCCTGGCGTTGTTTGACCGAAATGCAGACTCGTTCCTGGCTTTGCGGGTAGGTAACGTACCCCTCCCAGAGGCTCTCCTTCGATCCGGGATCCGTGGGCAGTGCGCTGTTGGCGAGTTTCAATGTCGCGATCAAGCTTTGGTATTGCGCCGCAAATCCGGCAGCGCGGACGTCGATGAGTGGGGCCCCGTTTGGCTGATTTGGGAGAGCGCGGTGCCGACGGCCGCACCGGGGGTTTCGGGGGTGTCTTTAAGTCCGTCGAACACCAAGATGGTGGTCGTGGCGCTGGAGTGGGTGGAGTTGATCTGGGTCAACTGTTGCGAAAGACCTGTCGCGGAGAAATGCCCCTTGTCGCCCGGTTGGCGGCAGCGGCTTTTGAACGCCACGCTCAATTGACGCAGGAGCCGAAGATCCTCCCCTCCCGGGCCCTTCTCCTGAGCCCATGGGAGATACTCCGGCTCGGTCAGCGTGTAGTCTGCGGAGATTCCCGAGTTGTTCGGGTTGGCCGACACGGTACCCCAGCTTCGGCCGGGGTAGCGGTTCTCAAGCACAAGATTGACCCATCGATTCGGGTCGGGCGCGGTGGTGAGCGGAGGAGGGGGCGGTGGAATGCTGGCTTCGTCCTTGGCATGGGAGCAGGCACAGGCGAAGCCGAGTGGCACGAGTGCGAGATGGAAGACCACAGAGATGAGACTGCCGCGGGGCGGCGGGGCAGAGGGGCGGGGTTCCATAGGAGGGCGAAGATTTCCGAGGAGGATGTGCTTCTTTTAGGGGGCGGCTGCCGCGGCGTTTAGGGGGCGGGAGGGAGCCCGGCGGTGCTTTGACGCGCAATGGGATCGGTGGCTGGGCGCAGCGGCGCAATGATTTTCTCGTCGGCTAGATTTAACAATCGGGGGTTTGCCGTCGGCTCGGGCGGCCCCCAACTTCGCTGAAGTCCTCCCCATGGCCTCCATTAAACCCGCAAAGCCCACCAACCTCATCAAGCCGATCAAGCGCATCGGCATCCTCACGGCGGGCGGCGACAGCCCCGGACTCAACGCGGCCATCCGCGCTGTGGGCAAGACCGCCGTGGGGCAATATGGCTGGGAGTTGATCGGGTTTCGTGACGGCTTTCTGGGTATGATCGAGGATCGCTGGGTGAGCCTGGACAAGCGTGGACTGGTGGGGTTGCTCACCCTGGGCGGAACGCTGCTGGGCACTTCGCGAGACAAACCGCACCGCATGCCCGTAGCCGGCGGGGGTACTCGCGACATGACCGCGGCCATCGTGAAGACCTACCGTCGCCACAAGCTCGACGCGTTGGTGTGCATCGGCGGTGGCGGTACGCACAAAAACGCCGCTCGCCTGGTCGAGCAGGGGCTCAACATCGTGTCGCTGCCCAAGACCATCGACAACGATGTGGCCCTCACCGATGACACCATCGGCTTTGATACGGCGCTGGGCATCGCCACCGAGGTGCTCGACCGGTTGCACAGCACCGCGCACAGCCACCATCGCATCATCATCGCCGAAATCATGGGACACCGCGCCGGCTGGCTGGCCCTGGGGGCCGGCATCGCCGGTGGGGCCGACGTGATCCTCATTCCCGAGATCGCCTACGATGTGGAGAAGGTCGCCGCGGCGATCCGCTTGCGCTCCGAGCACGGGTCGAATTTCAGCATTGTGGCTGTGGCGGAGGGCGCGCTGCCCAAGGCCGACTCGGCCGAACTGGCGGTGCTGCTGGCCCGGCGCGACAAGGCCCGCAACGATGTGGAAAAGAAGGAGGCCAAGCAGGCTCTCTCCGCCTGGGACAAGGCCCGGGCCGGCCATACGATGCGGCTGGCCAAACAGCTTGAGGAGCTCACGCATCTCGAAGCGCGGGTGACCATTCTTGGCTATGTGCAACGCGGCGGCACTCCCTCCTGCCATGATCGGTTGCTGGCGACCCGCCTGGGCACCGCGGCAGTGGAATTCATCCGCGAGGGGAAGTTTGGCCAGATGGTCGCCACTCGTGGTGACAACCTGGTGGCGGTGCCGATCGCCAAGGTTGCGAAGAGCATCAAGACCGTGCCGGTGAACCACTGGTGGATCGAGGCGGCGCGGCGGGTGGCCACCAATCTGGGGGACTGAGCGGATATCGGATACCGGAGGGCGGAAAGCGGAGACTGGCTGCCGGAAACCCAAACTCCGGCTTGGACCACAGAGTGCAGGATGCCGAGCTGTGACCATTTAGGTGAGGCGGTTTTCTTCTTTTGCCGGGGCAGGTGCTTGTCCGTCGCAGGAGCGTGCTTGCACGCGATCTGCGTTGGAATCGCGTGCAAGCACGCTCCTACGAATGGTTACAACTGAGGAGGACAAGGGGAAGGCCAGGGCCGAAGGTTGAACTCTGAACGTTTCGCATTCTCCCTCCGGCCAAGCGAAAATCGGCAATCCGAAATCGAAAATGCCAGGGGCCCGTTCCGTGACCTCGGCCAAGCATCGAACCCGAAAGCCGGGCTTCTCTTTTCGCGATCGGGCACCACTGTCGATGCATGGCAAAATGGCTGCTCGTCGATGGCTACAACTTGGCGTACCGGGCGTTTCACGCGGTGCCGGAACTCAACCGCGCCGACGGTTTCCCGACCAACGCTTTGCACGGCTGGGTGAAGACGCTGTGGCGGCTCTGCGACCAGGAGCGGCCGGCGGCCTGCGTGGTCTTCTTCGACCTGGGTGGGGCGCAGGACCGGTTGGCATTGTTGCCCGAGTACAAGGCGCACCGCTCCGAGATGCCCGAGCCGATGCGCCGGCAGATCGAGCCCATCAAGGCGTTGACTCGGGCGATGGGCTTCATCGGCCATGAGCAACATGGGGTGGAAAGCGACGATCTGCTCGCGGCTCAAGCGGTGGCTCTGGCGGCGGAGGGCCACGAGGTGCTCGTTGTGAGTGCGGACAAGGATTTCGCGCAGATCGTGGGCGAGCGCATCCGAATTTTGACGCCGCCGCCCCCCGGCAACGCCAAGCTGGGCTGGAGAACGATGGACGCGGTTGGGGTGCGCGAGAAGTTTGGCGTGCCGCCCGCCCAGATTGCCGACCTGCTGGCTCTGGTGGGCGACACCTCCGACAACATTCCCGGCCTGGATGGGGTGGGGCCGAAGACGGCAGCGCGCTGGCTCGAGGCGCACGGATCGCTGGAGGGCGTGCTTGCACATGCAGCGGAGCTCAAGCCGGAGCGGTTTCGCGACGTGGTGGCCGCCCGCGCGGCGGACTTACGGCGCAACCTGAAATTGACTACGCTCAACCTTTCCCTACCGCGGCCGGTAGCCGAGCCGGGTCAGCCTGCGGTGGGGGAGTTGCGGCGGCTGTTGGAGGAGTACGAGATGCGCACCGCGGCCGAGGACGCGCGGCGGAGGTACGAGCAGCCGGAGTTGTTCTGATTCCAGTTGGTTTGTGAGGGGGCGAGAGTGCGCAGAACCGGCGTTCTTGTGAACGGAAGCCTGATTCGGGAGGCAGGAAGAGAAGTCGTCGACGAGGCCTGTGCGCCTGCCCCGCCCGCCCTCTTCATCACCCAAAGGGATTCATACGCAGGCTGCGCAGGGTGGCTAGGCCGGACCAGTCGGTGAGCGGGGGAAGCGCACGTGGGGCGGTGCGGGCGTGCTGGCCATGCTTCCGACGATACGCGGCGAGCTGGGTGGCTACAAAGGCCTGCGAGCCGAGCACGGCGCCGTCGGTGAAGTGGCGTAGGCGGCAGCGCAGCACCGTGGCCATAGGTAGTTGGCCCTTTGCGCGCAGCACCTTTTGGAAGGCGGCCGGGGCGATGGTGCCGCCTTCAAGGCGAGGGGCCGAGCCGGTGCCAAACAGCCCGATACGATGCGCGGCGTGGGCTTGTTGCCACTTCCCGCCATGCACTTGGCAAAGTCCTGCCCGGGCGGTTGCATTGCCTGCGATGGCCTCGCCGTATCCGCAGAATCGGTAGTCCTTGGGATCGGCGACTAGGCCGGCGCGCACGGGGTTGAGGTCGATGTAGAAGGCCATGGTGCGCAAGGCGTTGTTGGAGCACTCCACCAGCACGGACTTGAAGCGTTCGGCAAACAGCGTGCCGTAGCGGCGGTG
>CAJCBL010000247.1 GCA_903960515.1 uncultured Verrucomicrobiota bacterium
AATCGCGTGCAAGCACGCTCCTACAAATGAGTGGTTACGCCTAAGGGCGGCGAATACTCGCGCACCGGCCAGCCGGCAGGCATGCGCGGTATGCGCTAGTGGGAGCAGTCTCACCCGGGCGCAACGCATCCCGCAGGCACTTCACCAGCGGCGCACGCGAAGGAGTCACAGAATGATCACCTCGTCTCCCCTCACTTCTTGTAGAGCGGGCGCGCGGTGTAGCGGGTATGCAAAAGCTGGTGGGCCTTGGGACTGTTGGGACGGCCAAGGAAGTCGGCGTAAAGCCGCTGCACCTCCGGGTTCTCATGCGAGCAGCGCACAGCGTGGTCGCGATCGTCCTGGTACAGGCCGGCGGTGCGCAGGCGGCGGCGCTCGTTGTCCACGCCGTAGGGCTGGCCACCGCCGCCGATACAGCCGCCCGGGCAGGCCATGACCTCGATGAAATGGTAGGGCGTATCCTTCCCGGCGGCTCGGGCAGCGCGGACCTGCTCGAGAACGGCGGCCACATGGCTGAGACCGTGGGCCACGGCTACGCGCACTGTAGTGCCGTTTATGGGCACCGCTGCGGTCTTCACCCCTTCGAGTCCGCGCACCGCCTCGAACTCGACCTTCCCCAGCTTCTGGCCGGTGGCGTAGTGCACGGCGGTGCGCAGCGCCGCCTCCATCACCCCTCCGGTTGCGCCAAAGATCGTGCCGGCTCCCGTGTATTCGCCCAAGATGGAGTCCGCGGCGCCGTCGGGGAGATTGAGGAAGTCGATGCCCGACTGCTTGAGCATGCGGGCGAGCTCGCGGGTGGTCAGTGCGATGTCCACATCCTTGTGACCCGAGGCGAACATCTCCTCGGTGCGCGAGAGTTCATACTTCTTGGCGGTGCAGGGCATGATCGATGCGACGAAGAGCTTCGCGGGGGCGAGCCCGGCCTTCTCGGCGTAGTAGGTCTTGGCGAGCACCCCGAGAATCTGCTGGGGCGACTTCGCGGTGGAGAAGTTGTCGATGAAATCCCAATGCCGCTTCTCCATGTAGTCGGTCCACGACGGGCAGCAGGAGGTGATGAGCGGGAGCGGGCCGCGCTTGTGTACGAAGCGCTGTATGAACTCGGTGGCCTCCTCCACGATGGTGACGTCGGCCGAGAAGTTGGTGTCGAACACCGCGTGGAAGCCCAGGCGACGCAGCGCGGTATACAGTTTCTTGGTAAGGTTGGTGCCGGGGGGCAGCCCGAAAGCCTCGCCTATGGTCACGCGCACGCTCGGGGCGATCTGCACCACGCAGATCTTTTCCGGATCGTGGAGCGCCGCCCACACTGCGGCCGTCTCGTCGTTTTCCACGATCGCGCCGGTGGGGCAGTGCGCGGAGCACTGGCCGCATTTCACGCAAGGGGAGTCGGCCAAGAGGATGTCGCCGGCAGGGGCCATGCGGGTGTTGATACCGCGTTCGAGGAAGGAGAGCGCCCAGGCGTCCTGCATCTCCTGGCACACCTGGAGGCAGCGGCCGCATTTGATGCACTTCTCGAACTCCACGATGATCGAGCCCGTGGAGCGGTCGGCGGGCAGCTCCCGCACGTAGCGCTTGATCGGGGCCTCTCGCAGGTTGAAGTCGGCGGCAATGGACTGGAGCTCGCACTCTCCGTTGCGCCCACAGTTAAGGCACTCGGCCGGGTGGTTGGAGAGGATGAGCTCCAAGGTGGCACGACGCACCTCGACGATCTCATGGTCGTGTGTGACAATCTCCATGCCGCTCTCCAACGGCGTGCAGCAGGCACGCAGGAGCCGCGGTCCTCCCTTGTTGCGCACGATGCACAGTCCGCAGGCGGCGGTGGGCAAGAGGTCCGGATGTTTGCAGAGCGTGGGGATCTTCACCGCCGCGCGGCGGGCGGCGTCGAGGATGCTGGTGCCCTCCGGCACCTCCACGGGCAGACCGTTGACGGTGGCTTTGACGGTGGCCGTAGCGGCAGTGGCGATGCTCATGGGTCAGGCTCCTGCGGGGGTGACTACAGCGGGGGTGGGCACGGCCTCGGCCCCGCCGGTGGCGGTGCGGGCCATCTTGCGGGCGTAGCTGGGACCGCCCTCGATGTAGGCGCGGTATTCGTCGTCGAAATAGCGCAGCGTGGAGAGCACGGGGTTGGGCGCGGTCTGGCCCAGGCCGCAGAGCGAGCCCTTCTGCATCGCCAGGCAGATACGGCGCAGGATGACCAGATCCTCGGCGGCACCCCGGCCGCGGGAGATGCGGTCGAGCACCTGCAGCATCTGGTAACCACCGATTCGGCACGGAGCGCACTTGCCGCAGGATTCGTCCACACAGAACTTCAGGAAGAACTTGGCGACGTCGACCATCGAGTCGGTCTTGTCCATGACGATCATACCGCCCGAGCCCATGATGGAGCCCAGCGACTGGAGCGTCTCGTAGGCTACGGGGGTGTCCAGGTGCTTGTCGGGGATCACCCCGCCGGAGGGTCCACCGGTCTGCACAGCCTTGATCTCGCGGTCCTCAAGCACGCCGCCGCAAATGTCGAATACGATCTGGCGCAAGGTCGTTCCCATCGGCACCTCGACCAACTGGGCCTGTTTCACCTTGCCGGTTACAGCGAAAACCTTGGTGCCGTGGGAGGTTTCGGTTCCGTAGCCGGAATACCACGCTCCGCCGCGCAATATGATCGCCGGAACGCTGGCGAGAGTCTCCACGTTGTTGATCGCCGTGGGCCGCCCCCACAGGCCGCGCACCGAAGGATATGGCGGGCGCGGCGAGGGGCTGCCTCGCCTGCCCTCGATGGAGGCGATGAGGGCCGTCTCCTCGCCGCACACGAAGGCGCCGGCCCCCAGGCGGATCTTGGCGTCGAAATCGAAGCCGCGCCCCAGGATGTTCTTGCCGAGCAGGCCGGCGGCGCGGGCCTGCTGGAGCGCACGCTCAACACGCTCCACGGCCTTTGGATACTCGGCGCGGATATAGAGGTAGCCCTGCGTGGACCCGATCGCATAGCCGGCGATCATCATGCCCTCGATCACGCTGTGCGGATCGCTTTCGAGCACGCTGCGGTCCATGAACGCCCCCGGGTCTCCCTCGTCGCCGTTGCAGATGATGTAGCGCTGCCCGGGCGGCTGCTTGCGGGTGAGGTCCCACTTCATCCACGTAGGGAAACCGGCCCCACCGCGCCCGCGCAGGCCGCTGGTCTTCATCTCCGCGATCACCTGCTCGGGCGTGAGCGCGAGCACCCGGCGCAGCGCCTGGTATCCATCGACCCGTTCGAGGTAGTCAGTGATCTCCTCGGGGTCGATCTCCCCACAGTTGCGAAGGACAATGCGCGCCTGCAGCTCGGGCTGCTTCCAGAGGAGGTCGTCGAGCACCTGCCGCTGTTGCACGGAGCGCTCGACAATGCGGGCCACATCGGGCGCGAGCACGTTGGTGTAGGTGACGCCACCCGGTAGCAGTTGCACCACCACGCCCTCGTCGTAGACGCCTAGGTCGAGCGCACGCACCACCTGCACGGTAGCGGCGAGCCCGCGGCGCTTGAGCTCCTCGGAGAAGGAGATCTGGAAGAACTGGGTCTTGCCCTCCCCGGGGCCGGAGTCTCGCACCAGCAGGTGCTCGACGGGTACCGAAATAGTGGTCCCACGCGGGCCGGTGGCGATCACATGGTCGTCGAGCAGGCGCCGCTCCCGCACATGGGCGTTGAGCAGCTCCGGCACAAGCGCGGGGGTCATCTGGCCGTAGAGCACGGGGGCCAGGCCGGCGGCGCGGATCTCCACAACGGGATCCGCCCACGAACGTCCGTGCGACCCCACCCGGAGCACCGGCAGCGGCAGCTTCTGCGCCGCCACCGCATCCCGGAGAGATTCGAACACCTCGGTGGCCCCGGCGGCGATGCCGCCGGTGTCGAGCTGCACGCGTATGAAATCGGTGGGCGCAGGGCGCCCTCGCTGCGCCAGAGCCTCGAGGGAGGCGGGCGTCACGGGCGCCACGGGGGCGGCGGCGGGGATGGGCGAGGCAGCCGCTACCGGGCTCATGGCTTGGCCTCCTTGGCGGCGGCGGCCGCGCGTATTCCGGCGATGAAGCCGGCGATTTCAGTGGGTTTCACCCGGCCGTGGGTCTTGCCGTCGCAGACCACAGCCGGCGACATCCCGCAACAGCCGATACAGCGCACGACCTCGACGTGGAACTCTCGGTCGGCGGTGGTCTGCCCCTCGCCCACGCCCAGCTGGGAGCGCAGCTCGTTGAGCAGGCCGGCGGCGTCCTTGAGGTAGCAGGCGGTGCCGTTGCAGACGGTCACATTGTGCTTACCGGGGGGCTGGAGCTTGAAATAGTGGTAGAACGTGATGACTTCGTAGATGCGCGCCAGCCGCACGCCCAGCTCGCGCGAGAGCTCCATGGCCACCTCACGCGGCACGTAGCCGTATTGGTTCTGTATGGCATGGAGGATCATGATGAGGTTGCCCTCCTCATCCTTCCAACGGGCCACGTGGGCCTGCACATCGCGGCGCACGCCGCCCTCAAGCTTGCCCTGGATGCGCTTGAGCCGCTCCATCTTCACTTCGAGCAGTCGGGCGATCTCGTCGCCGATCTGATGGGGGATGTATCCGTGCTTGCGCTCGATCTCCTCGAGCATGGTGAGCAGCGCGACCTCGTCCTGTTTCCACGGTTCCGGGGACGCAGGCGGTGGAGCTACTGGGGCGGGCGGGTGTAATTGCTCGGTGGGGTTCATGTTCGCACCTCAGGGTTTGAGCGGAGGCTGTACGAGGTTTTCGCAGTCGGAAAACTGGAGGCGGGGCGGCGGAGAGTACCGAAACCTGCATCGGGCGCAAATCGGCGGACGGAATCGCGCTTGAAAAGTCGGCTCGCGTATCGGGTTTTCGGGTTGTGGTGGCTTCGCCCCGCCTACACCAACCGGCCGCCAATCGAACTGCGTCACGTCACCGAGCGCTTACGGCTCGCGCCAGCCGGCCTCTGCGGCTGAAGCTGTGCGCATGCCCGCCGACCCTCTGCGTCGCCACCTTGCCGATCTAAGCGCCTGCACCCTGTGCCCGCGCATGCACAAGCCGGTTGTGGTCGGCCGGCCGGTACACAGCCGGGTACTGCTCGTCGGGCAGGCGCCGGGCGACAAGGAGCCGGTGCTGGGCCGCCCCTTCGCTTGGACCGCAGGCAAGACGCTCTTCAAATGGTTCAACTCCGCGCTCGGCTGGAGCGAGGACGAGACGCGAGATCGCGTCTACTTCGCCGCAGTGTGCCGCTGCTTCCCCGGCAAGAGGGCCGAGGGCGGGGACCGTGTGCCCGACGACGCGGAGATCGCCAACTGTTCGCGCTGGCTAGAGGCCGAGATGGAACTGCTGCGGCCCACGCTGGTGATCGCGGTGGGCAAGCTGGCGATGCACCAGTTTCTGGAGCCGGCGCTGCTCACTGAGCGCATCGGCCAACTCTTCCCGACACAGTGGCGAAGCCACCGTTTCGATATGCTGCCGCTGCCCCACCCCTCCGGCGCCTCGACCTGGCATCGCGTGGAGCCCGGCAAGTCTCTCCTGGCCCACGCACTGCGCCGGCTGGCCGAGCACGAGGCCATAAGGGCGCTAGGCGCAGCGAAAATGTAGAGCGCCGAAGCCCAGGGGAAATTACGGGAGGCCCACACTTGCCCACGGTTACGCATTCGCGGATACTCGCCGCACCCGCTAGGCCCGCGCCCCCACCCCGCCGCCGGATATTCCGAAAACTTTCTAAGAAATATGCCGCTCGAGTGTCTTAACGGGAGGGGCCGCCATCGACTCCACATTTCTCCGCCATGGAATCCCCGGCTTTCGCCCACGCTGCCCCACCCCGCCCCCAACCGGCAGCGGAGTTCCGTGCGATGAGCGCCCCCTCCCGTCCCACGCTCGCCGCGCTCTTTGAATCCGAGGAAAGCGGACTACTCCGCTACGCCCTTGGGCTCGTAGGCAGGCGGTCTGTAGCCGAAGAGTTGGTGCAGGAGTCGTTTCTGCGGCTCCATCAAGTATGGGACCAAGTGGAGAACCCTCGGGCCTGGCTCTACCGCAGCCTGCGCAACCTCGCGCTCAACCACCTGCGCGACCACCCGCCCGAAACCGAGCTCACCGAGGAGACCGCCAACAGCGACGCCCGCCCCGCCGCCGAGCAACTCGGCCGCGACGAAGCCATCGGCACCGTGCGCCTGCGGCTCGCCGAACTGCCCGATGCGGACCGCCGCCTCCTCCGCCTGAAATACCACGACGACCTGAAATACCAGGACATCAGCCGCCACACCGGCCTGAGCGTCGGGAACGTGGGATACCGCCTGCACCACCTCTTGAAGACGCTCGCCGACGACCTGCGCCGCGTAGGCATCGAAGGGAGCCGGGGCTAACACCATGAATCACGATACCATTCCCCCCGTACCACCCGCCGACCCCGAATTGGAGGCGCGCATTGTCGCCTGGGTGGCCGGCGAAGCATCGGCCTTCGAGATCGAGACCTTGCAGGCCGCCATCGCCGCCCACCCCGAGCTCGCCGTCTTCAAACGCCGGATCGAAGCCGTGCACGGACTCGTAGCCGAAGCCGCGCGCCCCGACCGCGCCCCGCTGCGCCTCACGCCCGAACGGCGGGCGAAACTGCTGCAAACCATCGGCGTGGCCGAGTCCGGCGTATCCGGTTCCACGGCCACCACCACCGGCCCGCGCGCCGCGTCAGCCAGAGGGAAAGCCGTGGTGATGCCCGGAGCGAAGAAGCCCAAGCAGCCGTTCTGGACCCAGCACTGGTTCTACTCCGCCGCAGCGTGTGTGGCCTTTGCCACAATCCTCTTCGTGCTGCCCCTCACCGAGCACTTCTCGCCGGCAAGGATGGCCCACGTGATCCCTTTGGAGATGCCGAGTTCAGCAGGAGATGAAGAGGGAGAAGAGGGTGCGCGCTTGGCCGAACCGCTCAGCGTAGCAGCGGAGCCCGAAGCCCCCACCGTGTACAAGGTCGAAATGCCAAGGGTGTCATCGGCCATGATGATGAGGTCATCTTCCCCCGAAATGGTGACACTGGGCCAACTGGAGAAGGGCACCCCCACGAAGACGGGCCCCCAGCTAAGTGACCTGAAGATGCGCGCTGCCGTCGGTTTCGCTGCCACCGCAAAGGAAGATCGTCGCATATATGGAAGTTCTACGACAAACGCTCCGTCTGCGGCACCAGCCAAGCGGCAAGCCAATCAACAGCCCACCCGTCCAGCAGCCCCAGCCGACGAAAACGATGTGGTAGTGCTCTCTCCCTTCGTAGTCGCGAGTTCAGACGACGCAGGCTACGGCGCCACCTCCACCCTCGCAGGCACCCGCGTTCGCAAGGAGCTGAAGGATACCAGTTCAGCGATCTCCGTGGTCACCCAAAATTTCCTCAAAGACACCGGGGCCACCGCCAACAAGAGCCTGCTTGATTACACATCGGCAACCGAGACAGGGGGCGTGCGCGGCCACTTTCTGGATTCACAAAAAGGCAAGCGTGGCAGCACCGGCCAGAACCGCCCCAAGCGCCCCGCCCCCTCGGCCACCTCTGCCGGCATGGGGCCAGGTGCCGCAGAAGGCTCCTTCGCCGGGCTGGAGCAGAAGCAAAAGAAGGCTGATCGCTCCGATCGGTCAGCTCCGACCGATCAGTCGGATAAGCCCGTGATCACCGGCGCCGATTCGCCCACCCTCGACCAGCCCCAGCCGCCCACCCCTCCCCCACCCACCCTAGAGGAGGTCAGCGCCGCACAGGAGGCAGTGTCCACGTTCTCCCTCCACGTGAGCGACGTCTCCTTCAAGCTCGCACTCGCCGCACTCGCCTCAGGCACCTGGCCCGACCGCGCCACCATCCGCCCGGAGGAGTTCTACAACGCCTTCGACTACGGCGACCCCGCCACCGCCGCCTCCGAAAAGATCTCCTGCCGCGTGGAGCAGGCGGCCCACCCCTTCGCCCAACAGCGCAACCTCGTGCGTATCGCCATGCGTGTGCCGGCCACCGGCCGAGGAGCCGGCCAGCCGCTCCACCTCACCGTGTTGCTGGATACATCCGGCTCCATGGAGCGGCCCGACCGCCGCGCCACTGTGCGCGCCGCGCTCGCCACGCTTGTAGGCCTGCTCGGCCCAGCCGACCGGCTCACGCTCATCGGCTTCGCCCGCCAACCGCGCCTCTTGGCCGAGGCCCTCGACGGCAACCACGCCAACCAGGCCCTCGACCTGCTCGACCGCACTCCCGCCGAAGGCGGTACCAACCTTGAGGAGGCGCTGCGCCTTGGCAGCGAGCTCGCGCGTCGCCAGTACGTCGCCACAGCGCAGAACCGCATCGTCCTGCTTACCGACGGCGCCGCCAACCTCGGCGCCGCCGACCCCGAGCGCCTCGCCGCCGCTGTGGAGTCGTTGCGCGCTCAACGTATCGCCTTCGACGCCTGCGGCGTGGGTCTCGACGGCCTCGACGACACCATTCTCGAAGCGCTCACCCGCAAGGGCGACGGCCGCTACTACGTGCTCAACTCGGCCGAGTCGGCCGACGCCGGATTTGCTCGCCAGATCGCCGGTGCGCTGCGCCCGGCCGCCGAGAACGTGAAGGTGCAGGTGCGCTTCAACCCGTCGCGTGTGGGCCGCTACCGTCTCGTGGGCTTCGAGAAGCACCGCCTGCGCGAGGAGGACTTCCGCAACGACTCCGTGGATGCCGCCGAGCTCGCCGCCGAGGAGGCCGCAGTGGCCGTGTACGAGATCGAGGCCAAGCCCCAGGGCGAAGGCGATCTTGGAGAGGTGTTCGTGCGCTTCCGCGACGCCGCCACCAAGGCGATGGTCGAGCGTTCCTGGGCGCTGCCCTACGAAGCGCGAGCTGCCGCCTTCGATCGCGCCGCGCCCAGTCTCCAACTCGCCGGCACGGCCGCGATGCTCGCCGAGAAGCTGCGCGGCGGCCCCGCTGGCGACAGGGTGGAGCTCGATACCCTCGCGCCGATCGTCAACGCGCTGCGCGGCCGCCACCCCGACGACAAGCGCCTCCAGGAGCTGGCGACGATGTTTGAGCAGATGCGCAAGCTCCAGGGCAAATGAGCCCCCCTCGCGCTCCCCTCACCGATCCGTCGGATCGGTCAGCTCCGACCGATCTGCCCGACCCCTGACATCCCCCTGACAAATTTCTTACCTGTCCCTTACGACATTCCGCGGCGGCTATGAGACTATCAACCCCACCGGTTCCACCGGCCGCCAACTGTATTTCCCAAACAAAGGCACTCCCATGAACGACGCCCTGCTGATCGGTTACCCCTCCTTGCGACGCTTCGGCGCTCTCGCGCTCGCCGTCCTCCTCTCCACAGCGCTGGCGGCGAATCCGAAAGCCTCCGACTCCGCCAAGGCATCCACTACGCTCACACCGGAGGGCGGCCGCATCGTCGTCGACGTGCAGGGTGTGCCGCCGGCAGTACCGCTGTTCTTCTCCGCCGCAGCCGAGCAGACGGTGCGACTGGGCCCGGCCGAGATCGCCGGCGAGTTGCGCCTGAAGCTGCACATCGTGCAGGGCAGGCCCGAGGTCCTCGCGCTCGGCCTCAGCGGCGACGGCGATGTCGTGGACGTGACCGGAGCCGGCCTAGCCTCCTGGGCGGTGCGGCAGCTTCCCGGCGCCGGCAACCGGTTCCTGGATCTGCGTCCGGTCCTCGCCGACGGCGTCGCCGCGCCGCGCGACCTCGAACTCGTAGTGCACACCCGGTTGCGCAAACCGGCCGTGCCCGGCTCTTCCACGGTGTTGATCGCCGCACCGGGCGAGGCGGTGGGCTTCGCCTCCAAGATCACGTTGCAGCCCGAGGCGATGGTCGACCTCCGCGTAACCGCGGCCACCGGCCTCATTCCGCTGGGCGAAACCCACGGGCCGCGCGATCCCGTCCAGTTCTATGCTACCGGTGACGGTCGGCTAGAAGTGCGCCTCTCCGCCCGCGGCGCGGCACCGGCCGAGGCCGAGCTCCTCGGCGCCCAACTCGCCGGCAAGATCAACGAGACCGCCGGCAGCGCCGAGTTCCGCCTCCGCGGACAACTGCGCGCCGCGAAGGCCGGCGCCCGTTTGCCGCTGCTCTCCGGTTCGGCCGCGCCCAACGACAAGGTCGCTGGCGACGGCTGGCACCTCGAACTTGCGTCACCGGAAAGCGGTTTCCGCGGCTACGAACTGGTCGCCGAACGCGAGGGCCTGCTGCCCGTCGAGCTGTCCTTCGCCGCCGCAGTGGTGGAGAACGGCGAATGGCGCGTGCTCAACTTTGCGATGTCCGCCGGCGCCGTAGTGCCGCTGCAACTCGAAGGCCTGCCCGCCGGAGTCAGCTTTGACCCCTCGCGCCCGGTGCTGCCCGTCGCCACGGCCCAGGGCTGGCAGGGGTTTCTCCCCTCCGACGGCTCCACCGCACTAGCCTGGAAGCACCAGACCAAGGCGGCCGAGGGCGCGCTGTTCTTTACCAGTACCGAGACAACGGATGCCCGCCTGGGCGCCGGCCTGCTGCGACAGGAGGCGCGCATCGACCTGCGCATCCTCCAGGGCAAACTGAGCTCGCTGCGCTGCCGCATGGAAGGCCCCGGTGAGATCGTCGGCGTAGAGGGCGCGAATCTCGTGAGCTGGAAAGTACTGCCCACCGACGGCGCACGCGTCCTGGAGGTTCAATTCAGCCGGCCGGTGGAAACGGAGGGCAAGCTCACCGTGCGCAGCCAGACCGAGCTTGGCGGCTTCCCGATCCGCGCCGAACCGCTGCGGCTGGTTCCCGAAGGCGTGGTACGGCATTCCGGCTTCCTGCGCGTGGCGAACGACGGCGCGGTGCGCCTCGAGGTGGCCGATGTGTCCGGGATGATGCAGCTCGCCCCCGAACAGTTCCCCGGGGACGCGCTCGGCGCCGACGAAGCGCGCCAGATCTTCGTCTATCGTTTCCCGGCGGCGACCTATGGATACCGCCTGCTCGCCTCGCAGATCCAGGCCGAGGTCGGGGTATCCGCAATCGTAACCTACGAACTTGGAGAGACCGACCGCATCATCGCCGCAAGCCTCGAGCTCGATGTGCGCGAAGCGCCGCTGCGCGACTGGTCCCTGCAGGTGCCGGCCGAGTACACCGTGGTCGGCGTGACCGGCGGCGGCGTGGCCGACTTCATCGCGGAAACGGCCTCCGCCGCCGGCTACCGCACGCTCAAGATCGTCTTCGCGGCCGCCGTCGAGGGCCGGCAGCTGCTGCAACTGCGACTGGAGAAGAACCAGACCGCAGCGGCAGGCGAGTGGACGCTGCCGCCGCTGCGCTATCCGGGGGCAAAGTCCGTGCGCGGCCATATCGGAGCCGTGGCGACACCAGGCTACCGCCTCGTTCCCGCGACGGTCGAGCGACTCGTCGAGGTGCCGCTGAGCTATTTCCCGCAGCAAACCGCCGGCCTCCAGCAGGCGTGGCGGTTGCGCGAACCGGACTGGACGGTCGCCCTCAAGGTCGAGGCGCTCGGCCAGAGCGTGCAGGCCGACGTATTCCATCTCTACACCGTGAAGGAGGGCGTGGTCTACGCCAGCGTGCTGCTCAACTACTTCGTCGTAGGCGCCCCGGCCACAGAGTGGCGGCTCGCCGTGCCGCCGGAGGCCGGGAACATCGACGTCACCGGCCAGAACGTACGCCGCGATTGGCGGCGCGAGGGCGACCAGGTGATCGTCTCGCTGCACCAGCCCGTGCTCGGCGCGGCCACCCTGCTGCTCACCTTCGAGCAGCCGATGAGCGCTCGGGGCGGCACGATCCAGCCCGGCCAGGTGCGCCCGCTCAACGTCCAGGCCGAGCGCGGTTTCCTGCAGGTGGTCAGCCCCGCACAGGTGAAGCATGAGATCCACAAGGCCGACGGCGGTCTCCTTAAACTGGAGCCGCTGGAGCTGCCCGCGGAGTTCCGGCTGCTCTCCAGCGCACCCTCGCTGGCGATCTACCAATACACCGCCCGGCCCTTCGCCCTCGAGGTGGGAGTGGAGTGGTACGCCGCCGGCGAGACGGTGGACCAGGTGGTCGATTTCGCGAAGCTCTCCAGCCAGATCTCGCGTGACGGCCAAGTGGTGACCGACGCCCAGTTCTACGTGAAGACCCGCGGCCGCAAGGCGCTGCGCCTCGAGCTGCCCGCCGGCGCGAAACTCTGGGAAACCCGGGTGGACAACGAAATCGTCAACGCACGCGCCGACGGCGGCCAGACGCTCATCCCGCTGCCCGCACGGCTCAACCCGAACGAACCGGTGGCCGTATCCTTGCGCCTGGGCCAGGCGGCAACCGGCACCGGCTCGACAGTGAAACTCGTCGCCCCGCGCACGGTGGCGCCCAGCGTCGTCAACGAATGGACGCTGCGCGCCGATGCCGGCCGCCAACTCGCGCCTCGGGGCGGCAACGCCGAACTCCTCCGCCCCGCGCTCACGGAGACCGGCTTTGAGTGGATCGCCGAACGCGGGCGTTTCTCTGCGGTGCTGCTGCTCGGCCTCACCGCTCTGGGCGCGCTGCTGCTGCGCTCCGATTCGGGGCGTAACCAACTCTTGGCACTAGTGATCCTCGCGAACACTATGATCGCCATGCTCTTTGTGGCGGCAGGAGCTACGGTGGCCCGCCGCGTGAACCTGCACGAACTCACCTACGCCGCCACGATGGTGCCGGCTGAGCAAAGCGTGACGATCACCGTCGCCAACATGAACCCGTTACTCGCGCTGGTTTCCTGTTGGGGTATCGCCGCAATGGTGATCGGTGGCGCCGTAGCCGCCTTGGCCCAGCGCCGCGGCTATGCGATCGCGCAGGTCGCCGGCATCGCCCTCGCCGCCGCCGGCCTGCTCGCGCAGCACGGCGGCGCTGTGCTCTTCTACACCGCAGCGGCTTTAGCCGCCTGGCTACTGCTCTTCATGCCCGGCGCCGGACGCTGGAACCGTGAACGCAAGGAGCGCAAAGCGGCCGAGGAGGCCGCCCAGGAGCCCGAGGCCGATTCCGGCCCGAGCGCGGGCGCATCCTCGGTGCTGCCGTTGCTGGCAATCGTGGGCATCGGCGCTGCGGCGCTCGGCGGGGGCAACACCCTGCGGGCGGCAGTGGATCCGGCAGTGTGGGTGGAGAATGGTGGCAAGGCGGCCCAGTCGATGGTGCAGACCTGGTCCATCCACGACGACCGCCTCTACGGTGAAATGGATGTGACGGTACGCGGTGTGCCGGGAGACAACTTCCTGCTGCTGCAGGCCCCCGCGATCCTAACCGACTTCAAGGGCGACGGCCTGCGCCTGGGCAAGGTCGAGGACCACGGCGAACACGGATACATGATCGCCCCCGAGCGCGCCGGCGTGCTCACCGCCCATGTGCGCTTCGAAATGCCCGTACCCAAGGGCACCAGCGAGATCCCGCTGCCCAGCGGCCCGGCCGCCGCGCAGAGAGTAACCATCGCCCTCGACCAAGGCGGCTGGGAGTTCGCCTCGCCGGCGGCGGTGCAGGTGCTGCCGACTCCGAACCTCGGTGACGCCCGCAGCGGCGCCACCCTCGTGCTCGCGCCCCACGGCGCGGCCACAATCCGCCTGCAGCCCAGGCGCCGTGATCTCGCCACGGAGACGGCGCAGTTCTTCGCCGAGTCCGCACAGCTCTACATGCCCGGCCCCGGAGTGGTGAACGGCCTCGCCCGCGTGTCCATTCGCCCAGTGCAGGGTCGCGTGACCGAGCTCGTGCTCGACGTACCAGCCGGCCTTACGGTGGGCGATGTGAAGGAGGGACCGGTGGGCTCCTGGCGTTTCGATCCCGTGAAACACCGTTTGCTGGTGACGCTGGCCGCCGCGCAGGAGCGCGAGTTCCACTTCGATGTGGAGACACAGCTCGGCACCGGGGCATTGCCCTTCGACCTGGCGCTGATGCCGCTGCGGGTAAACGGTGCCGGCGGCGACGTTGGTACGATCGCGCTGGCCTTCGGCGGGGACGCGCAACCGGAAGGCGTACACGCTACCGGACTTTCCGCTGTGAATCCGGAAGACTTCGACGCCTCCCTGATCCCGAACAACTCCGAGGACGAGCCGGTGGCCGCATTGCAACAGGTCTGGCGCTACGGCCCGGCGGCCGGCAAAGTGGAGCTGCGCATCGCGGCGGTGGCGCCCGAGGTGCGTGTAACCGGGCGGCAGGTACTCTCGCTCGACGACGACCGCCTGGTGATGGCGGTGGATCTGGCGGCCTCGATCACCCGGGTGGGCCTGTTCAAGCTCAGCTTCGTGTTGCCCAAGGGGCTGGAAGTCGAGGCGCTCAGCGGGGCCGCGCTCAGCCACTGGACCGAGGCCCGGGAGGGCGCGCAGCGCATCGTGACCCTGCACCTCAACGGCCGAACCATCGGCGAACAAAAGTTCACCCTCGCGCTGGCTGGCGCCGCGCCGCGAGCCCAGGAGGCGTGGCCAGTGCCGCACCTGCTCGTACGCGAGGCCACACGACAGACGGGCGAGGCGCTCATCGTGCCCGGCAAAGGCCTACGCCTGCGCGCGGTGGAGCGCGAGAAGGTCACCCAGCTCGACCCGCGCCAGGTGGGCGGGCTCCAGCCCGGCACCCTCGCATTCCAGCTGCTGCAGGAGGACTGGTCGATCCGCCTCGGTATCGAGGCGCTGGACCCGTGGGTGACCGTGCAGTCGTTACAGGAGACGACGGTGCGCGAGGGCCAGACGCTGGTGCGCCTGGGCCTGCGCTACCGGGTGGAGAACGCCGCGGTGAAACAATTCCGGGTGAAGCTGCCCGGGCTGGGCGAGGAGCGGGCGCGCACCGTGCGCGCCACCGGCCCTGCAGTGAGCGACATGGTGCGGGTGGCCGGAAGCCCCGACCTCTGGGAGATCCGGCTGCAGCGCGGCATCGCCGGCGAAACGGAGGTGCAGATCGAGTACCAGGGACCGGCCACGAGGGACCAGAATCTGGAGACGATTGCCGCGCCCGAGTTCGTGGGCGCGCGCCAGGCGGTGCAGTTTGCCGCAGTGCGCGCCAGCGGTCGCCTGGAGCTGGAGACCGGGGCTCTCCCTCGCGGCTGGACGCGGATCGACTGGAGCGCGGTGCCCGCGTTTCTCCAAAGCCGCACCGAGCGCGGCGTGCCGGCGCTTTGCTTCCGGGTGGCCGAGGCCGAGGCCGCGCTCCCAGTGACGGTGCGCCGCCACGAGGTGGCCGACTCGCTCAAGCTGCGCGTCACCCAGGGCAACATGACGACGCTCTTCTCGCCCGAGGGCGCGAGTCTCACGTCGGTGGAGATGCGCGTGGAGGTGCTGGAAAAGAGCACTCTGCGCGTGCGACTGCCCGAGGGCGCAAAGCTCTTCAACACGCTGGTGAACGGCGAGAGCGCCTCAGTGGTGCGGGAGGGCGACGCGTTCCTCTTCCATGTGACGCCCAACACGGCCGGCGAGCGCTCCGCGGCGGTGCGCCTAGTGTATTCGGTGGCCGGAGCCGTCGGCGCCGCCCCCACTCTGGTAGGCCCCAGCCTGAGCGTGCCGCTGGAGAACGTGACCTGGCGGGTGGTGCTACCGCCCGGATACGAACTGGAGAGCTACGCCGGCGGCCTGCGGCTGCGCGAGGAGCCCAGGTCCCGCGGGGATTGGGGAGTAGGCTCGTCCGGCCTGGCCGACTACCAGTCGGTGGTCGTTTCGAAGCGTTCCGCCGAGTCGAAGAAGGCCGCGGCGATGATGCAGGAGGCGAGCGCGCTGCTGCAGAAGGGCGACCAGCAGAAGGCCGGCGAGGTGCTCAGCCGCGCCTACAACACCCAGGCCCTCGACGAGGCGGCCAACGAGGATGCACGCGTGCAGTTGCGCAACCTCAAGACCCAGCAGACCGTCCTTGGCCTGAATACCCGTCGCCAGCGCATGTATCTGGACAACCGTGTAGACGCCGCGCGCAACGAGCAGCTCGAGCAGGCGGCCAGCCTGAATCCGTTTATGCAGGGCAAGGAGAACTTCGATCCGCGGCAGGTGGACCAGTTGCTCATGGGCAACTCCGCCGAGGAGAACACCGCGCTGCGAGGCATCGCCGACCGGCTCGTGGACCAGCAGCTCGCCGCCGAGCCCGCTCCGCGCGCCATCGACGTGACGCTCAGCGAGCGCGGCCAAGTGCTCATCTTCACCCGCAGCCTGCAGGTGGACGGCAGCGCGCCACTACAGCTCAAGCTGGCGGTGGCCCGCACCGCGCGTCCGCCCTATGGATTCACGGCGCTGCTGCTGCTCGCCGTGGCCGGCATCGCGGCGATCCCGCTGGTGAAGCGGAAATAGGAACGCCAGCTCGGGCGGAGTGGAGTGCGAGGCACCTCCCGCCCGAGGATGGCGGTGGACCTGCGGGGTATGACAACTTCCAGGCCGCCATTGGTGATCCGGCACACGAGGAGCACGAATCCATGCTCGAATGGGTCGGCGGAGGCTTCGATCCGGCGGCTTGCGATCTCGGGATCGTCGCCCGGGCGCTGGCCAAGTTGAAAGGGTGAGGTGCCGGGGCGCGCGCAAAGGGATCGGCGCTCCCCCAAACGGGATATCGGCCCCGAAAGTATCCGTCTGACGCCTCCGGAGAATTTGCTGGGGCGGGCAACAATGCCTCAGCCCTCCTCCAATACTGGCACCGTCAAGTTCCAGCGTCGCCTACACGAATTCCTCTTTTCTCACGGCACTACTACCGCCAACGATCAGTCCGTGTCTAAACCATCCAGGCAGCCGAAACCTCCGATCGTACCGCTCGAACTCTGGAAGCGCACTCTCGATGCCGTGCTCGCATTCCGCGCTCTAGAGCCATGGGAATGGATGGGCGACGCCGAGACCTCAGTTGTGATCGACGGGGGCGGAGTGCCTTGGTTCGCCTCGGTACTCGGCGGCTCTGGACAGGTCTACGGCTTGGCCCTCTATCGCGGCAGCCAGGGTCTGCGCGTACTCGAGCGGCTCCTCACCGCCCGCTGCATTGAGGATCTGGAGGGGATGCCGTATCAACAGGATGGGCTGACTGTTTGGTTTGGGCCCAAGAGCGAGCTCAGCGCAATGCAGCGCGAGCGCTACGCTGCATTGGGCTACCAGCCGGCGCGAGGCACCCGGATGGCCTGGCCGAGCATCCTAAACCACAGCCCCGGATACATGCCTTGGGCGCCCGAAGCGAGCGAGGTGGCCTGGCTCGCCGTTGCGATTCGGGCGGTTATGCAGTATGCCGCGTTGCTGATGAACCACCCGGAGGTGGCGTCGGGACGCGACAGGCTCGAGTTCCCGATCATCCCAACCAACGAATCTGCGCTCGAGCCCGGGAAGCTGGAATGGCGGCACTGGAGCGCCGAAGCGGACCGGCCGCCAGCGGCCGCCCTGCGTATCACGACACCGGAATTAGAAGCCGCCCTACGCGCTCTGCCACTGGTACAGGGCCCGGGCCTAGAACTCGATTGGATCTATCTTCCTGATACAATTGCGGAAGGTTCGCGCCCCTATCATCCCCGGGCGATCCTGATTTTCGATGCGGCCACGACCATCTGCCTGGCGATGGAATTGATACCGGTCGGCGACAACCTCTTCGAGAAAATCGGCGACAAGTTGATCCGGGCTATGCTGAAAATGGGGACACTGCCCGAGCGGGTGCAGGTGCGGCGACCTGAGCTGGCGCAGCTCCTAGGGCAGCTTCTGGAGGGATTGGGCAGCAAAGTGCAGTTGGTGGATCGGCTGCCCGCCGCAAAGAGTTTCCAGGAGGGCATGCTGGGCTTCCTAGGCCGGCGCTGAGCCCTCGCCGAAGCATCGCCCGCCGCGGCATCCCCCAATGCCGCGCCCCGGGGAAGTGCGCAGTCCTCGCCGGCCGGGCCATAAGTCATTACCGATTGGCCCCCGCATAGCCGCGAGGCAGACGAGTCGCCTCGAGATCGGGCGGCGACAAACAAGCTCAACTTGGCGCCCTCCGCCTCCGTACCTCGGATTACGAGGAAGACGGTGCAAACGGCTCGCCAACGCGCCCGTGACCCGGCGAACATCCATTTGAAAACGCCAACCCGAAACCACGTGTCGACTCCATTCACCTACGAACTTCGTGTATCGCTCCAATTTGTCCAGCCCGAGATCTGGCGCGTACTCCGCGTGCCTCACGACCTCCGGTTTAGCCAGTTGCACAAGGTGCTCCAAACGGCATTCGCGTGGACTAACTCCCACCTTCACCAATTCCACGTTCACGACCCGGTAAAAAACATAGAGTCCATCGTCGGCGATCCACGCAACGATGACGACCTCTACATCCCGGGCGAGGAGGCTCCTTCGAAGACCCGCGACGAGCGCAAGGTCACGCTGGAGGAATATCTAGGAAAACCCGGCGATCACCTCCTCTACGAATACGATTTCGGCGACGGATGGATGCACGAGGTCACTTTGGTGGCGATCCATCCGCAAGCGACCCGACTGACGACGGCCTTGTGCCTCGACGGGGCCCGGGCGTGTCCGCCAGAGGATTGCGGTGGCCCTCCGGGGTATGACAACTTCCTGACCGCCATTGGTGATCCAGCACACGAGGAGCACGAATCCATGCTCGAATGGGTCGGCGGAGGCTTCGATCCGGCGGCTTTCGATCTCGGGGTCGTCGCCCGGGCGCTGGCCAAGTTGAAGAGGTGAGGTGCCGGGGCGCGCGCAAAAGGGATCGGCGCTCCCGCAAGCGGCCCCCCTACAGCTCGATCCCAGGACCACTCCTCAGGGCAGCCGCCCGATGATCGTCCCGTCGTTGCCACGCGGATAAGCGCCGAGGTCTTCACCGGTCCGGCCTCTGCCCAGGCAGGGCGAGCCCGGCTTGAGGTGATAGTCGCCGTTGGCCGCATCGACGAAGACGGGAACGGTGATGATCGAATGCTGTTCGAAAGGCGGATGCAGGGCGGTCCAGGATGCGAGGGAGCTGGCGCGGAGCGCGGCGTCGATGAACCAGATCGAGCCGTCCGTGGGCGGGATAGACAGGCAGTTGTAGTCCATGACGTAGTCGGCGCTGTCGACGGGGACGGAGCCGTACTTGTTGAGGTTGAGAAACCGGCCCGCGGTGTCGGAGCCGGCGCCGATGTTCCGGGCCGTGCGATCCAAGAAGAGGTTGTTGGCGTAGAGCTGCCCGGTGGTGAATCCGTCATCCCAGCCGAGAATGAAGTTCGTGCAGTCGACGAAGGTGTTGTTGAGCAGGCGAACGTCCTCGCGCAGATGCCCGTAGGTGCCCAGTCCACCGATCATGAAGCCGCCCCCGGTTCGGAGCACGAGGTTCTCGGTGATGGACACGTTGCGACATCCGTCTTGGGCTGCGAAGTAGAACGCCAGGCCGCAATCCGCGATCAGGTTGCGGCGGACGATCATGTTGGTCGGCGAGTCCTTGCCGCCCACGGCCTGCTCGCACCGGCGGAATTCGTTGTTCTCGATGATCCAGCCGTCGGTGTCGTAAAGCCGCAGGGCGGGCGCGAGGTTGTCGTGGAAATAGCAATTCCGAACCAAGACGTTGCTAGAATAGCCGTTCTCGGTGCCCATGCAGCGGAGCACGGAGGTATTCTCGCTGCCCACCGGTGCCGGCAGGCCGAAGAACTCGCAGTCGATGAAAGCACAGTCGTTGGTGGCCTCCAGGTAGATCATGGAGGCGCCGACCTGGGTGGAGGTCGTCGTGAAGCGCAGGCCCCGGAACGTGATGCCCGTCGAGAACTGCAGGGAGACGCAACTGCCCGCGCCGCCGTCGATGAGCACGGATTCGCCGGGGAAATTGGCGAAGGTGATCGGCTGCAGCTTGGTACCCTTGTTCTGTGGATGCACGTGGGTGGCCAGGCGGTAGGTTCCGGCGCGCAGGAACACAACTTCGCCTGCCCGCAACGAGGCGGCGGCCTTTGCGAGCGAACGCCACGGGTGGTCCAGCGTCCCGGGCTGCGCGTCGTCCCCTGCGCTCCCATCAACAAAGAAGGTGGCCACGAAGGGCGATGAGGCTGTCACCCGCCAGAACTGGCGCGCCAGCGCGGAGACGGCGGCCGGCCGTGCGATGGCCTTGAGCTCCTGGCCGGTGCCGGCGATCTCGCTCGTGACGGGCCTCCAACCACCGAGATCGGAGGAGGACTCGACGCGATAGTACCGCCCGGACTCGCTCGGCCAGTGGAGGGCAAGGTTGCCGCCGGCGTCGGTCTGCAACGTGGCGTCGAAGGCCACGGCGAGCGCGGACAGGGCCGTGAATACGAAACCGAACACGAGCGAAAGGTAACAACTCAAGCGAAGAGGAAGAGACATAGGGCGGCAATTGTGGGACCAGGCACGTTCAACGGGGGCCAAAGACGAATCCCGGTCGCCGCAGGGGGCGGCAACCCCTACGGAGGCAAATTCCTGTAAATACGAAAGGGAGGCGCGCGCGCGTGGCGCGCTGCCCCGGGTTCAACGTGGGGAAGGCTCGGAGGAGTTTCGGGGGCGCATCATCATCGGCTAAAAATGCCCTTGCCCACCGCTCGCTGAAGGGCCCCTCCAAGGTTTGCCACCAACGTTGCAACCTACTGCGGTTTCGCTGCTTGCCCCAGGCACCCCGCTTCCCCTCGGGCTTCGCTTCCCCCCGCCCGCGCCCAAATTCGCCCATCCCAAAAATACTTTCGCCCAGCCCTTGAAACAAATTGGGCTTGTTCCGAACTGATTCAGCGAACACACATTGTTGGCACGTTTCTCGCATAAACCGCTTCCATGAACTGCACACTGCACCACCTGTCCGCCAAGGCCCTCCATCTGGAGTGTCAGCAGGCGTTCGTGCGCATGCAGGCCGTCTCCACTTGGCAGATTTGCCAGGTAGCAACGACTAAACGCGCCGCCGCCGAGCGCCAGGAAGTGGAATAACTGAGGAGCGACTGAGATTCTCCAAAGCCCACTTCCCTCCCGGAAGTGGGTTTTTTGTTTCTCAAACCCAATACCCCTTCCGGGAAAGCCGAGCGAAACGCTCGGGTTCTTTCCCAGAAAACACAGGCGGCCCGGAAACGGGCCGCGCGGATACCAAAGCCCGCGCCGTCGTGATGACGACGCACTAAAGGCCCCGGTACCGAAACCGCTCTCCGGCCATCCTCTTGGCTGGTTGCGCCCAGCCATCCCACCCCGGCTTGTGAAGTTGGACACAGGAGCAATCCTGCAACCAGCGACCTGAGCCGGGGGCAGGACGCGGGGCGCTCCAGCCAAACCAGCGGGGATGCAACCGGAACCGCCCGCGGAGCCCCGCCGTCGCTTGAAACCAATCGCAGTGAAAAACCCACTGCGCGACGGCGGGCTCCCGGCGGACGCGGCATCGCCCGCCCAACAGAGCAGGCACTCGCAGAAGGTGCGGCCCCCGCCGCCCTCCAGCCACCGCTCTCAGCGACCGGCCCCCAATACAGCCGGCCCACACCTTTCCCGCAGGACACCACTTCCCAACCACAACACTCACTTTCAACCAACTCTCACCCACCACTCTTCCGCCATGAAATCCACGACACCGACCATCTCCACCCGAGCTTCCAACCGCACCGCCGCCACCGCCGTCGAACGCCTAACGCGCCGCGCCCCAGGTTGGCCCTACTCCCTTCAGCCTGGTCGGCCCAACTACAACCTCAGTCCGCTCTCGGACTCCGAATGCCCTTTCTACGTCCACATTTCCCGGTCTGAAAACCGGACCTCCTCCTGCACACAGCGGTTGAACGCCGCACCGCCGTTATGAACGCCGCGCCTGCCGTCCCTGTTCTTTCCTCCGTACTCGACGTGCTCGACGTCGTAGACTCCGCACTTGCCGCCCTGGACCGCCGCCTGCCGCTGTATGTCTCGCGTGAAGACCTCGCCTCCGCCGGGCGGGCCGCACTGGTCGCTTCTTTCGGCCGGGCCGCCGGACCGGTGCACGAAGTGCGCGCCTACTGCTTTGCGCGTGTCCGCGGTGCCATGTTCGACGAACTCCGCCGGCTCGACCCGCTCTCCCGACGCACCCGCGACCGCGTGAGCGAGGTACGCCGCGGGGCCGCCGAACTCGAGCAGGCCCTGGGCCGCGCGCCCAGCGACGACGAACTCGCCACCTTTGTAGGCCTCACCCCGAAGGCCCTGCGCCAAGCGCTGCGCCTCGGGATTGCGGCCGACTCGCGCGGCACCGAGCCGGAGGCGCTCGCTGCCCTGGCCGACCACGACGCGGTGTCGCCGGCCGACTCCGCCGAGACCGGCGACTTGGTGGCGCACATGCGAGCCGCGCTCGGGAGGTTGCCAGAGCGGCACGCACACGTCGTCCAGCGTTACCATCTCGAGGATGCAACGCTGGAGGTGATCGCGGGCGAGCTTGGCGTATCGATCGAACGGGTCCGGCAGTTGCGTGCCGCCGGCGAAAAGATGCTGCGCGAGGAACTGGCGGTTCTCGCGTACTAAGCCCACGCTGACGCGCGTGCGGGGGCGATCCACCCAGGGGCCCCCGCACGCCCCACAGCCAGGGTCACGCGCAACTTACCGAAGAGCCGGTAGAAGGGCCTCCGGCTTTGGGCTCGAAAACTCGCAGGGGCATGCTAGAGGTGAGTCAACATGCCTATGAATTGGATCGCCGCTCTCGATTGGTCGAAGGTCACGGAGAAACTGCCGCCAGATTTCTTGATGAAGACCGCCATCTTTCTGGGAGTCGTCATCGTAGTGGTGCTCGCGGTGCGCTTCTACCAGAACTCGAACAAGATCTTCCTCACCATCGGCATCGCCGTAGTCACCGGGGTGATCTTCTTCAACTGGATCTACAACCGCAGCGAGCCCGAATTCCTCTCACCCCTAATCGAACCGCTGGCCAACTTTTTCCCCAGCAAGGGCTACGAGAAGAAGGACGTCAGCGACCTCGACAAGCAGAAGAAGGGCGGAAACGTGGTTCCGCCAAAGAAGAAGTGACCCGGCGCCGGCGGCTTCCTTCGCCGCCGGGCACACGTACCCACTATTCCGGTCGCCGCGTCCGTCCTTGCCCGCGCCATGCTCACCTGCTCCAAGACCTACCCTGAGATTCCCTTCGCCCACCGGCAACATCTGCACGAGGGCCATTGCGCCTTCATCCACGGGCACAACTGGAGCATCACGCTGACCTTCGCCTGCGCCAAGCCCGACGCCAACGGCTTCGTGGTGGATTTCGGGAGACTGAAGTACATTCGCCAGTGGATCGACAAGAACCTCGACCATGCCTGCCTCTTCAACGAGGACGACCCACTGCATGCCGTGCTCTTCGAGGCGGCGCCCACGGTATGGAAGGCAACCATTGTGCCCAACTGCTCCTGCGAGGGGCTGGCAGAGTGGGTATTCCGCAGCCTCGATCCGCTGGTGCGCGAGCACTCCGCCGGGCGAGCCTGGCTCACCGACGTAGTCGTGGGTGAGGACGCACGGAACTTCGCCCGCTATACGCCCTGATCCGGTCCGACATCGAGGGCCCCGGGGCGCTGGCAAGGGGCATCCACGCCCCTCTTTTTCGAAAGCGGCTACAGGCTGGCGCCCGCATTCACGCCGGGGCGCTTCGGAGTCCTCGAATGCCGCCGCCCGCCCCCCCGGGGGCGGGTTGCGACACGAACCGCCAGGCAGCTCCAAAGGGAGCGCGCAGGGTCCAGTCTGGGACCGGCCCTACCCGCTGGCGTGTCGCGCAGCCCACTTGAGCCGCGCGACGCGCCGAACGCTTCAGCCGAGAAACGAGCAGACGTATTCGCAAAGGCCGGCGGCCACCACGATGGAGAACCCGCTCTTGCCGGGGACATCGAAATACTGGTCCGCTCCGTAGGTGTGAGCGGCGCTCTGCCCGTCGAGAGTTACCACGCAACTGCCGGCGACAATCTCCATGCGCTCCGGCGCACCCGTACCGAAATGATAGGTACCGGGCCGGATGAGGCCGAGGGTTTTCTTGGAGCCGTCGGTGAACCGCACGGTGTGCGACACTACGCCGCCGTCGAAATAGACATTGGCCTTGGACTCGACGGTTACGCCGGTGAATTCGGAGGGAGCGCTCATGGTTGGTGGCCCGAGGTTTGGGGGAAATTCCCCGCGTGACAAGCGGACGTTACGATCCGGTGACGATGGCGGGCACCCCGCGACCGTGGTTGAATAATTGTGCAACTCCGGACTCCCAGCCCCCAGATCGATCTTTCCAGCAGCGACGAACCTGCCATAAATCGTCCACTTATGGCACAGAACTGCTCCAAAGGAGGCCTGCTTCCGCACGCAGGCCCCATGCTCCCACGTGGCACCGCGATGCTCGCCAACCCCATCCTCAACAAGGGGACGGCCTTTACCGAGCGCGAACGCGATACCCTAGGTCTGCGAGGGCTGTTGCCCCCCCGGGTCTTCACGATCGAGGAGCAGGTCCTGCGCGCCATCGCTAACTTCCGCCGCAAGACCGATCCGCTGGATAAGTACATCTTCCTCTCCAACCTCCAGGGCCGCAACGAGACCCTCTTCTACCGCCTCCTTGAAGAGTTCCCCGAGGAGATGATTCCGATCATCTACACGCCCACCGTAGGCCAGGCCTGCCTGGAGTTCGGCGCCATCTACCGTCGCCCCCGCGGCATCTACATCACCATCAAGGACAAGGGCCGCATCTCCGAAATCCTCGGACACTGGCCCAACCCCGACGTGCGCATGATCGTCGTCACCGACGGCGAGCGTATCCTCGGCCTGGGCGATCTCGGCGCCTACGGCATGGGCATTCCGATCGGCAAGCTCGGCCTCTACACCTCCTGCGCCGGCGTGCATCCCTACTACTGCCTGCCCATCACCATCGACGTGGGCACCAACAACAAGAAGCTCCATGACGACCCGATGTACATCGGCCTCGCCCAGGAGCGCGTGCGCGGCCCCGAGTACGACGAGTTGATCGAGGAGTTCGTGACCGCCGTGCAGAAGGCGTATCCGAAGGTCCTCATCCAGTGGGAGGATTTCGGCAACACCACCGCCTTCAACATCCTGCACAAGTACCAGAAGCGCGTCCTCAGCTTCAACGACGACATCCAGGGCACCGCCTCGGTGGCCCTCGCCGGTATCCTCGGAGGCCTGCGCCTCAACGGCGGCAAGCTCCTCGACCAGAAAATCCTCTTCCTGGGTGCCGGCGAAGCCGGCACCGGCATCGCCGATCTCTTCGTGGAAGCCTCCGTGCAGGCCGGCATGGCTGCCGAAGACGCGCGCAAACGCTGCTGGTTCGTCGACTCGCAGGGTCTGGTGGTCAAGGGCCGCCCCGGCAAACTCGCCGAGCACAAGCTGCCCTACGCCCAGGACCACGCCTTCGTGGCCACCCTCGCGGAGGCCGTCGAGGTCCTCAAGCCCACCATCCTCATCGGCGTATCCGGAACACCGAAGACCTTCACCAAGGAGATCGTCAGCCGCATGGCCGCGATCAATCCCCAGCCGATCATCTTCGCGCTCTCCAATCCCACCTCGAAGGCCGAAGCCACCGCCGAGGAGGTCTACACCTGGACCGACGGCCGCGCGATCTACGCCAGCGGTAGCCCCTTCCCGACCTTCGTGCTCAACGGCAAGACCTACGTGCCCGGCCAGGGCAACAACGTCTACATCTTCCCGGGCGTAGGCCTGGGGGCACTCGCCTGCGAGTCGCGCGAAGTCACCAACAAGATGTTCCTCATCGCCGCCCAGACCCTCGCCGGCCTCGTGGGCGAGGACGATCTTGCCGTGCGCCGCGTGTATCCGCCGCTCTCCAAGATCCGCGAGGTCTCGGCCAAGATCGCCGCTGCCGTAGTCGAAGAGTGCCACCGCGAAGGGCTCGCCCAGATCCCCCGCCCGGCCGATATCGAGGCCGATGTGCGCTCCCGCATGTTCAAGCCCACCTACGAAGAGTTCGCCTAAGCTTCCCGGCGACTCGTATCCGATTCCTACGCCCCGGCTTCCAAGCCGGGGCATTTTTGTGTCACCAGGCAGGCACTTCCGTTCGGTCCGGTTTGCCGCCGCAAGAGGAGGCCCACAGCTCTCCTGGGTATCCGAGCCCAGGGTGCTCCAGCCTCAAGCGCCACCGTTCCTATCGCACTGAGCCCCCAGAATTGACCTGTCCCTATCTACCACCTGAGCCCCCAGAATTGACCTGTCCCTATCTACCACAGAATTGACCTGTCCCTATCTACCAGGCCCCGGGTGCCTGATGGGCGAACAGGCACCGGTGCGTGCGATGCCGGCGATCGCGACAAGGCAAGAGCCGGCCCGATCGCCGCCTTCCTGCGATTCCGTGGTTCTCCTGGGCGAGCGCTTGCCCGTAGTATCCGGCCTCGCTCCACACTGCGTCCGCTCCCTCCGATGTCCGCCCTCTCCGAAACTTTGCGCGAACTGCGCCCCACCCTCTGGCTGGCCCTGCCGATCACCACCGGCCACCTGGGCCAGATTCTGCTCGGGCTGACCGACAGCGTCATGGTGGGCCGGATAGGCGCGGTGCCCCTGGCGGCCTCGGCCTTCGCCGGGGCGCTCTTTGGCCTGGCGTTCCTGGTCGGCGTGGGGCTGCTCACTCCAGTGGCGGTGCGCGCCGCGGAGTCCTTCGGGGCCGGCCGGCTGCGCGACTCGGGCGAGACGCTTCGCCACGGCCTTGTGCTGGCCGCCGCTGCGGCCGTGGCGCTGGCCAGCGTTGTCACCGCCCTCTCGGGCTCGCTGCACTGGTTTGGCCAGCCGCCGGAGGTGGTCGCTGTGGCGCGGCCCTACCTGATCATCGTCTCCTGGTCGCTGTTACCGAGCCTGGGCTTCGTAGCCCTGAAAAGCTATTACGAGGCGCTGCATGAGCCGTGGACGCCGCTGTACCTGGTGCTCGCAGGCGTGGTGCTGAACTGTTTCCTCAACTGGGTGCTCATCTACGGCCACCTCGGGGCCCCGGCCCTGGGGCTCACCGGTGCGGGCTGGGCGACCCTGGTCGCGCGCCTGGCGATGCTGGTCGCCCTGGGCTGGCACCTGCGCCACAGCCGCGCCCTAGCGGCCACGCAACCGCTGCGCTGGTGGGCGCCGCTGGAGCGCTCCGAACTCGCCGCGCAACTGGCCACGGGCTGGCCGGTGAGCCTGCAGCTCTTCTTCGAAGTGTCTCTATTCTCGGTTACAGCACTGCTCATGGGCTGGCTGGGCACGGTGGCGCTGGCGGCCCATCAGGTGGCGCTCAACTGCGCCTCCACCACCTTCATGTTCCCGCTGGGCCTCTCGCACGCTCTGGCGGTGCGCCTCTCCCACGCCCGCGGCGCCGGCCAGGCCCACCTGCTGCGGGTCATCGGTTTCGGCGGCATCGGCGCCGGGGCGGCGCTGATGGCCGGCTTCGGAGTGATATTCATCTGCGCCGGACCGCAGATCGCCGCCGGCTTCATCCACGAGCCGCAGGTGGTCGCAGTAGCCGCACGACTGCTGGTCGTCGTAGGCATTTTCCAGATTTTCGACGGCACCCAGGTTACCGCGATGGGCGCGCTGCGGGGGCTGGGCGATGTGCGCCTGCCCACCGCAATCACCTTCGTGGGCTACTGGCTCTGCGCCCTGCCGGTGGCCTGGGTCGGCGGCATCGTGTTGCACGGAGGCCCGGTGGGAATCTGGGCCGGGCTGGCCGTGGGACTCGGACTGGGGGCGCTGCTGCTGGCCACCCGCTTCGCCGTGCTCACGAGGACGTGACGCTCGACAAGCCGACGCCGAGGCGGCCTCCACCACCGGCCACCAGTTCGCCGGCGCAGCTGTGTTCAAACTACCGACGCACCTTGGGCGCGGGCACCAGTAGCCTCCCATCCGTAATCATTCAGCGGCGCGTGCGTGCAGGCAATCCAGGCCGCAGATCGGGGGCATTTGTGTTGTTACGGGGGACACCGGAGCACTTGCCCCAAATAGGTGGGAGCCAGCCTCAAGGGCATGGTCACGGCTGCGTCACCGAGGGGCCCGGGCTCCGCAGGCAAGCCCGCGCAACTACGAGGCAGTCGGCCCCTTGTCCGCAGTTGCCAGCGGCCATGTCACCGCCGCCCATTTCGCCTCGTCGAAGCCGACCAGCCCGAAGTCGGGCCCGAGCACGAATGGGCGTTTCACGAGGCGGCCGTTGCCGGCCAGCAGCTTGAGCGCCTCGTTGTCGCTGAGCCCCGGGAGCTTGGCCGCAAGGCCCAGAGCGCGGTATTCGATCCCCGAGGAGTTGAAGAGGCGGCGCAGATTGCCCTGCTGGAACGCGAGCATGCGGCCCAGTTCCCCCACGCTGGGAGGGGTCTCCGTGATGGGCCTCTCATCGAAGGCCACGGCCCGCGCTCGTAACCAGTTGGTGGCGTTGCGGCAGGTGCTGCAGCGGGCATAGGAGTAGACGGTGATTGGAGGCATGGGGAAGAGGGAAAGGATACCGCCGGGGCGGGCAAGGCTCCTGCGTGGCGGCGCCGGGCGCCGTTAGCCCAGTTGCGTGAGCGCGCGCGTGTAGCTTTCCACTACCTGACCGGGATTGGATGCGCTGGCGTGGAGGTCGCGAAGCCGCCCGTCGCTCAGGCCGTAGATCCAGCCGTGTACAGCGACCTCCTGCCCCCGACTCCAGGCATCCTGGACAACCGTGGTCAGGCCCACGTTGGCAACCTGCTCGATCACGTTGAGCTCGCACAGCCGGTCGGAGCGCGCGGGACCGGCTTCGGTGAGCGCGGACAGCCGCGGCGCGTGTTTCTCACGCACGTCCTGTACGTGGCGCAGCCAGTTGTCGGCCAGGCCCACGCGGTCGCGGCGCAGCACTGCGCCCACACCGCTGCATCCGTAGTGTCCGCACACGATGATGTGCCTCACGCGCAGCAGGTCTACTGCGTACTGGATCACCGAGAGGCAGTTGAGGTCGGTGTGCACCACCACGTTGGCGATGTTGCGGTGCACGAAGAGCTCGCCGGGCAGCAGACCCACAATCTCATTGGCGGGCACCCTGCTATCCGAGCAGCCGATCCAGAGGTAGGTGGGGGCCTGTTGGCCCGCGAGCTTTCGGAAGAACTCCGGGTCCTGTTCGTGGCGGCGGCGCGACCAGTCCCGGTTGTTGGCGAACAGAGTTTCGAGCTGCGACATGTGGTCGGGAGGGAATGACGATCCCGGGCGGGAGCCAGCGCAGAACGCAACAGGATGAACTTCTCCGGCCCTTCGTTGCGGTATCCCGGCGTGGGCTCGGGCCCCGGCAGGGGCAATACGCACACCGGGCTGCAGGAGGAGAACGAGCCGGGCCGCTCTCAACGCCGGAGGAAGCGGCACGCCTGGGAGGCGCGAAACGCCATGCGCACCCCGCCGTGATTCCGGGCTGGCGGCGCAGCGGGCATGGCCGAACGCTGGAGGGCGATGAGCAAGACCCCTCAGCCGCCTCAGCCGGCGAGCCCCGAGCGCGAAACCGACCTGTACGCACCAGTGCGTGCCTTGCTGGTGGCGCAAGGCTTCACCGTGCGCGCCGAGGTGCGTGGTTGCGATGTTGCGGCGGTGAAAGGTGAACACACCGTGGTCGTCGAGCTCAAGCTGGCCTTCACCATCGGCCTTCTGCTGCAGGGGGTGCGCCGCCAGCGCGTGGCCGACCTGGTCTATGTGGCGGTGCCTCGCCCGGCGAAGGCGGCGCACGAGGCCCGCTTGCGTGAGAATCTGCCGCTGCTGCGCCGGCTGGAGCTCGGGCTCCTTGTGGTTGATTTTCGGAGTGCCGCACCGGGAGTGGAGGTGGTGCTACAGCCCGTGCCCTTCCAGCGGCGCAGCGACTCGAAGGGGCGCAAGGCGCTGCTGCGCGAACTGGCTCTGCGCTCGGGCGACGACAACACCGCAGGCTGCACGAGGCGCCCGCTGGTGACGGTCTACCGCGAGAACGCCCTGCTCGTAGCCGCAGCCCTGGCCCGCTTCGGGCCGCTGGCACCGCGCCAACTCCGCGCAATGGGCTCAGGGCCCAAGACGCTTTCGATTTTGCACGGCAACGTCTATGGCTGGTTCGAGCGCATGGACCGCGCTCTTTACCGGGTGAAGCCGGCGGGCGCGACCGCGCTGCAGACCTACGCGACTGTGGTGAAGCGGATCAGTGCGCAGCTTCCCGAGCAGTTGCCGGAGTGAGCAGCCCGGAGATCGCACCGGCGCGCGATCCTCGGCACCAAGGGGCAGGGGCGCGTTTCGAGCGTCCTCAGCCTAGCGTAGCCGCCGGGACCGTTGATCAAACCTGGGCAGTATCCGGTTCCCGCCCGACCCGACATACAGGCATTCCCCGACCGGGCGCACATTGAGCCGGCGGCGGGGTGCTCCATCATCGCCTCCGGAGATTCCCTACAATGCATCTCGCATCCCAGTGTCGCAGTTGTTTGGTTGCGGCCCTCCTGTTCGCCCGGGGAATGGGCGCCGAGGTGGGGGTCACGCGCCTCCAGCAGGTTTCCGACGAGATCTCCACATTGCAGGCCGTCGTCGACAAGCTGCCCGAGGGCCGGGAGCGCAAGAAGCTCGAAGAGCGCCGCGCGCTGCTGGAGCGCGAACGCAACCTGCTCCTCCGGCGCGAATCGCTTGAGTCCAAGGAGCAGGCGATCGGCCGTCGGCAGATCGACAACCCCGCGGGGCGCCTGCAGGCCCTGATCCGTACTCGCGACGCCCACGCCCAGCCGCTCCAGACCCGGTTGGACAACCTCAACGGGCGCCTGCACGAGGCCGCAGTGCGTCGCGACAGCTTGAGCACCGCCCGCCAGAAGCTCGCCGCATCCCGCCCCGGTATCGAGCGCGACACCCGCCTCGCGGGCCTCGACGAGCAATTGCTCACTGCCGGGGAGGAGATCGACGCACTCCAACTCCAACGCGAGGCGGTCGGCTTCGGCATGGCTCTCGCCAGCGAGTTGGAGTCAATGGCCCAACGCCTTCACGACGAACCGGCGTCGCCGCCGCTCAATGTTCGCAGATGGTGGGAGCGGCGCCAGGAGTTGCGCGAACGGGTGGCCCGCCTAGCCCAGGCGGAGGAGTCCGCGGCGGCCGTCAACGACCGACGCGACGCCGAGTACGAGGTGCTCCGACTCGCCAAGGAGAAGCTCGCTGGCATCGACGAGGAGATCGCATTGCTGGCACCGCAAACCGGATTCTTCCGGTCCACCCCGGGGTTCGATCGCCTGCTGGCCGCCGCCAACCGCGAGAAGGCCGCGCTCGCCGCTCGAATCCCGTTCCTGGAGGCGCAGCATGCCGCGCTGGAGGAGGCCGCATCCGTTGCCACCCAGACCGTCGACACGCTGCGCACCGCCGACGAGTGGCTCGCGCTGCGCCAGCAGCACTTCGCCCGGAGGCTCGCGTACTGGCTGGCATGGCCGGCCACCGCAGTGATGGGAGTGCTGACACTCTTTGCCGCCAGCAGCCGGTGGGCACTACCACGGCTGTACGGGCGGGAGATGCTGGTCAGCGCCCGGAGGGTAAACCGGTACCTCGCCTCGGCTGTGTTGGCCGCAGTGCTCGCCGGCTTCTTCTTTGAGGACCTCAGGGTGCTCGCCACCACACTGGGCATCGTCAGCGCCGCTCTGGTCATCGCCCTGCAGGACGTGTTCGCCTCGCTCGCCGGCTGGTTCGCCATAATCGTGGGCGGCAAGATTCGAGTGGGTGATCGCGTGGAGATCGACGGCGTGAAGGGAGACGTGCTGGAAATCCAACTCTTCCGAACAACCGTAAACGAGATCGACGGAGGGCTGCACCTCGACCATCCCACCGGAAGGATCGTGGGAATCCCCAACAGCTTCATTTTCCGGACCCGGGTGCACAACGCCACCCACTGGCACCGATGGGTGTGGCTCCGCACCGACATCACGGTCACCTTCGAGACTCCGCTGGCCGAGGCCACGGCGGTTATCCGCAGGGCCCTTGAGGAGACGTCAGCCGAGGACTTCATCGCGGCTCGGCGCGAGGCGGCCGGCATGGAGCAGCGCTATGGCTGCCCGGATGCCGTGTATGAGCCGAAGCTTCACTGGGTGATAGCCGACAGCGGTGTGACGTTCACCCTCGTAACCATCGCCGACTATCGTTCCAAGTCGGCCATGCTCGACCGGCTGCACTCGCGGATTTTGGCGGACTTTGCGCGCGATTCCCGGCTGCAGTTCGCCTACCCCACCCACCGCGCACTCCTCGCCCGCGAGCACGCAGTGCCCACCTCCCCCAGCATGACGGCGCAGACTGCTGCAGAACCTCCGGGGCCCACCCGATTGTCCGCCTGGCCGGGGTCGGCGAACTAGGCGCACGAGTTCTCTCGCTCACGGGCCCGGCCTGTATCGGCTACCCAGGGTGATGCTGTAGTGCCGGCTTCCCGCTTACGTAGCGCCGGACCGAACGCAATACCCGCCACTGCTGGTGGGTGGATCAACTCGGCCCGGGCGTTGCGGTGCTGTTCGAGCAAGCGAATCAGCCCGGAGTCGGGTGCCGGCCTAGTATGCGGCGACAAAGAAGTTCGCCGCGGGTGAACACACGGCAGGTAAGCGGGCGGATGTCGTAGATGGTGCAGAGGCGCGTAACGGGGTCGAGAGCCACACAGGCGCCGTCCCCATGCTGGTCCATGCACCGGGCACCGTAGTGCTCTGCCACGAGCGGCTCGGGTACCCAGTCGCCGTCGCGCAATTCAACTACCAAGTGGCAGCAGCGGCCGCAGCCGGCGCATTCGGGAAGATCGGGATGAGTGGTGATGCGGGCCAACAGGACCGGTTTCGCCCAGCTTGGCGACCCCAAGTTTGAAGCCTGCCTGTGCAGGTCTAGGCTCGCCATCGAGCGGAAACCTGGTGGATAAATGCGGTGCACCCGCGGGGAAACGAACATCCCGCAGCCGCTGCAAATCAACTCAGGCACTACAATCATGGGCGACAAATCACCGAAATCCACGCAGAAGAAAGCCACGCAAAAGCAGACGACCACCGACAGCGCCAACAAGCAGAAGCAGGCGCTGGTTACCTCCCAGCAGGCGACGAAGGCGAAGGCCGCCGCAGCCAAGAAGAAGTAAGGCGCAACGGCACCTTGTCGTGCCCGAGGCCCCACAGCCTGCGGGCAGCCAGCGCGCCGGGCCGGGTGTAGGCGCAGTGCCGACGCCGGTCACAACTCTCCAACTCCAACCTCCGAACCAAAACCACGACCATGGGCAAATCCCAAGACTCCCAGAAGCAGACCAAGAAGAAGGCACAGAAGACACCCGCCGAGAAGAAGGTCGCCAAGCGCGACAAGAAGGCCGGTCGCTGAGCCTGCGGTTGCTGTCTGCCGCCGCCGGAACCAAACGCCGCGTCCCTCCCCTCCAGGGGAGAGGCGCGGCGTTTTCGCGTCCTGGTCTGAAGCGAGGCGTTTGCCCTGAGGCCCCCGAGAGCCCTCACGCTCAAGTCCCGCTGCGCCCCCCCCAACGCCCCGCCCCGCGCGGTGCGCTCGCTGGCCTGGCTGCAGAACCCGCGGCAAACAGTGCCCCTAGGGCTACGAATCTGGTTGCCCGCCCATCGAATTGCCGCCGGCCTCTGGCAATGGGCGCCAAGTATCTACCAACCGTCAAAGACCAGAAAGCCATCCTGCGCTACAAGCAGCTGCAGAATCCGCTGCACAAGCTCAACCGTTCGGCGGAGGCGCAGGCCGCGCACGCCGCCAAGAAGGCCAAGAAGAAGTAGCGCATCCAGGGCTCTTCGTCACAGGATCCTCGGTGCAGCCCCGCGGGGGCACGAGGGCCCTACCCGCGGCTCCTACAGGGAGCCCGTAGCAAGATCGCTTCGCGCTACTACTGCGTGGATGCGGCCACCGGTGCCGGCGCCGGCATCACGCCCGTAGCCGCTTTCTTGCTGTGGCTCCACCGCCAGGTGTCGGGCTCAGCCCACGCGCCCACGGTCAGGGTGAGCTCAATCACCTCTCCCACCGTGAAATCCTCTTTGGCAACGCGCAGGGTGCGGAAACCCCAATGGGGCGCACGCCCGGCGTCCAGCGGGCCGGAACTCAGCGAGAGATCGCCGTCCACCCGTGCCCGGAAGAACACCACAAAGCCGTCCAGCCGGCCGGCGTTGACCACGGTGCGCTGAAGGCGAATCTCGTGCGGCAGGTCGTCCTCATTGAGGGTCTGCAGGTCCAGGGTGAGGGCGGGGGCGGGATTGCCGAGGAAGTGCTCGACCACGCCAAGGTCGCAACTGTTGTGCCGGTAGTAGGGAGCTTCCTGCGGCCGACTGCGCTCCAAGCAGGAGAAATTGTATCCGTGCACGTCGAGCTCCCAGATAAAGGGGATACGGCGCTCGTCCTTCACCTTGATCGGCTCGCAGTAGAACTCGAAGACCGAGGGCACGATGCGCCCGCCCGGTTTGAGCACACGCTCGCGCAGGTCGATGACGTTGGGCACCATCGCCTCGTCGAAGAGGAAGTCGCCCATCTGCTCGTGGAGGATCACATCGACCCGCTCGCGCAGGGCGAAATCCCTGCTGTGGGTCGAGATGAACTCGACCTTCTCGATACCGTTGTGGGTGGCCAGGCGGCGCGCGTGCTTGAGGATCTTGGAGTGGTCGATGGCGTAGACCTTGGCCGCTCCCTTGCGGGCGGCAAAGGCGGCGAGAATACCGGTGCCCGTGCCCAGGTCGATCACACGGTCGCCCGGATGCACATGGCGCTGGATCGCTGCGTGGTAGAAATCCATCCGGGGCCGGTCGGCCAGCATCTTCTCCTGCTCGCCGAACTGGGCGAAATACCAGCCGTTGAACTCGCGGTAGCCCGCGTCGGATCCCTGTTTCCCGTACAGCCAGGCCGCCACGCCGGGTCGGGCCCGTACCCAGTCCCCGCACCAGATCACCCCGCGCCGCAAGGCCGAGAATACACCCACACTGAGACGCTGCAGACTTCGAGAGAACATTGATGCCGGGCCCGAGGCCCGAATTGGCAGCGTGCGAGCAGAGAGGGCGGAACGCAACCGCCGAGCACGCGGGAGGCCGGCAAACGCGCGCAACTCAGTCGGCACGATGAAGACCACCGACGAGTGTCGAGTGGCGAGAGCCGCACCACCAGTGATCGGCTCAGGAACAGTCGTGCTTCCGAGGTCTTGCTCGGTGATCAGTCGCTCGGCTCTAAACTCTCGACGGAATGGTCGCCCTCTCAGGTTCCGAGAGGGCGGACGAAGTTTCTCATGAACCCGCCGTAACAGAAGCGCTTCGCCTCCGATGTGCTTCGCCCCCGCACGGAAGAGCGCTGGTGCGCAGTACGGAAGCCGCTCAGCGACGCTGAGTGGGGCTTCCTGGATTATTCAGAAACTGAGATACTTCCGCGCGCCGCTTACACGCGGCCACCTACTCGCTCTTCTTCACAAAGCATGCCTTCAGCGCCATGGCGGAACCGTCGATACGGCAGTCGATCTCATGGTCGCCGTCCACCAGTCGGATACCCTTGGCCTTGGTCCCTCCCTTGAGCACCCCCGAACCGCCGCGCAACTTCAGGTCCTTGATGAGCACTACGGTGTCGCCGTCAGCCAGCGGGGTGCCATGGGCGTCCTTGACAATGCGGGCCGCCACGGGCGCGGCTTCCTTGGGCCACTCATGGCCGCAGGTGGCGCACTCCCAATGGTCGGAGTGGCTGAGGACATCGTCGAGGGTGCAGGCAGGGCAGGTGGGTTGGGACATCGGGAGGAGGGAAACTCGACAATTGCGCGCCTCGCGCAGGAGGGTGCAAGCGAGGAATACCCGGTGGTGTTGGGGCGCCCTACCGGCGCCCCCATTTGGGAGCCGCCCCAGCGCTCCGAGAGCCGCTCGGCCGATACCGGGACCAAAGCCCAACCACACCGCCAATTACCCCCGGTCCGGGCCAAAACGCTTTTCACATTCACAGGAGGAATGCATGGTTACGGCACGCCGCTACCAATCTGCCGCGGGATGAAGCGTGCCCAAACTCCGGTGCCAGCCGGCGCGATTAGCGCTCTGATAGGTTGGCGGTGTAGTGCCGCCACGGTGCTCCGCTAACGCAGAAAGATGAGCGCAGAACCCAAACCGAAGTTGTGAGAAGCGAGCAGCCTGTCTGCGTGCGGCCCGCGCAGGCAGGCGGGTAATGGGACGCCCTCCCGTCTCCGCCTTCCGGGTTCCGCACTCTGCCTTCTGAACTCTTCGTCTTTCGTCAGGCCTGCGGCAACCTCCCATGTTGATCCGGTCCGGACGCAAGGCCCGCCCCAACATCCGGTTCGAATCGCCTCGGCTCAGTGCAGGATCTCGCCCTTCGTACAGTCGCCGGGTGCATCCAGGAGCACGATGCTGGAGATCGTGCGGAATGCGGCGTGGTCGGCATAGGCCCACTCGACCCGCTTGCTGCGGGTCACCTCGATCACGTGCGGCCCCTGCCCGATCTGGCCGTGGCCGAGCCAGTTTGTCATGACAGTGTTCCCGTTGGCCAAGCGCTGTAGGCCAGTCATGAAACTGAGCTTCAGGCCGGGGACATCCTGCTGAGTGAACTGCCAGACGATCTTCCCGGCCGGGTCGACCTCGATCACTCGCGGGTTTCGGTCGCCGTCGGCAACGGCGATGAGTGTGTTGCCGTCGGGCAGGCGCACGGCGCTGTGCGGCCCTCCGGAGGCCGGGATCTCTCGCACCAGCAGGCCGGTGGAAGCGTACTCGCGCACCACGCCCAGCCCATAGTGCGCGACAAGGTAGTTGCCGTCTGGCAACGCCCGGGCGTTGCGCATGAACGCCGGCCCGCCCTCCTTGCCCTCGGGCAGGAGCCGGACCTCCTTCACGATCTCGCCATTTGGCGACACCTCCAGCAACCGCCCCAGCTCGCATTCGGCGACGAAGGTGTTGCCGTTGGCCAGTCGCTGGCAGGCGTAGACGGAGCTCTTCGATTCATAGGTGAACACGACGCTTCCCCCGGTCCCGCCCTGCCCGGGCACGAGTTCCTTCACACCGTGCCCGGTCACAAAGAGGATGTTGCCGCCGGGCAACACCCACAGGTCGTTGCTCGAGGGAGCTTCGGCCAGTCGCTCAACCGTGCCGTCGCGTGAAACTCGGCACACGACGCCCTGGGTGTAGTCGGTGCACACGAAGGGATGCGCGATGGGCTCGGCCGCAGGAGCGGTGAGCGCAGCGCCAAGGAGGATTGCCAGTGGGGCAAGGATTCGGGATTTCATACAGGAGCGGGCTGTCGATTTTCACGGGGGCAGAGGCCTGCGGAGTGCGCGCTGCCGGATTGAAGCTGCGAATACTAATTCTTCTGGGCCGGATTACATTCCTCGGAGGATGCCGAGCCTGTCCGCATCGGCAGGAGGCGGTATTTCATCAGGCTGCCTTCGCCTGCCAATCCCTCCGGGCGGCTTCCATCAGGAGGTAAAACGCCTGGCCCTCGGTCGAGGTGCCCGAACTGTTGAAGAACGGCGCGCCGCAAACTCCCTGCACGATCCCAAATGCATCCACCTTCCCGATCGCCGCGGCGCGCAGCGACTCGGCCGTGGGCAGGTACGATCGAGGCATCCATCCGCCGGCGACCCCGCGGTAGAGCGTGTAGGCGAGCATCTGGGCGAAGTTGGTCTCCTCAAAGGTGGAGGGATCGTTGAGCACATCGTGGAAGAGGCCGGAAGCCCGGCGCCACGCGAGCGAGGCGTCGACCAACTCGCGGATCCACTCCACGAGCTGGGCCCTCTCCGCGGCCATCGAGGCCGGCAGCGAGCGCAGCACCCGCGTCATGCCCGCCATGGCCCAGCCGTTGCCGCCGGCCCAGAGCGCCTTGCGCTCGAAGGCCTGCTTGTCCTCGTCCCAGATGTGCGAGTAGAGCTTTGTATCCGGATCCCGGAGTGCCTTGCGGAAGCCGGCGATCTGCTTCATCGCCTCGGCGTGCTGCCCGGCTGCGGCCAGAAACGGCGGCATCATGTAAAGCCCGTCAACCCATATCCGGTTCTCGGACAGGGTGTGGTAGATAATGCCGGATCCGGTACGATGCGCCTTCTGCAGCAGGAAATCCAGCATGCGCTCGGCCGCCTTCTGCAGCGAGGGGTCGCCCGTGACCTTCGCGGCGAAGAGCACCGGCTCCCCGTTCACCGCCGGGTCGCACACGGCGGTATTGCCCTCATTGAGCCCAAGGCGGCCGTCGCTGAGCTGGTTGACCACGGCATCCTTGGCCAGCAACACCACCCAGTCCGTCTCCCCGAGCTCGAGCAAGGCCTGGGCGGCCGTACCCTGTTCCCACACTCGCCGCTGCATCGCGAGCATCGCGTTCCTCACCTTCCCTAGGCGCACCGCGTCGGCGTCGGGCGCGGCCACCAACGGGGCCGCAGGCGGTCCGCCCATCTCGGTGCCGAGGACCAGCGAGGACAAGCCGAGGGCACTGCCCGAGAGTGCGACGTTGCGGAGGAACTGCCTACGGTGAAGAAAGGTATTCATGGTACGGGGGCGGTGAAACGCAGGGGTATGGCTGGATTGTGGCCTCGGCCCCGCCCACGATCCAGCCCGGCGTGGATCCGGCGCATTATCCGCGCCTCCAAACGACCTGCCGGCAGGCGCGCTTTCAACGCTACCGAGGGAACCGGAGAGGCTTTGGTGGAAACCGGCCTCAAGGGAGCCCCACCATTCTTCACTCGTGAGCGAAAAGGAGCAACGCCCCTGCCCGTTCGCTCCGGTCTCCATCGTTGGCATGGGCACTGCTAAGACCCGAGCGACCCGTTCATCCGGGGTTTGGGGTAACATGGATGTTCCGCCGTGAGGCGAAACGAAGACAATAATGGGCCCGGCGTTAAGGGGTTTTCGCCGGGCCCTATTTTTTCGCGGTAACCGAATCCTGCGCTCAATAGTCCGAACCCGAGTGGCCCGGAGTATTCAGGATTTAGATCCCTTGGCGTTTCCCTAGGTGGACAATTCGCTGTGCCCTTGGCCCCGATGGCGCTGCCCCTGCGAGTCTTTCTGCAGGTGCCTGGATCTGAACCTCATCCACACGAGGGCTGAACCGTTGCTCGCTTCAGCCACGAGCGGTTTCAAAGCTGCCACTACGAAGTCGCGCAGGCCCTTGGGCTGCTCCCGCTATTCCCGGCAAACGGAGTGCCGGAGGTTGGGAACCCGGACCGCGTAATGCGCAGTAGCAGCCACCCACCATGGCGGCTTTGGTGCGCTCCGGTTGGCAATCGGGCCCGCTCGACTTGAGCTACCCCGCCTCCCTGTAAGCGGCCCAATATCACCCCCGGTGATGGGGAAATGGATCCGCCGGCATTCGGCCAACCGAATGCTCCGCCTCGCCCCGGCCGGTTCCCCGGCCCTCTTCGCATCGCGATCACGGAACCCACCACAAAGATTGGTCGGCGACGGGCGCTCTATCGCTCTGCCCCCGGCCCTAGCTCAGGGCGATTGCAGGGGGCCGCCGCGCCGCTGCTACGTGCTCAGTGCGCCGAACAAACGAGCCAACACCGGCAACCTCCGCAGGAGCTCCGGCACGGCATCGTGGGAGGCACCCGAATTCTCCCACTGAGCCAGCGCCACATCGATCGTGCGCAGCCCAAGGTCGGTCGCAGTACGGCGCAGCACCGCGAGATGGTGCAGTGCGGTCTTCCGCTCGTCATCGGTTTCCACGACCATCCTCAGGGCCGACTGCATCTCGGCGAAAAACGTCTTTCCCTGCTGTGCGATGTGGTCGCGGTCCGTGCTGAGTCGGCGAGTGACGCTTGCCGGATCCTCGAAATGCGCACGAATCCACCGCGTGCCCAGAGCCTTGCTCACCGCAGCCCGGATACGCACTGCATCGTAGGGTTTTGTGAGGAAGGCGGCTGCGCCCAACTGGGCCGAGCTGAGCACCGAGTCCCGGTCCGGGGTGGCACTACAGATCACCACGGGCAGCGCCGCCCAGATCGCGTCGGCCCGCAGGCGGCGCATCAGGTCGATCCCGCTGGCCTCGCCCAGCCGTAGATCCACGATCGCCAGATCGGGCGCGGCGGCGTCGGCCAGCACCCCCCAGGCTTCGTCCGGCGAAGCGGATTCCCAGACAGTGTGCGACTCACGCTCCAGCAACACGCGCAACAAATGGCGCGCTGCAGAGTCGTCTTCGATGAGGAGAATTCCGGCCACGGAGTCGAGCATGCGTGTCCGGCTCTCGGGTTCCAGCGCATTTCGAGCCCATCGGGTAAATACCCCGCCCGGCCCCCGTGAGTGCGCTGCTCCTACTACGGCCCATCCGCCCGCTCTACTTGGAAGCCGCTCACTCCCGCCTGCAGCATCGTAGGCGCCGGGGGGAGCAGCATGGGACCAGAGCGAGTGTCGCCGCCTGGCTGAGGGAAGGCTTCGCCTCCTCGCCGGGGCGGCCTGCGCTCCTGCACCAATTCGAATTGCCCATGTTGCCGGGCGGGGAAGACAAGACCCGAAGCGGTCGGCCGCTGCGGGCCCGAGGCCGTCGCAAACTTCCACGGACAAGTACCGTATCCGCCGTTCGCGGTGAAAACGTCTCCTATTTCGGCATATCCACGGCCCGGGCCATCGTTCTGGGCGGGGCGCTGTTCTCTGCCGGTGAACTCCGGACTTAGCCCCGGCGCCCGGTGAGCACACAGCGTCCCAGAGTTGCTCGCCTCGCACCCGCCAGCCTCCACACCGCACTGGCCATCGCAGAGGGCAGCCTCTTCACGGGGGAAACGCAGCGGCCGGCCAGAGCGCAGGAAGATGCCGCCGCTGCCGGGCTATGCGGGACACCCGCCCCAAGGGGTAACTATTTCCAACTACGGCGCTGCGCCCCATCTGCAGCCCAAAGCGCCGAGCGTGATTCCGCAGGAGGGGAGGAAACTCGCCGCTGCGGGCAAACAAAAGGCCCGCCGGGTGACCGGCGGGCCTTGGAAAAGAGTTGGCAGCGGGGATCGAGCCGCTCGCTGCCCACGCCTTGATTTTTGCTGCCTACGCTCTCGTCGATCCCTCCGCTCAGGTCTTCCAGACCTGGAGGATCTTGAGGTAGTTGGCGCGCTCGAAGGCCGCCGGGTCCGGGCAGTTCTGCAGGCTGAGGGCGCCGCGCATCTGGCTGACTGAGGAGTACTCCTTCTCCTGCATCCACTGTTCCAGGCCAGCGAGGAGCGTGCGGATGTGCGCGGGGTTCTGCTTGAGCAGCGAGGAGACCACCTGCACGACACTGGCGCCGGCCAGGATGGCCTTCACCACGTCGTGGGCGGAATGCACACCGCCGGTGCAGGCCATCGGCAGCTTCACCTGGCCGAAGAGGATCGCCAGCCAGCGCAGCCGCAGGCGCAGCTCCTCGGGCGAGGAGAGGTCGAGCTTAGGCACTACTTCGAGGGCATCGAGGTCGATGTCGGGCTGGTAGAAGCGGTTGAAGAGCACCAGGCCGTCGGCGCCGTTGAGCTCGATCTCCTTGGCCATGTGGCTGACGGAGGAGAAGAACGGGGAGAGCTTCACGGCCACCGGAATCTTCACTCCTGCCTTCACTGTGCGCACGATCTCGAGCACGTCGGTCTCGACCTCCTCGCCGGAGATGGCGCCGTCGGTGGCCAGATAGTACAGGTTGAGCTCGAGGGCGTCGGCGCCGGCCTGCTGGATGAGGTTGGCGTATTCGACCCAGCCTCCGAGCTGTGTGCCGTTGAGCGAGGCGATGACGGGGAGCTTGCAGGTCTCCTTGATGCGGCGGATGTGCGCGAGGTACTCCTGGGGCCCGAGCGCATAGTCGTCGCTCTCGGGGAAGAAGTTGGCGGCCTCGGCGAACACGTCCTCGTGGCTGCGCAGGTGTACGTATTCGGCCTTCATCTCGCGGTCGATCTGCTCCTCGAAGAGGGAGTGCATCACGATGGCGGAGGCGCCGGCGTCCTGCATCGCCTTCACGCGGTCGAGGCTGTCGACCAGCGGCGAGGCGCCGGGCATGATGGGATTGGCGAGCTTGATGCCGAGGTAGGTGGTGGAGAGGTCGAGGGCCATGATGGGCGGGGGATCGGGCAGAGTTTCGGGTTTTCGAATTCCCAGTATCGGGGTTCCTCCGTCGCCGGGGCGTTGGAGGACGGGCGATTTTCTAGCAGAGGGGCGGTAAGGCGGTAGGCTCAGGGTGCCGGAGTGAGCGCGGGGCGCGCTCCGGCACCGTAGTTGAACCGGTGGGGGATCAGGACGCGGCGGCGGGGGGCGTCACCTTGGGGGCAACGGCGGCCTTGGCGGCGTCGGCCAACTGCTGGTACACGGCCCAGCGGGTGGAGATGTTGGCCTGGGCTTTGTCGCCGAGCATCTTAGCGCGCACCGGGTCCACCTTATGGAGGAACTGGTAGCGGATCTCGTTCTTGGTGTATTCGGACAGGGCGACCTTGGGCGCACCCGAATCGAGCACGAACTCCGCCTCGCCGCGGGCGGGGCGGCGCGGGTCGTAGCGGAACATCGGCCAGTGGCCCGACTCTACGGCGAGCTTCTGCTGGTCGAAGCCGTTGACCATCGAGTAGCCGTGCGCGATGCAATGGCTGTAGGCGATGATCAGCGACGGACCGTTGAAGCTCTCCGCCTCCCGGAAGGCCTGGATGGTCTGCGAGTCCTTGGCGCCCATGGCGACGCGGGCTACATAGACGTTGCCGTACTGCATCGCCATCAGGGCGATGTCCTTCTTGGCGGTGTCCTTGCCGTTGGCGGAGAACTTCGCCACGGCGCCCATCGGAGTGGACTTCGACTTCTGGCCGCCGGTGTTGGAGTACACCTCGGTGTCGAGCACCAGGATGTTGACGTTGCGGCCGGTGGAGAGGACGTGGTCGACGCCGCCGTAACCGATATCATAGGCCCAACCGTCGCCGCCCAGCACCCACACGCTCTTCTTTACGAGGTAGTCGGCAAGCTGCACGAGGGTCTTGGCCTCGGGCTGGTTGACGGTGGCGAGCTTCTGCTTGAGGGCGCCAACGATGCGGCGGGCCTCGGCGATGCCGGCCTCGGTGGTCTGGTCGGCCTTGGCGAGCGCCTCGACGATACCGTCGCCTACATGCGAGGCGAGGGACGTGAGTAGAAGCTGGGCCTTGATCTCGAGCTGGTCGGCGGCCAGGCGCAGGCCCAGGCCGTACTCGGCGTTGTCTTCAAACAGCGAATTCGACCAGGCCGGCCCGCGCCCCTCGGCGTTGGTGCAATACGGGGTGGTGGGCAGGTTGCCGCCGTAGATGGAGGTGCAGCCGGTGGCGTTGGCCACCAGGAGGCGGTCGCCGTAGAACTGCGTGAGCAGTTTCACATACGGAGTCTCGCCGCAGCCGGTGCAGGCGCCGGAGAACTCGAAGAGCGGCTCCATGAACTGCGAGCCCTTCAGGTCGGGCTTGAGCAGGGTGCGGTCGGGCTTGGGGAGCTTCAGGAAGAAGTCCCAGTTGCGCTTCTCCTGTTCGAGCAGCGCGGGCTGGGGCTGCATCATCAGCGCCTTCTTCTGGAGGTTGGACTTGTCCTTGGCCGGACAGACGCGGGCGCAGAGGGTGCAACCGGTGCAGTCTTCCGGGGCCACCTGGATGGTGAATCCGCAGTCCGGATTCTCGTTGGAGCGGAACTTGGCGGTCTTGAACGTCTCCGGGGCGCCTTCGAGGGCCTTGTTCGGGTAGAAGTTCGTGCGGATGGCCGCATGCGGGCAGACCAGGGCGCACTTGTTGCACTGGATGCACAGCGCGGTATCCCATACCGGGATGTCCTGGGCGAGGTTGCGCTTCTCCCAGCGGGTGGTGGAGAGGGGGAAGGTGCCGTCGATCGGGAAAGCGGAGACGGGGAGCAGATCGCCTTCGCCGGCCATCATGCGGGCGGTCACGCGCTGGACGAAGTCGGGCGCATCGGCGGAAACCACCGGCGGGCGGCGGCGCTTGGTGGTGGGCGCGGCGGGCACCGGCACCTGGTGCAGGGCGGCCACGGAGTTGTCCACGGCGATCCAGTTCTTCTTGACGATCTCCTCACCCTTCTTGCCGTAGGACTTCTGGATGGCCTTCTTGATCTGGCCGATGGCCTCCTCGCGCGGCAGGATGCCGGCAAGGGCGAAGAAGGCGGTCTGCATGACGGTGTTGATCTGGCCGGTCATGCCGCTCTCCTTGGCCACCTTGAAGGCGTCGATGGCGTGGACCTGGAGCTTCTTGGCGATTACGGCCTCCTGCATCTCGAGCGGGAAGCTGTCCCAGACCTGCTGGGGCGTGCCGCTGGAGTTGACCAGGAAGGTGGCGCCGGGGCGCGCGATGCTGGTCATGTCCACCTTGTCCACGAAGGTGGACTGGTGGCAGGCCACGAAGTTGGCCTGACGGATGAGATACGTCGAGCGGATCGGCCGGGGGCCGAAGCGCAGGTGCGAGGTGGTCATCGCGCCCGACTTCTTGGAGTCGTACACGAAGTAGCCCTGGGCGAAGAAGTCGGTTTCCTCGCCGATGATCTTGATGGAGTTCTTGTTGGCCGAGACGGTGCCGTCGGCGCCCAAGCCGAAGAAGACCGAGCGGGTTACGTCGTCCATCTCGGTGTCGAGCTCGGTGTCGTAGTCCAGCGAGGTGCGGGTGACGTCGTCGATGATACCTACGGTGAAGTGCTTCTTGGACTTCGCCTTGGGGAGCTCGTCGAAGACGCCGATGACCATGGCCGGTGTGAACTCCTTGGAGCCCAGGCCGTAGCGGCCTCCAATGATCTTGGACACCTTGCGGGTGTCGGACTCCGCAAACGCGGTAACGACATCCATGTACAGCGGCTCGCCGGGGGCGCCGGCCTCCTTCACGCGATCGAGCACTGCGATCGTTTTGACGGTGGAGGGCAGTGCCTGCAGGAAGTTCTCGATGGAGAACGGCCGGTAGAGACGCACGGAGAGCACGCCCACCTTGGCGCCGGTTTTGTTGAGATGGTCGACGGCCTCGCAGGCCGCCTCGAAGCCGGAGCCCATGATCACGATCACGCGCTCGGCCTGGGCGTCGCCGTAGTAGTCGAAGAGCTTGTACTTGCGGCCGGTGAGCTCGCCGAACTCGTCCATCTTCTTTTGGACCAGGGCGGGCAGGCGGTCGTAGAAGCCGTTGGCGGCCTCGCGGGCCTGGAAGAACACGTCGGGGTTCTGCGCTGTGCCGCGGATGGCGGGGCGGTCCGGAGTGAGGGCGCGGGTACGATGGGCGGATATCGCCTCCTCGCTCAGGAGGCTGCGCAGGTCGTCGTCGGAGAGCAGGTTGACCTTCTGGATCTCGTGGGAGGTGCGGAAGCCGTCGAAGTAGTGCAGGAACGGTACGCGGCCTTCGAGGGTGGTGGTGCTGGCGATGGCGGCGAAATCATGCGCCTCCTGCGGGGTGTTCGAGCAGAGCATCGCAAAGCCGGTCTGGCGGCAGGCCATCACGTCGCCGTGGTCGCCGAAGATGGACAGCGCGTGGGTGGCCAGCGCGCGGGCCGTCACGTGCAGCACAAACGGATGCAGCTCGCCGGCGATCTTGTACATGTTCGGGATATACAGCAGCAGTCCCTGCGAGCAGGTGAAAGAGCTGGCGAGGGAACCGGCCTGGAGGGCGCCGTGCACGGCACCGGCGGCACCGGCCTCCGACTGCATCTCCATCACCTCGGGCACCTGGCCCCAGAGGTTGGTCTTCTTCTTGGCCGCCCACTCGTCACAATGCTCGCCCATGGGCGAGGAGGGGGTGATGGGGTAGATCGCGAACACCTCATTGAGGCGATAGGCGACCGACGCTGCGGCTTCGTTGGCGTCCATGGCGACGCACTTCGGTTGCAGAGGCTTGATCACGGTGGTGGAGAGGTTGGTTGGCAGACGGTTCGACTAACGAAGCAGTATTGCATAGCGAGGCCCTGCGAAGCTCGTCAAACGTTGCGAAAGGCTGGGCATATTTTGCGCGGAGCGGCCCGGGCATTGACCGGCATCAAGCATTTCCTGTGCTTGCCGCGGCACGCCAGGCTGCGCAACCTGCGCCCCGTCCGCTGCCGCCTGCTCCCCTTGAGTACACGCCCGTGTACCCAAGTGATCGACTCGCCCGAGCTCAACGCTTTCGCCCCATGCTTGGTCCCCACCCCATCCGCCGGCTCGCCGTCCTAGGCCTGCTCGGGGGCGCCATCTTCGCCGGTTTCGTGGCCTACCTCTGGCACACCGAGGACAGCGTGGAATGGGACTGGGAGCGCCTCGACTCGACCATCGTCGGGCGGGCACTGGGGCGAACTATAGCGAATGGCAGGCAAAGCCATGAGTTCTCCATCGAGTTGAACATGCATAGGGAAGTCGGTTACGCCCAAGTGCTGCCGCTGCTGGACAGCTCGGCACCAGAAGTCCGCGACGCCGCTGCGGCCATTCTGGTATCCACTCGCCTCGGTAAACCGGAAGATTTCGCAACCTTGGTCGCTGGCCATCGTCGCGGCCTTCCAGTGCTCCCCGTCATCAATGCCATCGGGACTCCGGAAGCGGAGGAGTATGTGTTCGCCGAGCGGAGCAAATCCAGAGCGCCGACCGACCTCGCTTGGGCCGTTCTCTCAACTGGCCCGCGCGGGCACGAAGCCCTCGCGGCGATCTACCGGAGCCCTGAGCCCATCGCCCCGGAACTTCACCGCGCCCTATGCGCGATCCTGCACGCCAAACCCAATCCTTCGCTCCCACCTCCTCCCATCGCCCCAACCTGTCTCGCGGTCGCTCGCGACTCCACTGTACCTCCACACAACCGTACTGCGGCCCTCGAACTGCTCGGGCTGCTGGGCGACAATGCCGCGGAGACCGTGCCATCCCTCCGCGGGATCGCCGGCAGCAAATCAGACCCAATCGCTGCGGCAGCGGGTGTCGCAGCGGATCGGATCGAAGGGAAAGGAACCCTCGCCCGCCTCCTCCCGGATCTCGAGTTCGAGCTGGGGCCGGAGTATCCCACTGTTTGGCGCTCGCTCGAGGATACGCTGCGCGAACTCTCCAGTCTTGGCTATTCCGGTCACGCCGCCGGCCCTCAGGTGGTCCGCTTGCTCGACTCCCATAAATGGGAACTGCGAGTAGAAGCCGCCCGCCTGCTCGGAGCCATCGGCTACACCGAAGCCACCCCGCAGCTGCTCTTGGCTTTGGAGAACAGCAACGACTGGCTCCTCTCCGGAGCCGCCGCCGAAGCACTCGTGCGTCTTGGTGCCCATGAGGCGATCCCCGCCCTACAACGCCTCGCCGCCGGCCACTGGTATCCGCCAATTCGTGCCTTGGCGGCTGAGTCCATCCGGGTTCTCGCCGGCGAAACCCGGTTCCCGAAGCCCGAGCGCCCTCGGAAATATATCGAGTGGGACCGCGATATGGCCGTCGATCGCCACGTTCGGGAATTCGACGCGCACCCGCCGGAGCGAACGGTGCTTCGGATTCTCGGTCCCCGGCTCGCCTGTTTCGCCGGCAGTACCTGGGACCGCGCTTGGCTCTGGCGCGCCTACCGGGTCGCCAAAGCCTCGACATCCCACTCGTCGAGGCCCGACTACGGCCAAGCCTTCGGCGATGGGTATCTGCTCGGTTACGACGACGGCGAATGGGGCGGCCGTATCGCCTACATGGTGAAGGGAGAACTCGTTCGCGAGTTCCGGGTGGGCAACTCCAAGGGTTTCTACCCGATGCCCTTCGGCTTGGTCGCGGTCACCTCACATTTTCAGTCCGGCGAGAGCATGCTCTACCTCATCACGAGCGGTGCCGGGGGGGCTGTCACCTGCGAGCCATACAAGCGCATCCCCTTCGAGACCGAGAGCGGATTCAGTTTCGCCCCCGTCGCCCGCCGATGGAACCGCGAGTTGCTCATCGTCGGCAATCACCAGGCAATGGTGCTCACCCGAGCCGGCGAACTCCGGTTAGCCGACTGACCCCGACTTGGGCGGTCCGGGCCTTTCAGTGGCTCATCGTCGTCTGGGGCAAACCCCGTCTCCGATTGCACTAGCCTCGCTGTTTCACGCGTGCGCCGGCCCTTCGAAGCTTCGCACTGGGGCCTCCAGCCGTTGAGTTACTACCGTTTGGGTTCACGTCCGTGAACCCAAACGGTCGGAGTGTAGAGCACTGCATCCACGAACTGAACGCAGCCGGCTTTCGGGCTGAGAATGCCGCTGCTAGACGGCTCGGCACCAGAAGTTCGCGACGCCGCCGCGGCCGCCTGCACTCCGCGAACCGGCGGCCGCCGCCCAGGCAGTGTTCAGGCAGTTCGGCAGCAACAGCCTCTGCTCTGTTCTTCAGCGGTGGTGTAGGGGCGTAGCCCCCGCAATCATCGCAACGCAGAGCGCTGGCACGGCGCACCGCCCGCGACCAAACCGGTACTGGCGCAAGGCCCGCCCCTTCAATCGGACAGCGTGGTTGCGCCTAGGGGCTACGCCCTGGGCTGCCGTTGGCCTCGCTGCACCGGGGGTTTCAGATCGCCGCCGGCAGACCGATGGGGCCTCTCCGATGAGCATGCATGACCACAAGCGCGACGCTTGGCATCGCAGCCTTGGGGAGGCCGCAGTGCCCGAGGCCCACGATCCGGCCACCCGCCGGGCCATCGAACAGGCGGGGTCTTTGGCCAAGGAATTCCATGACCGCGGGCGCCTCCTCAAGCCCTTCGAGGCCATGGCCGTAGCCTGCAAGGACGGCCACAGCACGGAGACGCTCTATTCCCTCGCCCGCACCACCGCCTTCGCCACGGGCGGCGACATCGACACCATTCTCAAACACCTCGAGCACTCGTGGCCCGACTTCGTCTGAAGTCCTCACCTACGGCCACTTCCGAGCAGCGAACGAATCCTGCAGCCTTGTAGGCACTGGTGGCGCGGCGTGGCGTGGCGCGGCGCTGCTCGGCCGCTGGCGGTGGGGCCGGCGCCACGGCGTCCTTTTCGGGCGGGCGCTTCGCCGCAGCCAACCCACTCGCCCCCTACGCCCGCACCAGTAGCAGCCCCAGCAGCCCCAACCAGCCCGCCCACACCACCAGCGCGGTGCGCAGCCAAAGCCGCGCGGTGAACGTAAGGCAGGTTTCCTCACGAAGGATGGGATCGGAGCCAAGGCCGAGCGAGGAGGCGCGGTACCGCCGCCGGGCGCGCTCGCCCGCCAGGGAGGCGGAGGCGTGGGCAGAGGCTGGCGACGCGGCCAAGATGGCGCGGGCAGCGGAGTAGCTTTGCGGATTCATGCGCCCACTTTAGCGCAGAGGGTTGGACATCCGCCGTCCTGCCCCGCAACACTCCGCCATGCCCGCCGCCGTCCCCGTACGCCTCTCCCGCCCGCCCTACGAGCGCATGACCTACATCCACGAGCAGCTCCAGCTCGACAAGCACCCCAACTGCTCCACGCTGGCCGAGCACTTCGAGGTATCCAGTAAGACCATCCAGCGCGACCTCGAGTTCATGCGCGACCGCTGGCAACTGCCCCTCGCCTACGACGAGACCCGCCACGGCTACTACTACTCCGAGCCGGTCGAAAACCTCCCGCTGGTGACCATGACCGAGGGCGAACTGGTGGCGCTGCTGGTAGCCCAGAAGGCGGTGGAGCAATACGCCGGCACCGCCTTCGAGGCGCCGCTCACCAACGCCTTCGCCAAGCTCACCGCGCAGCTCGACGGCCCGGTCACCGTCGCCCTGGGCGCCGCCCGCCATGTGTTCTCCTTCAAGGCCGCCGGGCCCGCCAAGGCCGACCTCGAGCTCTTCCGCCAGCTCAGCCAAGCGGTGCTGGAGACCCGCGAGATCGCCTTCGACTATCGCGGCCTTGGCGACGCCAAGCCGGCCCGCCGCCGCCTCCAGCCCTGGCATCTGTGTTGCGTGGACAACCAGTGGTATCTCATCGGCCACGACCTCGAGCGCGACGCCAAGCGCACCTTCGCCCTCCCGCGTATCGCCGGAGTCGAGCTCTCCAGCCGCACCTTCCCCCGCGCCGCCGGCTTCTCCATCCGCGAGCACCTCGGAGGCAGCTTCGGCATCATCGCCGGCACCGGCGACTACAGCGTGCGCCTGCGCTTCGACTCCTGGGCCGCCCAGCTCGTACGCGAGCGCTTCTGGCACGATTCCCAGGAACTCGCCGAGCGGCGCGACGGCGGCCTCGACCTCACCCTGCAGCTCGACAGCCTCGCCGAGGTCGAGCGCTGGGTCCTGAGCTGGGGTGAGCATGTGGAGGTGCTCGCCCCCAAGATGCTGCGCCAGCGCCTCGCCACCGTGGCGGCCAAGGTAGCCGCCCGCCACAGCGGTTGATTTTCAAGTCCGCTTTACGGGTACACGCTGCCTGGCGGCTCGACCCCGCGCTGCGTCGTAAGCAAAACTGCCGGATGCGCGTAGCCCCAATCCGCCATCCGATCACGCTCCTCGCCCTCGTCCACCTGCTGGGCACCCTCCCTTCCTTCGCCGCCACCTACTTCGTGGCCCCCGCCGGCAACGACTCCGCCGCCGGCTCCGAGGCCGCCCCATGGCGCACCCTCCAGCGCGCCGCAGATCACCCCGCCCTCACCGGCGGCGACACCGTGTATGTACGCGGCGGCACCTACGCCCAGAGCGTCACGCTCACCCGCTCCGGCACCGATGCCGCCCGCCCCATAACCTTCGCGGCCTATCCGGGCGAATACCCGAGACTCGACGGCACCTCGCTCACTCCGCCCGACGACACCACCGGCCTGATCACCATCAACTCCGCCGGCTTCCTGCGCGTTGTCGGCTTCGAGCTCGCCAATTACCGCGCCAACGACGGTTCAACCAACCATAAAAAAGTCCCCTGCGGCATCTACCTGCACGGCACCTGCCGCGACATCGAGATTCGCGGCAACAACATCCACGACATCGCCAACCACTTCGCCAACGGCGACGCCTTCGGCTTCGTAGCCTATGGCGACACCGTAGCCCCGATCACCGGCCTGGTCGTGGCCGACAACGAGGTTCACCACTGCTCCACGGGCAACAGCGAGACGCTCACCATCAACGGCAATGTCGTCGGCTTCCGCATCACCGGAAACCGGATTCACCACAACACCAACATCGGCATCGACATCATCGGCTACGAGGCCACCTGCCCCGATCCCGCCCAAGACCGCGCCCGCAGCGGCGTAGTCCGCGCCAACACCGTCTGGGAGTGCACTAGCACCGCCAATCCCGCCTACAACAACCTCCCCGCCGCCGGAGGCATCTACGTGGACGGAGGCACCGACATCCTCATCGAGAACAACACCAGCTATCAGAACGACATCGGGCTGGAGCTCACCAGCGAGCACACCGGCCGCAACTCCGACCACTGCACCGCCCGCAACAACCTCATCTGGGGCAACCGTATCGGCGGCATCTTCCTGGGCGGCTCTGAGCCCCAAAATGGCGGCTCCGAATACAACCTGGTCGCCTCAAACACCCTTTGGGCCAACGACACCCGCGGCGATGGCAACGGCGAGATCCAGTTCAGCCATTGGTGCGCCCACAACACCCTCCGCCACAACCTGGTGGTCGCCGGCGCGCAAGCACTGCTCTGCAGCAACCCCGTTGCCGCCACCCTCAACGGCCGCGCCACCAACACCGACAACCAGTTCGACTGGAACCTCTGGTGGGCCCCCGGCGGCCCCACAGCCTCACAATGGCAGTGGAAAAACACCACACGCACCGGCTTCGACGGCGCCTCCGGCTGGAAAACCGCCACCGGCCAGGACCCGCGCTCGCTCTTCGTAGACCCTCGTTTGCGCAACGCTTCGCTCGTGGGCACCGCCGACCTCCACCTACGCAGCGACTCACCTGCCGTCGACGCCGGCGACCCCACCGCCGCGCCAGCCGCCGGCGAAAGCGACCTCGACCGCTTGGCCCGCCTCACCGGCACCCGCCTCGATATCGGCGCCGACGAACTCTCCCCCTACGACGCGTGGCGCCGCACCCGTTTCGGAGCCGGCGAACCGGCCACCTCTCTGCCAGCCGCCGACCCCGACGCCGATGGGGTGCCCAATATCCTCGAATACGCCCTCGGCGGCGATCCGCTCTCCGCCTCCTCCGCGCCGCAGCCCCTGGTGGGCACCGCCGCCGGCAGCTCCGCCCCAACCTTCACCTTCGCCCGGCAGGGCCTCGCGTCCGACCTCATCTACCGGGTCCAGGTAAGCACCGATCTCGTTGTTTGGACCGATGGTTCCACCTACGGCCCGTCCGGCGATTCCCCGAACACTGCGCTCACCACCGAAATCGCCAGTACTGTAAGCGGCAACACCACTCTGCTTACGCTCCGCGCCAACCTCGCGCCCGGCTCGCCCCGCCTCTTTCTCCGTTTGGCGACCAGTTTCGCCGCCGCCGCCCCCTAGCCCAGCACCTCCTCGCGCTTCGCCGCGGGGCTGAGCGCCTCTCGCCGGGCCCGGTATTTCAGCCGCCAGCACCTTCACTCGTGAGAGCGCTGCCATGCCCGCCCCCACGGCTCACCGCATCGGCCGGCCGGTTTCCCGGGGGCTTCGCCCCATCTTTGCCCTTCAGCCGAAGGGGCTGGGGCCGATAGGGCCTTCACCCCTTGTGTGGCGGCCTTCAGCTGTTCACGTCAGGGACCTATCCGCATGCCAACCTCAGCCCCTCATCGCCGATGCCTGATCGTGGAAGACGATCCCGCCTCCAACCGGATCGCCGCCAAGGTGCTTGATGCCGAGGGCTGGCAAGTTACCTGCTTTTTCAACGCCGAGGAGGCCGCCCTGCACGCCACCGGCAGCGTGCCCGACCTGCTGCTACTAGACCTGGGCCTGCCCGGCGTAGACGGCCTCACCTTCTGCCGCCAACTGCGCGAGGACCCCCGCTGGCGCGATGTGCACATCTTGGTCTGCACCGGCCGGGTGGACCCCGCCGACTTCACCGCAGTGCTCGACGCCGGCGCCGACGACTATCTCACCAAGCCGGTCGCCCCAGCGCTGCTACGGGTGCGCCTGCGCATCGCCGCCGCCCGAGTCGACCGCGCTCATCGCCGGCGTGAACTCGAGCGCGAGGCCTCGGCTTTCAAGTTCAGCGCCGAGTCCAGCCAGGACCCCGTGTACTGGATCGACCCCGACCAGCGCTTCCGTTTCGTGTGGGTCAACGACGCCTGCTGCAGCCACTTCATGCGCACACGCGGCGAGCTCCTGGAACTCTCCCTTGAGGACTGCGACCCCACCTTCGGCCCCAGTGAGGCGGCGCAACTGCGCGAGCGCCTCCTCACCGCCGGCTCCTCCCTGTCGGAAACCCTCCACCTGCGCGGCGACGGCAGTGTTGTCCCCGTGGAGATCTCCGCCAACCGCTTCGTGGACAGCGGCCGCGAACTGATCACCGGATACATCCGCGACATCTCCGCCCGCAAGGCCGCCGAGGCCACCACCGCCCGCGCCGCCCTGCTGCTCGCCCGGCTGCGCGATGCGGTGATCTGCACCGAACTCGACGGCACCGTGACTTTCTGGAACGAGGGCGCCGAACAGCTCTTCGGCTGGTCCGCCGGCGAGATCCTCGGCCGCCCCCTCTACCTGCGCTTCCCCCCCGAGGCCGCCGGCGAAGCGCGAGCCCTGCTCGCCCGCGTAGCTGGCGGCGAGGAATGGCACGGCGAATGGCTCGACTACCGCCGCGACGGCTCTCGCGTTTGGACCGACTCCACCATGGGCCGCTTCCTCGACGCCGAGGGCCGCCCGTCGGGCATCCTCGGCATCGCCCGCGACGTCTCGGAGCGCAAACAGTCCGAACTCGAGCGCGCCGAACTCGAGCACAAGCTGCAGGAGACTCAGAAACTGGAGAGCCTCGGTGTGCTCGCCGGCGGCATCGCCCACGATTTCAACAACCTGCTCACCGGCATCCTGGGCAACGCCTCCCTGGCCCGCCTGGACCTCATCCCCGAGTCCTCCCTCGATATCGGTATTGGCCAGATCGAGACCGCCGCCCTGCGCGCCGCCGAACTCTGCCAGCAGATGCTCGCCTACTCCGGCAAAGCCCAGTTTGTCGTGCGCCCGCTCGCCTTGGGCAGGCTGGTCGAGGAAACCGCCCGCCTGCTGCATCTCTCGATCAACAAGAAGGCCCACCTCACCCTCGACATCCCCCAGGACCTCCCGCTGGTGATGGGCGACGCCACCCAGTTGCGCCAGGTGGTGATGAACCTCGTGCTCAACGCCTCCGAAGCTCTCGGCCCGCACCCCGGCGCGATCAACGTGGCCATCCTTCGCGTAACCAGAAACAGGGAGCAACTGGACCGCCTCCACGCCGGGGCCGACCACCCCACCGGCGACAGCCTCGAACTTACCGTGCGCGACACCGGCTGCGGCATGAACCCCGACACCCTGGCGCGCATCTTCGATCCCTTCTTCACCACCAAATTCACCGGGCGAGGTCTGGGCCTTTCGGCGGTGTTGGGCATCGTGCGCGGCCACCATGGCGCCCTCGACGTCACCAGCTCCCCGGGCTCGGGCACCACCTTCACCATCCTGCTGCCCGTGGCCGGGGCGTCCTCCCTCGAACCCGCGCTGGCCGCTGCCGCGATGCCGGTCTGGCTGGGCACCGGCACTGTACTGGTGGCCGACGACGAGGCCCCCGTGCGCGATGTGCTAGGTCACATGCTCACCCGGCTCGGCTTCGATGTCGTAGCCGCCTCCGACGGGCTGGAAGCGCTCACGCGTTTCCGCGCCACCCCAGAGCTCTTCGTGGCCGTCCTGCTCGATCTATCGATGCCCCGCTGCGACGGCGCGGAGACCCTGCACGCGATCCATTCCCTACGTCCCGACACTCCGGTGCTGCTCATCAGCGGCCACGGTTCGGGCGAGCTCAACGCGCAGTTCGCCCATGAGCGGCTGGCCGGGATAGTGCAAAAGCCCTTCACCACGCCGTCGCTACGCGAGGCGATGCAACGCGCCCTTGCTGTACGGCCCCTGCCCACCCCGAAGCCAGCGGCAGTCCCCCCGCCGCCCCGTCCGGGGCACTGACCGTAGACGGCAGGTACTGGGCCGTAGACGGTGAACGGTGGCCTGTAGACGGAGAGCGACGGACGCTAGTGTAGTGTTCGCGATATGGGTGATCATTAAGCAGATTTTGCCGCCGCGGCACGAGCCCGGTGGATTTTTTCGAGTATGGCCTGTCCTTGGGCCTTCCAAACATAGCGCTTGGGCTTGAGATCACGTTCCGTCATATAGGATTCTATCGCTTGGGTCAGTTCACGCACATGCGTGAA